>NZ_JBDOHS010000007.1:0-173692 GCF_039832105.1 Dorea sp. YH-dor226 | reverse complement strand
GTAAGACCCCTTGAAGACGACGAGGTAGATAGGTCAGAGGTGGAAGTGTGGTAACACATGGAGCTGACTGATACTAATCGGTCGAGGGCATGACCAAGCAAGGTGATAGGTAAGTGGATGATATTTCTTGTATGCAGTTTTGAAGGTATATACCTTCTATAAGGCCCAGTGGCTCAGTTGGTTAGAGCGCCGCCCTGTCACGGCGGAGGTCGAGAGTTCGAGTCTCTTCTGGGTCGTTATGGGATCATAGCTCAGCTGGGAGAGCATCTGCCTTACAAGCAGAGGGTCATAGGTTCGAGCCCTATTGGTCCCATTTAACAAAAGAATTTGGATGGATTCCCGAGTGGCCAAAGGGGACAGACTGTAAATCTGCTGCAAATTGCTTCGGTGGTTCGAATCCACCTCCATCCATTAGCCGTAAGGCACGTGCCGATGTGGCTCAATTGGCAGAGCAGCTGATTTGTAATCAGCAGGTTATCGGTTCGAGTCCGATCATCGGCTTAGTCTGAAAAGACTACAATTTCATATCGCGGGGTGGAGCAGTCTGGAAGCTCGTCGGGCTCATAACCCGAAGGTCGTAGGTTCAAATCCTGCCCCCGCAACTCGCACATATTTATATGTGTTAAGCCCAGATAGCTCAGTCGGTAGAGCAGAGGACTGAAAATCCTCGTGTCGCTGGTTCGATTCCGGCTCTGGGCATTTTATTTGCTAATAATTGAATAAGGGCGTGTAGCTCAGTCGGTAGAGCACTTGACTTTTAATCAAGTTGTCCGGGGTTCGAATCCCCGCACGCTCAGGAATGAGAGAGCGTAAATCCTTTTTTCGGGATTTACGTTTTTTTGTTGAAAAAAATGTAGAAATATGTTATGCTGACAGTAGATTGTTAACAATCTACTTTTTAAAAAGGATATACATTCATGGGAAAATTATCACATTGTACATTAAGAGAAAAAATTGTAGAAGAGATAAGAACTAAGATTCTGGATCAGGAATTGAATTCTGGCATGAGAATTATAGAACAGGATCTTGCAGAAGAATTTGGAGTGAGCCGTGGACCGATCCGGGAGGCTCTTCGTCAGCTGGAACAGGAAGGCATGATCGAGTATAAGAGAAATGCAGGATGTTCTGTTCGTAAAGTAACTCTGGAGGATATAAAAGAGATCTATATGCTTAGTTCGAATTACGAGATTATGGCGGTTCAGTCTTATGACGGTAATTTTTCTGATGAAGATATAAAGAGAATGGATACGATTCTTGAATTGATGAAGAATTTGAAAGATGCGAATTATAAGACGGTTGTTTCACTTGACTGTCTGCTTCACAGGGTGATTATTGAAAGAGCCGGATTATCGCGTCTTGAAAAAGCCTGGACAGACATGAATTATGGAAATATACTCAGCTGCTATGCAGGGAATCAGGACATAAAGCAGATTGAAAAAAGACAGTATCCAATACATAAAAAACTGGTAGATGCGTGCAGGACAAGAGATACGCAGATAATATGCGACGCAATTTCTGATCATTATAGCCTGACTGTGAACAGGATATTAAAGGAAGGAAATTAGGCAATGATTCTTTGGAAATACAAATATTTTGTTGATGTTATTGACAGCAAAAGTTTTACAAAAGCAGGAAAGAAAAATTTTGTATCACAAACTGCAATCAGTCAACAGATATCTTCGTTGGAAAAAAGCATAGGCGGAAAGCTTATTGACAGAGGTAACGGGGAGATTGTAGTAACTGAATTGGGGCAGATCGTGTATGATAAGGCGAAGGAAATGCTTCGTTTGAACGAGGAGATGTCAAAGGAGATACAGCAGTTAAAGGAAAAGCCTACGATTGATATAGGAGTGGATTCTTCTATCAATCGCATTTTCTGGGATAAGCTTCAGAATGTTATCAGAAGTAATTATAAAGGTTCTGAAGAGAGATTTGGCTTCAGTAAGATAGATCCCAGAGAGGGAGGAAGGATGCTGGAGGCGAATAAACTGGACATTTTTATCGGATATGGGATTCCGGTGCCTGATATGAAAATGGAATTGGAAGAGGAAGTTCTTTGTGAAAGTCCGATCGGTGTCTATGTAGGAAGTCATACTGCTCTGAAAGATAAAGAAGAACTCATGCTGAAGGATCTGGAAGGGTACAGAAGATATGAGACAAAAGTGTATCCCTGCAGTATACAGAATGCTTTCAAGGATGAGAAGGAAGCTGCAGAAGAGCAGACCCAGGAAGATATATCAGTATACGATAATATTGATACCATGAAGTTAAAAGTAGAATTTAATGATGGGTATGCATTCGCCGATAGTCGTTTTTTTTCATATGAGGACGGCGAAATCCGATTATTGTCAGACTACAAGGAATCCTGTAATTTGAAATTATTTTATCGTAAAGAAAAGAACAAAAAAAGAATACAGAAAATATATCGGGAGCTTCAGGATGTCATTTGAGATATAAGTTAATAGATATAATTATGATACAAAATTCACAAACCAGTCAGATAATGGCTGGTTTTTCTTTGTCTTATCAGAATATAACGCTATAACTTTTTCTTATTCCGATATTAGAAAAACTTGTTTGTAATTATTGTGAAACAGAGATAAAATCTGACATAGGGACTGCTGACAACAAAAGGAGGTGTAAAAAATGGAAAGAAAAAATATGTGGAAGCAGTATACAGATGCACAATGTCTGGAAGTTGAGCAATTAAGCGAAAGATATAAAAAATGTCTGAATGCCGGAAAGACAGAAAGAGAGTGTGTTGTCCTTGGAATTGAGATGGCGAAAAATGCTGGTTATCGTAATCTTAATGAATGTATAAAAGAGGGAACTCAGCTGAAGGCAGGAGATAAAGTGTACGCTGAGTGTATGGGCAAAGCACTTGTTTTATTTCAGATAGGAACAGAACCACTGGAAAATGGAATGAATATTCTTGGGGCGCATGTTGATTCTCCAAGACTGGATATTAAGCAGAATCCATTGTATGAAGACAGTGATATGGCATTTCTTGATACTCATTATTATGGTGGAATTAAGAAATATCAGTGGGTTACCATTCCGCTTGCGCTTCATGGAACGGTTGCAAAGAAAGATGGATCAAGCATAAACGTCGTTATCGGGGAAGACGAAAAGGATCCTGTATTAGTGATTTCGGATCTTTTAATCCATATTGCTCAGGAGCAGATGGAGAAAAAGGCGAACGTAGTGATCGAGGGTGAAAAGCTGGATGTTCTTGTCGGAACAAAGCCGCTTACAGAAACAGAGGAAGAAAAGGATCTGGTAAAGGCGTCCATTCTGAAGTATTTAAAAGATAATTATGACATGGAAGAAGAAGATTTTCTTTCAGCAGAGTTTGAAGTAGTGCCTGCGGGGAAGGCAAGAGACTGCGGACTTGACAGAAGTCTGATTATCGGATACGGACAGGATGACAGAGTATGTGCATTTACTTCATTATTTGCAATGCTGGAAACAGAAAATCCGAAACGTACAAGCTGTTGTATTCTGGTCGACAAAGAAGAGATTGGAAGCGTTGGTGCGACAGGTATGCATTCCAGATTCTTTGAAGATACAGTGGCAGAGATTGCTGCCCTTTCAGGTGGTATCGAGGGGTTAACCGTAAGACGGGCATTACATAATTCTTATATGCTGTCATCTGATGTAAGTGCGGCATACGATCCATTATTTGCAGATGCATTTGAAAAGAAGAATACGGCATTCTTTGGAAGAGGTCTGGTTTTCAATAAATATACCGGAAGCCGTGGAAAAAACAACACTAGTGATGCAAATGCGGAATACATCGCAAAGATCCGTAAAGTAATGGATGATAATGAAGTTGGATTCCAGACAGCTGAGATGGGAAGAGTCGATCTCGGTGGAGGAGGAACCATCGCATATATTATGGCAAATTACGGTATGAACGTAATTGACAGTGGTGTTGCAGTGTTATCTATGCATGCGCCACACGAAGTAACGAGCAAATCTGATATCTATGAGGTATACAGAGGCTATAAAGCATTTTTAAAAGAAATGGAATAAGGAAGAGAGGAAAAAAACCAATGGAAACTAAGAAAAAAGGCTATCCAAAAGCATTCTGGGCATGTGCCTGCACAGAAATCTTCGAACGTCTTTCCTATTATCTTGGACGTTCACTGATCTTAATCTTTGTAACAGCAACTGTAGCAACAGGAGGTCTGGGACTTTCTGATACAGTAGCAGCAAATATGCAGTCAAACCTGACAGCATTTTCTTACCTGCTTCCACTTTTGGGAGGAGTTGTCGTAGACAAATATATAGGTGCAAAATATACGACACCAATTGGTATGGTGATCGCAGGTGTCGGTTACTTCATGGGTTCCGTTGCAACCAGCACAACAGGCGTATATCTGATGATCTTCTTTGTCAGCGCAGGGCTTGCTCTTTTCAAAAATGGACCGATTATCGGACGTGTTATTACAGATAAATCACAGATGGACTCTGCATTTTCTGTCCGTTATTCTCTGGTAAATGTAGGCGCATTTATTGGAACATTTGCAGTTGGTATCTTATATAAAGACGTATTTGCAAAAGATGGTGTATTAGGTTTCATTCCATGCTTCAGACTTGCAGCATTGATCATGGTATTGGGTGCACTCTGGTATGTATTTGTATGCTGGAGATTCTTAGGCGATACAGCAGCACTGCCATTCAAAAAGACAATGACTGCTGAAGAAATCGAAGCAGAAAAAGCAAGAAAAGCTTCTGAAAAAGAAGAAAAACAGCCAATGACAACTGTGGAAAAGAAGAGAATCGGTGCTATTGTTGTTGCATCTATCTTCTCCATTATTTTCTGGATCTTCTGGTATCTTGGATATCTTCCGGTATACTACTACTGGGCAGAAAATGCAAACTGGGCTATTGGAGGATACGAAGTACCGGCAACATGGTTTGATGCAGCAAACTCTATGTTCTGTGTAATCTTGGGTCCGGTTGTTGCTTCCTTATGGAAGAAACTTGCAGCAAGACCACAGGGTGATATGAGTATTTTCCGTAAAACGGCTCTTGGTATCACAACAATCGGTTTAGGTTACCTTTTCTATATCCTTATGGATATTGTTCGTGGAGATGGAAAAGTCAGCGTAATCTGGCTTCTTGGATTTGCATTCCTTCTGACACTTGGTGAAATGTTCTTCTCACCACTGGGACATGCATTTATCAGTAAATATTCTCCAAGCCGTTACCTGGCAGTTATGATGTCCGTATGGGGATTTGCAACATTTATCGCTGCAAAATCTTATGGATACGTATACGGATTGTTATTTGGCGGTAATCTGGAATTCAGAGTTGCATGTGGAATCGTTGCAGTAATTGCATTAGTTTCTGCTGTCATCATGGTTGCTCTGGATAAGAAATTAGCTGCATTGGTAGACTAATGAAACAGATGTACAGGATGCAGAAGCTTCCTGTACATCATTTTTAATAAATGAATTGGAGAGAGGTAAAATGAACATTCGTGAAAGACTTTCAAAGCTTCGTGAGCTGATGGCCGAAAAAGAAATTGATATGTATATTATTCCAACAGCTGATTTTCATCAGAGTGAATATGTAGGGGAATATTTTAAAGCGAGAAAATTCATGACCGGATTTTCCGGTTCTGCAGGAACTGCTGTTGTGACAAAAGAAAAAGCATATTTATGGACAGATGGAAGATATTTTATTCAGGCAGCAAAGCAGATTGAGGGAACAACTGTAGAGCTGATGAAGATGAGAGAGCCGGGTGTTCCGACGATTGAAGAATATCTGCGCGAGAACCTTCCGGAAAATGGAACGATCGGTTTTGACGGACGAGTAGTATCCATGGGTGAAGGAATGGAATATGAAAAGATTGTCGCAGAAAAAGGCGGACAGATTGTATATGAATATGATCTGGTTGATACTTTCTGGGAAGAGCGTCCAAAAATGTCTGAAGAGCCGGCGTTTGCACTCGATGTTCAGTATGCAGGAGAGTCAACGGCAGACAAGCTTTCCAGAATCCGTGAGTTTATGAAAGAGCATGGAGCGACAGCTCATGTACTTACTACTCTGGATGATATCTGCTGGACTTTAAATATGCGTGGAAACGATATAGATTTCTTCCCGATGGTTTTATGCTATGCCATGATTAAAATGGATGGCGTGGATCTCTATATAGATGAAAGAAAGCTCGGAACTGAGATGAAGGAAAGCTTTGCAAAAGACGGTATTTCCATTCATGCGTACAACGATATCTATGAAGATATGAAAAAAATTGCCGGTGAGGAAGTGGTTCTTCTGGATGAAGCAAAGATTAATTATGCGATCTATAGAAATATTCCGGAAGAGGTAAAGACGGTAGAAGCGCGTAATCCGGAGATCTTATTTAAGGCTGTTAAGAATGATGTTGAGATCGAAAATATCAGAAAAGCGCAGTTAAAAGACAGTGTAGCGCACATCAGATTTATGAAATGGCTGAAAGAAAATATAGGAAAAATCAGAATTACAGAGATGACTGCTTCTGAGAAACTGGATGAGTTCCGTGTACAGATGGGTAATTTTATCCGTCCAAGCTTTGAGCCGATCTCTGCATATGGAGAACATGCGGCCCTCTGTCACTATACTTCTTCAGAGGAAACGGACGTAGAGCTGAAAGAGGGATCCGTATTCCTGACGGATACAGGAGCAGGCTTCTATGAAGGTTCTACAGACGTAACAAGAACATATGCGCTTGGAGAGATTCCTGATATTATGAAAGAGCATTTTACTATGGTTGCAATCAGTAATCTCCAGCTTGCAAGTGCAAAATTCTTAAAAGGATGTAATGGAATGAATCTGGACATCCTTGCAAGAAAACCGTTCTGGGACAGAGGACTTAACTTTAATCACGGAACAGGACATGGAGTCGGATATCTTCTGAATATCCATGAAGGACCGACCAACTTCCGCTGGCAGTACCGTGTGAAAGATACCCATCCGTTTGAGGAGGGAATTATACTGACAGATGAGCCGGGAATCTATTTTGAAGGATCCCACGGAGTTCGTCTTGAGAATGAGCTTCTTGTAAAAGCATGGAAGAAGAATGAATATGGTGAATTCCTGTGCTTTGAACCAATCACTCTGATCCCGATGGATCTGGATGCGATTATGCCGGAGATGATGTCAGAAGAAGAAAAACGTCTTTTGAATGAATATCATGCACTGGTATATGAAAAAGTGTCTCCGTATCTGGAGGAAGAAGAGAAAGAGTGGCTGAAAAAGTATACAAGAGCGATTTAATTATTACAATTAGGTTTTTTGATTGATATCATACCCTTCAGTTGAATGTGCTTTTCTGAGTTTGGCAGGAAAGCACATTCGTATTTTATATAATTTTTTATAAAAAATAAATTGACAAGAGTAATAAATTTTCGTATATTATAAAATAATAAGAGGGAGTAACTGGCATTCGTTTGTAAAAGACGGGTGTTTACGATGACGTCAATACGATGATGATTCATCCGTATCGTAATGAAATGGTGAGACTTTTATTGCATGTAGTTTATGTGCAATAAAAGTCTCTTTTTTATTTTCATAATAGATGTCAGACGAGAAAGGAGAATTAGAATGCTGACAAGTGAACAAGCCAGAAATAATCAGGAAAAGTATGGATTTAATGAATTAGTGGAAGGAAAAAAGAAAAGTGTATTGCAGATATTTGCAGAACAGTTCAAGGATTTTCTTGTAATCATTCTGATCATCTCAGCGATTATATCAGGAATCATGGGAGATGCGGAAAGTGCAGCTGTTATCTTTGTTGTAATTACCATCAACGCAATACTCGGAACGGTGCAGACCGTAAAGGCAGAGCAGTCTTTAAAGAGTCTGAAGCAGATGTCGGCACCGGAAGCAAAGGTTATGCGTGACGGAAGACTGATTCAGATTCCATCCAGAGAAGTAACGATCGGAGATGAAGTAATCATTGAAGCGGGTGATTGTATCCCGGCAGATGGAAAACTGTCAGAATGTGCAAGCCTTAAGGTGGATGAGAGTGCATTGACGGGAGAAAGTATTGCGGTGGAAAAGTCACTGGATGAAGCGCCGGAAGGAGCGGCTCTTGGAGATCAGACAAACATGGTATTTTCCGGAAGTTTTGTCACGTATGGCAGAGGAATCTATGAAGTGACAGAGATTGGAATGGGAACGGAGGTAGGTAAGATAGCCGGACTTCTGAAGACTACTTCTGAGAAGAAAACGCCGCTTCAGGTTAATCTGGATGATTTCGGGAAAAAACTTTCGATTCTCATCCTGATATTCTGTGGAATCATATTTGGGGTCAATGTATGGCAGGGCGGTTCTGCGGGAGATGCGTTTCTCTTTGCAATCGCACTTGCAGTTGCTGCGATTCCGGAAGCACTGAGTTCTATCGTTACCATCGTATTGTCGTTCGGGACACAGAAGATGGCAAAAGAACATGCTATTATACGAAAACTTCAGGCAGTGGAGGGGCTTGGAAGTGTGTCAATTATCTGCTCTGATAAAACGGGCACTCTTACGCAGAACCGAATGACGGTAGAGGATTATTATGTAGATGAAAAACGAATCCCAACATCGGATCTCAATATGGATCATAAAAATCAGAGACTGCTTTTAAAGTTCAGTATGCTCTGCAATGATTCCACGAATGAAAATGAGCAGGAGATCGGAGATCCTACAGAAACTGCGCTGATTAATCTTGGCAGTAATCTTGGACTGGAAGCATCAGAGATCAGAGAAAAATATCCCAGAAAGTCGGAGGTTCCATTTGACAGCGACAGAAAACTCATGTCAACAGCACATGAGATGGAAGAAGGGTATCTGATGGTCGTAAAAGGTGCTGTTGATGTGTTGATACAGCGCATGACCCGGATCAGAATTGGCGATACTGTAAGAGAGTTTACGGAAGATGATCAGGAAAAGATCATGCGGCAGAACCTGGAATTTTCAAGAGACGGACTTCGCGTTCTGGCATTTGCTTATAAAGAAACAGAGCAGGGCGCAGAGCTGACGCCTGAAGATGAACAGGAGCTGACCTTCCTTGGACTGATCGCGATGATGGATCCTCCGAGAGAGGAATCGAAAGATGCAGTGTCGGAATGTATAAAGGCAGGAATTAAACCGATCATGATTACGGGGGATCATAAGATCACCGCTTCTGCAATTGCAAAAAGAATCGGTATCCTGAAAGAAGAATCCGAGGCGTGTGAGGGAGCAGACATTGAGCATATGTCAGATGAAGAGCTTCGGGAATTTGTAAAAGACGTATCGGTATATGCAAGAGTGTCTCCGGAACACAAGATCCGTATTGTGCGTGCATGGCAGGAAAGAGGAAATATTGTTGCCATGACCGGTGATGGAGTCAATGATGCACCGGCTCTTCGACAGGCCAATATTGGTGTTGCCATGGGAATTACCGGAAGCGAAGTAGCAAAAGATGCGGCAGATATGGTTCTGACGGATGATAATTTTGCAACCATTGTAAAAGCGGTGGAAAACGGAAGAAATGTATATCAGAATATTAAAAATTCGATTCAGTTTCTTCTGTCCGGCAACTTTGGAGCGATTCTGGCAGTGTTATATGCCTCTGTAACAGGACTTCCGGTTCCGTTTGCGCCGGTTCATCTGTTATTTATCAATCTTCTGACAGACAGTCTTCCGGCGATTGCGCTGGGACTGGAGCCGCATACAACAGAAGTTATGAAGGAAAAACCACGTCCGATGAATGAATCCATACTGACCGGACCATATCTTGCGAGTATTGGAACAGAGGGACTGATTATCGGAATTATGACAATGGCTGCATTTTTCATTGGTTATCGGAACGGAGACGCCGTACTTGCAAGTACAATGGCATTTGGAACCTTGTGTACCAGCCGTCTGGTACATGGATTTAACTGCAAGAGCAATCGTCCGGTGATATTTACAAAACGATTTTTTAATAACATCTATCTGATCGGTGCGTTTTTACTGGGACTGGCGCTTATTACAGCAGTGCTTGTTCTTCCGGGAATGCAGGGATTATTCAAGGTGGTAAGTCTTAATATGGAACAGCTGCTTACGGTATATGGACTGGCACTTTTAAATCTTCCGATCATACAGTTGCTGAAGTGGATACGTCAGTTGATAAAAAAGAAGGGTTAGATCGGATTATGCTCATTTTTCAGGAGGTATAAATGGAGTTAAATAAAGAAACAATTCATAAAATAAAGGGCCTCATTGTATTTACAGCTGTGGTTATCATGTGTTTCTGGAAATATGATGTTGTGATTAAAGTATTTCGATTTGTGTTCAATATTATATATCCGTTTGTCCTTGGAGGAGCGATTGCATTTATTCTGAATGTTCCGATGAGTTTTGTTGAGAGACATCTGTTTTACAGAAAAGAAAAGGATGATGCAGATGAGGATGAAAATAAAAATGAAGAGTTAAAGGGGAAAGTCTGTCCTGAGAAAACAGCCAGACAGAAAAAGATAGTCCGTTTTATCAGTCTTCTGATCGTAATTGCCGGCGTGACGGGGATTATTGCATTTATTATGTTTGTTCTGATCCCACAATTAGCGGATACATTTTCCAATCTGGGAAAAAGTATTCAGGATTTTATTCCTACGATTCAGCAATGCGCAGACAGGTGGTTTCACAATAACAAAGAAATCATGGAATGGATCAATGGCCTGAAGTTTGACTGGAATAAGGTTGTAAATGCCGGTATAGGATTTTTAAGGAATGGAGCCGGAAATGTAGTAGAATCTACGATTAACACCGCCAAAAGCATCATAAGCGCATTGTCGACATTTTTTATTGCACTGTCTTTCTCAATATATGTACTGGTGCAGAAGGAAAAACTTGGAATCCAGGCAAAAAAAGTGTTATTCGCATTTGTGAGAAAAGGACGGGCAGAGGCTGCACTGGAAGTGATATCGCTGACTTATCGAACATTTTCCAGTTTTCTCACCGGGCAGTGCTTTGAGGCGATCATACTGGGAACAATGTTTGCTGTAACAATGGCCGTACTCCGGCTTCCATATGCATTACTTATCGGGATTGTAATTGCATTTACCGCATTGATCCCGATATTTGGTGCGTTTATCGGATGTGTGGTCGGCGCTTTCCTGATCTTTATGGTGAATCCTCTGCAGGCACTGATATTTGTGATTCTGTTTCTGGTTCTGCAGCAGATAGAGGGAAATCTGATATATCCGCATGTAGTGGGAAATTCGGTGGGACTTCCGTCAATCTGGGTGCTGGCAGCAGTCAGTATCGGAGGAAGTCTTATGGGAATAAAGGGAATGTTGATCTTTATTCCGGTGGTATCTGTGATGTATGCATTGTTCCGGGAAATTGTATACTTAAAATTGAAGCAAAGAAACATCAATCCGGATGATATAAATTAAAGTAGGGGACGGAGGATTTTTAAAAATTCCCCGTCCCCATTTTAGTTGATTAAAGTGGATTGGATATATGTAATAAATTCCTGAGCGATGTGTGACAGGTGATGGCTTTTGTTCCAGATTAAAATGTAGGATGCTTTTACGCATGGTTTTCGAATTTCTTTTATACTTATATCCGAATTGGCAATATCTGCTGCGGATGCAGGATATATTGCAATACCGACACCCTGGCGTACCAGTTCATAGGCATTCAGCATGTGAGCCATGCGACAGCGAATGGTGGGTGTTTGTCCGGTGTATTGGAACCAGTTGTTAATCTCATCCAGTCTGGAAGCCCGGGAAGGAATGATAAGATCATACGGAAGCAGATCGGCGGCTTCAAGAGTTGAGCTTTTATTGTGCGCCAGTGGATGATCTTTTGGAATCATGGCGATCCAGGGTTCCTGATATACAGGAATGGACTCCAGACCTTCTGCGATGTGTGGTTCCATGATTATGGCAAGTTCGCATAATCCTTTTGTGACGCGGTTAACAACGTCATCAGAATTGCCGTTCCAGAGATTATATTGAACAAGAGGATATTTTCGATGAAATGCAGCGATCCATTCGGAAAGCAGTCTGGGTGCGTGTCCTTCTACAGATGCCAGATACAGGGTGCCCTGCAGTCCGCTTTTGATTTCCCGGATGTCTTCCGTTGATTTATTTACCAGATCAAGAATCTGGCTGGCGTATTGTTTAAATAAGATACCCTCCTCTGTCAGCTGCAGGGCATGTGGTTTTCGGATGAAAAGCTTAGCACCAAGTTCGTTTTCCAGATCCTGAATCTGTCTGCTGAGAGGCGGCTGTGCCATACAGAGCTTTTCAGCGGCTCTGGTGAAATTAAGTTCTTCGGAAACAGCAAGAAAGTATCGGATATGACGGATTTCCATAAAATTTCCCCCTTATAAGAATAAAAATACTATACCTAAAAGGTATTGTTATATGTTTATTATATATATTTTACAATATGCAGTCAATGTGTTAAATTATAATCAAGAAAAGGAAGTCAGGACGGACCTTTAAAAAGTAAACAAGAGTTTCATTAAGCATTCCTATAGAACATGAAATTTGAAAAAAATAAAATCTCCCCGTATGATGTATATGAGTTTGGCGACTTAATACATCAGAAAACAAAGGAGATTTTATAACATGAGTAAAAGAAACCATTTAAAGGAACGCTTAAACGAAAAACTTGAAGCAATCACATTTAAAACCTTAATTGTCGGTGTCGATATTGCCAAGCATAATCAATGGGCAAGGTTTGTAGACTGTCGTGGCATCGAACATAACAAGGCTCTTAAATTTGAAAATAACCGAAATGGTTTCAATGCAATCTTAGCAAGAATTTATGAAATCTGCAAGAAGGAAGATTTTAATAAGGTTATCGTAGGAATGGAGCCAACCGGACATTACTGGAAGGCATTTGCAAATTTTCTGTTGAAGCAGGCAAAAATCACAGTTGTTTTGGTAAATCCTTATCATACAAAAAAAGGCAAAGGAGCTGGACGACAACAGCCAGACAAAATCAGATAAGAAGGATGCACTTACCATAGCAAGGCTGGTTAAGGACGGACGATATTTTGATACATATCTTCCGCACGATGTCTATGCAGAATTACGGGGACTGACAACGACCAGGCAAAGCATGAATAAGAGAAAAAAGTCCATCATCAATACAATTACTGCAGTGTTGGATGAATATTTTCCAGAGTTTGAAACAGTATTCAAGCATCCTTTTAAAGGGAAAACCTCAATGCACCTTCTGAAAGTGTGCCCTATTCCTAAGTTTATATTGGAATTAGGGGAAGATGGTGTGTTAGATGAAATTAAGAAGGCAGTCAAAAAGACGGTTGGCAGAAAAAAGGCAGCACAGCTGGTAGAAGTTGCGAGAGACAGCATAGGTGTTGATTATGGTGAATATGCAGCACGCTTTAAAATACAGCAACTGATGGAAGAACTGGAGTTAATAACAAGCCAGTTGGAAGAATTAGAAGTGGAAATGGCAGAAGCATTGAAGAAAACAGAAGTATCTGAATACTTGTTGAGCATAACCGGTATGGGAGTAGTTTCTCTTGCGACATGTCTGGGTGAACTAGGAGATCCGTTACGCTTTGAAGATGCAAGACAGATGAGCCGTTTGGCGGGATATAACCTAATAGAGGACAGTTCCGGTAAAAACAAAAGTGGAACGTGTATTTCAAAGCGAGGCAGAAAAAATCTGCGGAGCGTGTTGTATCAGATTTCACTTACGATGGTAGCAACCAATAAGGAGATGCGTCAACTCTATGATTACCTGAAAACAAGGGAAGATAATCCGCTGAAAAAGATGCAGGCACTGGTAGTTGTAAGCAAAAAGGTGCTTACCCTTATATTTACGTTGTCCAAAAAGAAAGCTTATTATGAACCGGAGCTTGTCTTCGGAAGTTATAGAAAGAGCCAGCTGCAGGCGGCTTAACAGATTTATAGTGCCGATACTGGTACAGGGATAAGGAGGATTCCTCCATCAGCCCAATGAGGCAGCACCTAAGCAAAAGTCTACCCTGTACCTTTATCCATAAAACAGAATGAAGGAATGTAAGGACATGGATCCAGTGAGAACTGATAGGGTAAGTGTATGGATAAACAAGGCGAATGATTTATTAATAATGAATTGATACCCGTAAAGGTATTGAGATAAATTTTAAAAATATGTGGGAGAGATGTATTGACAAATTTCAAATATTGAGATAGGAGGAATGATTTATGAAGATGAAGATGAGAAAGATCAGAACAATGCTGGAAGAATATTATGAAAGCTTTAGAACTGTTGTGTAGAAAAACAGGAAGATAATGTTCATTCGAAGGTAGATAGAAATGAGTAATATAGCAGATCATCCGTAACGGGATATCAGACAATGAGTTTCATGTGTGATATCCCGTTATTTTTGTGCCGGGAATTTTTTAGCTGTTGTCATGTTCAAACAGTTTACAATACAGAATAGCAGCCAGAGTACTCACAGATGTAGCGATAATTCCGGCACCGACAATTGCGGCAGGATTGACACTTCCGTATTGGCTCCGATACGCAATTACATTCACGGGAATCAGCTGAAGTGAAGAAATATTAAGGATCAGAAAAGAACACATTTCATTACTGGCAACTCCTTTTTTACGGACCGGTCCTGAGAGGAGACCAAGCCTTCGATCCTCTTCCAGATGTTCCAGTTCTTCCATTGCCTTCAGACCGGCAGGTGTTGCTGCCCAGCCAAGCCCCAGGATATTGGCGATAATATTGGTGGTAATGTGGCCTATAGAGGGGTGGTTTAGAGGAAGATCCGGAAATAGAAATTGTATAAAAGGAAGTATTTTTTCGGAAGCAGACTTGATAATACCGGATTTGGAGGCTATCTCCATGATTCCGACCCAGAAAGACATGATTCCCATCATGGTAATGCACAGAGCAATAGCTTCCTTAGAAGAATCCACGGCAGCATTGGTGATGTCCGGCATTCGCCCGGTAAAAGCAGCATATATGATCCCGGTCAGAATCATACCGGCCCAGAGATAATTTAACATAGTTGTCACCTTAAGGTGGAAATTGTTATATTATATGTGTGGAAAATGTGGATTATTAAAAAGGGACAGGGGAATTTTCATTGGGGACGGAGGATTTTTAAAAATCCTCCGTCCCCAATGAAAATTCCCCTGTAGTTATGCATATATTTTAAGTGGATATTGTGGATAACAGGGAGTTTAGGAATGAAGTTCGTATTATATCTGGCGGATTTTATTGTGCCGCTTGTGATTTTTGGGATTATCTGTTATGGACTTTTAATGAAGGTCAATGTATATGATACTTTTGTCAAAGGTGCCAAAAGTGGATTTTTTACTGTGATCAGGATCATGCCGACGCTGGTTGGTCTGATGGTGGCCGTCGGAATATTAAGAGCTTCCGGATTCCTGGATTTTCTGTCAGATATGATCGGCATGTTTTCTGAAAGGATTGGATTCCCGGGGGAGTTGGTTCCGCTTACGGTAGTGAAATTGTTTTCGTCGTCCGCTGCGACAAGTCTTCTTCTGGATGTGTATAAGGAATATGGGACGGATTCATATATTGGTCTTATTGCTTCCATCAGTATGTCCTGCACGGAGACGGTTTTTTATACAATGAGCGTATATTACATGACCGCAAAAGTCACAAAAACGAGGTACACGCTCGGAGGTGCTCTTTTTGCAACTTTTGCAGGCATTGCTGCAAGTGTACTGCTGGCCGGATGGATGGTGTAGAATGCAGGATTACTTTAAAGGTTCCAGTCGATTTTCATTGCGCCAGTTTCTTGGTGATATTCCATATACTTTTTTAAATGCACGCGAGAAATGCAGCTGGTTCGGATATCCGACGGCATTTCCGATATCCGCAACGGACAGACCTGTTAGTTTTAAGAGTTCGGCTGCTTTTGTCATGCGGTAGCTGATCAGAAATTCCTGCGGAGATTTGCCAATGATATCATGAAATATTTTCCCGAAGTAGCTGCGATTCAGTCCGCAGGAATCAGCGATGTCTTCCACTGTGATATCATTCTGGAAATTTTGTTCTATAAAGGTAAGAGCTTCTTTAATATAGAAATCTCTCAATTTTCCTCCTTGATTTAATCTGACTGAATGTGCGGAACGCATAAAATAGTCAAGAAAAAGAAACAGATGCCCGATCAGGTGCATGGGAGATTCTGTAGAATGCTGGACGATATACAGCATTTCATTCATCATATCATTTCTCAGATCCTTGGAGCCTGCATGATATACCGGATTGTCCGGTCTTAGCCCTGCGATTTCGATAGCTTCTCTGGCTCTCAGTCCATCGAATTCAATCCAGACATATTCCCAGGGAAGATCGTGATCAGCAATATAGGTATTGATCTGATGTGGAAACAGCATAAAGCCCTGTCCGCTTTTGATCTGATATTCTACGGTGTTTCCCGGAGATTTGTCTACGAGCAATTTTCCGGTTCCGGATATTACATAATGAAACAGGTAGTGATTTCTGGCAGCAGGACCAAAAGAATGGGAAGGCTTACAGTGTTCCCAGCCATACTGGTAGAGTCCCAGGTCAACAAAGTTTTCATTGGGAAAAACAGAAAAAAGTACGTTGTTCATAATGCCCTCCTTTGGTGATTTTTTTGTATTATATACCAAAATGCTTGCATAGTTCAATATATCGGGAAAAAAGTTGTATTTTGATATAAAACAAGAGAAATATGGATATTTATGGACGCATAAAGGCATGTTACAATTTTTTTGTGAAAAAGAAAAACGAAAAAAACCTGATGAAATGCAACATAATCCCGGGATAATCAGGAGAAAAGCCGACAAACATGTTGGAAAGGAGTAAATGAGAGATGTATAAAAGAGGAAAAAAATTAATCAGTACAGGACTGATCCTCTGTATGGTTGCGGCCATGGCTCTTCAGGGTTGTGGAACAAAAGACAAAAGCGACGGAAAAATAGAGATTAATCTTGTTCAGTACAAACCTGAGGCGGTAAAAACATTTGAACAGATTGAAGAAAAGTTCAATGAAACACATGATGATATTCATCTGACGATTGAATCGCCAAATGATGCAATGACAGTGCTGAAAACGAGATTTATCCGGGAAGATAATCCGGACATTATCGGAATCGGTGGTGACGTGAATTTTTCTAATTTCATGGATGCTGAGATCCTTATGGATATATCAGACTTTGAAGGATTGAATGATATTAAACAGGCATACAGGGATATTGATAAGGCACTGGAATTTGTACCGCTGGAGGGGACTTATGCCGTTCCTTATGTTGCAAACGCAGCCGGAATTCTTTACAATCGTGAAATGTTTGAAGAACATGGATGGGAAATCCCGGAAACATGGGATGAATTCATGAGCCTGTGTGAACAGATTCAGTCAGAAGGTATATTGCCGATGTATTTCGGTTTTAAGGACACATGGACCTGTCTTGCACCGTGGAATGCGCTTGCAGTAGGTCTCGCACCCATCGATGTATGCCGTCAGGTGAACAAAGGTGAGACAACATTTACAGATGAATACAGAGAAACTGCTGAAAAAATGCTGGAAACTATTCAGTACGGACCGGATGATCCGTTTGCTTATGACTATAATGGAGCCTGTACGGCCTTTGCAAATGGAGAAGCAGCGATGTATCCGATCGGAAGCTATGCAGTACCTCAGATTCAGACGGTAAATCCGGACATGGATATTGATTCTTTTGTAATGCCGGCAAATGATAAGGAAGAGGATAATGTACTGAATTCCGGTATTGACCTGCAGTTCTGTGTAATGGCAGACTGTGAAAATAAGGAAGCTGCCTATGAGGTGTTGGATTTCCTTTTGAAGGATGAAAGTGTACAGGCTTACCTGGATGCACAGAATGCAGTACCTTGTAAAGAAGGTGATTTCGAACTGTCTTCTATGCTGGATGGAATGAGAACCTATATTGAAGAAGGAAGAATGGCAGACTATCAGGATCACTATTATCCGTCAGAAATGTCAGTTGATGCACAGATTCAGACATTCCTCATGAAAAAAGACACAGATGCATTTCTTAAGAAATTTGACAAGGATTGGATAAGATACAATCGTGATATTATCCAGAAAGTTCAGGATTACGAAAAAGAACATGCAAATGAAAATTAGGGGAAGGAGAGATAGAAAATGAAGAAAAAGCAAATGAACGGCAGAGAGCGGACATTTTTACTGATTACGATACCGATCGTGGCTCTGTTTTTCTGTTTTAACACATTGCCGCTGATTAAGGGCGTGATCTACAGTTTTACAAACTTCCGTGGATACGGAAGCTTTGACTGGGTAGGGCTTCGAAATTATATAGATCTGTTTACGGATATCCGAGTGGGACATTCTTATCTTTTTACGTTTAAACTTGCGATTGTTGCAACAATTTTGACCAATGTAGTCAGTCTTCTGCTTGCACTGGGATTAAACAGTAAGATTAAATTCAAGAGTACACTGAGGGGTGCCTACTTTATCCCGAATGTACTTGGAGCATTGGTTGTCGGTTATATTTTCAACTATTTCTTTACCTATATTCTCCCTGCATTTGGAGAGATGATTGGAAGCAGTACATTTTCTTCCAGTATGTTGTCCAATACAAAACTGGCCTGGATTGCGGTCGTAATTGTATGTGCATGGCAGTCTATTGCTATGAATACTATCATATATATATCCGGTCTGCAGACAGTTCCGGAGGATGTGTATGAAGCGGGAGCAATTGACGGAGCAACTGGATTCAGAAAATTTCAGCATCTGACATTTCCACTGATTATTCCGTTCTTCTCCATCAATATGGTACTTTGTGTGAAGAACTTCCTGATGGTATTTGATCAGATTATGGCATTGACCAAAGGTGGACCGGCTCAGAGCACAGAATCTATCTCTTATCTGATTTATAACAATGGTATGGGCGGCGGACAGTTTGGATTCCAGAGTGCCAATGCAGTAATCTTCTTTATTGTAATTGTGGTACTTTCTGCATTCCAGATGACGATCACCGGTAAGAAGGAGGAGCAGTTGTAATGAAAAAGAACATAGGAAAAGAAAGAGTAAACTGGCCTTTGACAATTTTATTGATTCTGGGATTGATCACTGTAGCATTTCCATTATATATGACGATTATGATCGCATTTAAGCAGCCTTCAGAGATGACAAACAGCATTGCCGGAATCCTGTCTCTTCCGAAAAGCTGGAGTCTGAATAATTTTAAAGAAGCAATGGAAGTAACAGATTTCTGGCACTCTCTCGGAAACAGTATCCTGATTACGATGATTACCGTTATACTGTCTATCCTGATTCATTCACTGCTCGGATATGCAATCGGAAGAAATAAGGCACACAGTAAATTTTACAAAGGAATTTACTTCTATGTAGTCAGCGGTATGTTTGTTCCATTCGCAATTCTGATGATGCCTCTGGTAAAGCAGACGGCACAGATGGGACTTGCAAATATGGCGGGTGTGATTATACTATATGTTGTATTCTATATGCCGATGAATGTGCTCCTCTATTCCGGATATCTTACCAATATCCCAATGGCTCTGGAAGAAGCTGCATGTGTGGATGGCGCCACCACATGGACAACGTACTGGAAGGTGATCTTTCCGATTATGAAGCCGATGCATGCGACGGTTGCAGTACTGACAGCGCTCGGAACATGGAATGATGTTATGACACCGCTGGTTATCATGTCAGGTTCCGGCAATACAACGTTGCCGCTGGCACAGCTGAACTTCCAGACACAGTTTGGAACCAATTACAATCTGGCATTTGCATCATATCTGCTTGCATTGTTACCAATTCTGATCTTCTATCTGATCTGTCAGAAGCAGATTTTGAACGGTGTAGTAAATGGTGCAGTTAAATAATTCTTAAAATATTACATCATTAAAAAGGAGAATCGCTATGGGAATTATCTATTGTCAAACAGACAGAACATTTACGATACATACAATGACAACAACTTATCAGATGAAGGTAGATGACTATGGATTCCTTTTGCATCTGTACTACGGGAAAAAAGTAACGGGATGTATGGATTACCTGTTGACTTATTATGACAGAGGATTTTCCGGTAATCCGTATGATGCAGGAAATGACAGAACATATTCTATGGATTCCCTGCCTCAGGAATTTCCCTGTCTCGGAAATGGAGATTACAGAAGTGTGGCTCTATCTGTTGAAAATGCGGATGGTACGTTCAGTTGTGATCTGAGATACAGGGGATATGAGATTACAAAAGGAAAATATAGACTTCCCGGTCTTCCGGCAGTATATGCGGATGAAGAAGAGGCCCAGACGTTAAAAATTGAGCTGGAGGACCGGGTAACGGGTCTCCAGGTCAATCTATTATATGGAGTACTTACGGACCTGGATGTGATTACCAGGAGTGCAGAGATTATTAACGGTGGATCTGGAAAAATCTATCTGGAGAAGGCTCAGTCCGCATGCCTTGATTTTCTGTATGGAGAGTATGATCTGATTACATTTTACGGGCGTCATGCAATGGAACGTAATTTTCAGAGAGTTCCTGTTGTTCATGGAAGTCAGGTGATCGGAAGCAGAAGAGGAGCTTCCAGTCATCAGTATAATCCAATGATGATCCTTGCGGAAAAAGGGACAACAGAAGATGTTGGATGTGGTTATGCAATGTCATTTGTATACAGCGGAAATTTTCAGGGAGAGGCACAGAAAGATCAGTTTAATCAAACACGTATCCTGATGGGGCTTCAGGAGGAGATGTTCCGTTATCCACTGGAAGAAGGAGAAACTTTTTATTGTCCGGAAGTAATCATTACATTTACGGATAAAGGATTAAATCAGCTGTCTCAAAATCTGCATTCGTGTATTCGTCATCATGTGTGTCGTGGAAAATATAAAGAAACGGTTCGCCCGGTACTGATCAACAGCTGGGAAGCGTCTTACTTTGACTTTTCAGGAGAGTCGATCTATGAGCTTGCAAAGCATGCAAAAGAAGCTGATATTGAGATGCTGGTGATGGACGACGGCTGGTTTGGAAAAAGAGAAGATGATAACAGCGGACTTGGCGACTGGTATGTAAATGAAGAAAAACTTGGTGGAACATTAGGAGATCTGATTCAGAAGATCAATGATCTTGGCATCAAATTCGGCATCTGGATTGAACCGGAAATGATATCTGAAGACAGTGATCTGTACCGGACATATCCGGACTGGGCACTGGCAATTCCGGGGAGAGCTCCGGTGCGTGCGAGAAATCAGCTGGTATTGGACTTTTCAAGAAAAGAAGTGGTAGATTATGTCTACGAACAGATCTGTAAGATTCTGGATCAGGGCAATATTGAATATGTAAAATGGGATATGAACCGAAGCCTGATGGATATCTATTCGGTGTCTGTAAAAGATCAGGGAAGAGTTATGTACGATTATGTTCTGGGGGTATATGAATTTCTGGAACGGCTGGTACAGAGATATCCGGACATGCTGATCGAAGGATGCAGCGGCGGTGGTGGAAGGTTTGATGCCGGAATGTTATATTATACGCCGCAGATCTGGTGCAGCGATAATACAGATGCCATAGATCGCCTGAAAATTCAGTATGGAACTTCTTTTGGTTACCCGGTTTCCGCAGTAGGCTCTCATGTGTCGGCTGTACCAAATCATCAGACCGGAAGAACTGTATCAATGAAGACACGAGGGATTACAGCGATGGCCGGAACATTCGGTTATGAGCTGGATCTTGGTGCGCTGACGAAGGAAGAGAAGGAAGAAGTCAAAAAGCAGATTGCAGATTATCACAAATATGCACCATTGATTCAAAATGGAAAGTATTATCGTCTGTCTGATCCGTTTCACGATGAAATATGTGCATGGGAATTTGCATCGGAGGATGGAAAAGAGGCTCTTTTGAATGTGGTGATGCAGGAGATTCATGGAAATATGACGGTCAATTATGTAAAAATGAGAGGACTGAATGCAGGTGAGATGTATCAGGAGAAAAATACCGGAAAAATGTACAGCGGAGCAGCTCTGATGGACGCAGGAATTCCTGTTCCGGTAGAAACCGGAGAATATCAGGGATATCAGCTGCATTTTGAAATCTTTGAATAGAGAACAATTCAGGAGAGGATAAAGACAATGGAATCGAAAGAGGATGTCAGATTCAAAGAACGGTTAAGCAGACATCATGATGAACTCAGATGGCTGTATATGGAGTTATATCAGAATGATGATATGTTTGCTGAACTGTGTTCGCAGATGTATGAGTATTATAAAAAACGTAGAGAATCATTGAAAATCAGAGATGCATATCGCGAAAAAGAAACGGATTGGTTTCAAAAGAAAGATATGCTCGGTGTGATGCTTTATATTGATAATTTTGCGGGTACAATAAAAGGCGTGACAGAAAAGCTCCCTTATCTGAAGGAATGTAATGTAAACTGCATTCATCTGATGCCGTTTCTGGATACTCCGAAAGGGCGTTCAGACGGCGGATATGCAGTATCTGATTTCCGGAAAGTAAGAGCAGATCTTGGAACGATGGATGATCTTGCAGAGCTTGCGGACAGGTGTCATCAGAATGGAATCAACCTGTGTATGGATTTTGTCATGAATCATACTTCCGAAGATCATGAATGGGCCAGACGTGCCAGACAGGGTGACGGGGAGTATATGAGCCGGTATTTCTTCTATCAGGACAGAAGGATCCCAGAAAGATACGAACAGACGGTTCCACAGGTATTTCCAACTACGGCACCGGGGAACTTTACCTATCTGCAGGAGATGGACCACTATGTGATGACGACTTTTTATCCATATCAGTGGGATCTGAATTACCGCAATCCAAGAGTATTTAACGAAATGATGTATAACTTCCTGTACCTGGCTAACCAGGGGATGGATATCATCCGGATCGATGCAGTCCCGTATATCTGGAAAGAACTGGGAACGCAGTGCCGAAATCTGAAGCAGGTACATACGATCGTTCGTATGATGCGAATGATTAGTGAGATTGTGTGCCCAAGCGTACTCTTATTGGGAGAAGTGGTCATGGAACCGGAAAAGGTGGTTCCTTATTTTGGAACAGTGGAGAAACCGGAATGTCACATGCTGTATAATGTTACGACGATGGCAACGACATGGAACAGTGTGGCAACGAAAGATGTCCGCCTGCTGAAGCAGCAGATGGATATTGTGAACAGTCTGCCCAAGCAGTATACATTTTTGAATTATCTGCGCTGTCATGATGATATCGGCTGGGGATTAGATTATCCGACCTTAAGAAAATGGGGAATGAATGAACCGCAGCATAAGAAATATCTGAATGATTATTTTACCGGAAAGGTGGAGGAAAGCGTCAGCCGCGGTGAGCTGTACAATGACGATCCGGTAACGCAGGATGCCCGTTTCTGTGGGACGATTGCATCTATGTGCGGAGTGGAATGTGCGGGCTTTCAGGGTAAGAAGCTGGAGGATTCCGGTGATGAGGAAATGAAGGCAGCGGTGCGTCTGGATATTATGCTGCATGCCTATATGCTGACCCAGTCAGGAATTCCGATGCTTTACAGTGGTGATGAAATCGGGCAGACGAATGATTACAGTTATAAACAGGATCCGGAAAAAGCAGAGGATTCCCGCTATATTCACCGTGGACAGTTTCACTGGGAACTTGCAGAGAACAGACATGATGTATTAAGTGTTGAGGGCGCTATCTTTCAGGCACTGGATCGTCTGGAACAGATCCGGAGACAGGAAAATGTATTTGATCAGAAGGCAGATGTCTATACCTATGATGTTCATGAAGATGCGATACTGGGAATTTTCAGAGAATATCAGGGAGAATATCTGATCGGACTGTTTAACTTCAGTGATCAGCCCAAAACTGCGTGGATGCAGGAAGAGGGAAGCTTCAGGAGTCTGATGACAGATGAAAAACTGGAACTGAAAGATATTGTGGTTCCGGGACATGACTTTCTGTGGTGTAAGAAAACAGATTAAACGGTACTTGTAAAAATTACCGATATATTAAGAGGGAAAGTTGCAAAATTTTGCAACTTTCCCTCTTTGATATGTCTTATAAGGAATTAATAATTTTCAGCTTTGCGTTCAAAATGAGCCTTTGGATGAGCGCATACCGGGCATACTTCCGGAGCATCTTCTCCGATGTAGATATATCCGCAGTTGTTACATTTCCATCCAAGAGGAGCATCTCCCTTGAAGGTAGTTCCATTCTTGTAATTTTCAAGAAGCTTGTTGTAGCGTTTTTCGTGTGCAGCCTCTACTTCGCCAACCAGTTCAAACTTTGCAGCCAATTCCGGGAAGCCTTCTTCTCTGGCATCCTCAGCCATCTGCTTGTACATTTCTGTCCATTCGTAATTCTCGCCTGCTGCAGCATCAGCAAGATTTTCCTCTACAGTTCCGATTCCGTGAAATTCTTTGAACCACATTTTAGCGTGTTCTTTTTCCTGATTTGCAGTTTCTTCAAAGATGTTTGCCATCTGTACAAATCCGGCCTTTTTTGCAGCAGAAGCGTAGTAAGTGTATTTGTTACGTGCTTGAGATTCTCCTGCAAATGCAGCCATAAGATTCTTTTCTGTTTTTGTTCCTGCATATTTTGACATAGTTTAGTTCCTCCTTATAAATGTATTATTAAAATGGCATGATATAAATTCATAAGAATGTCTGTTATATAAAAATGAGGATGAATCCGGGATTCATCCTCATTTTTATTAAATGGGATTACTCGCCAAAGTATCTCTTTAACAGGCCTTCGAATGCTTTTCCGTGTCTAGCCTCGTCTCTTGCCATCTCATGAACTGTATCATGGATTGCATCAAGGTTAGCAGCTTTTGCTCTCTTAGCAAGATCAAACTTACCAGCTGTTGCACCGTTCTCAGCATCAACTCTCATCTCAAGGTTCTTCTTTGTGCTGTCTGTTACAACTTCTCCGAGTAATTCTGCAAATTTAGCAGCATGTTCAGCTTCTTCGTAAGCAGCTTTCTCCCAGTATAATCCGATCTCCGGATATCCTTCTCTGTGAGCAACTCTTGCCATTGCAAGGTACATACCTACTTCAGAGCATTCGCCTTCGAAGTTTGCTCTCAGGTCTGCAAGGATGTCTTCGCTAACGCCCTTAGCAACACCTACAACGTGCTCTGCAGCCCATTCTCTTTCGCCAGCCTGCTCTTTGAACTTATCTGCGCCAACGCCACATACTGGACATTTTTCCGGTGCAGCTTCGCCTTCATAAACATAACCACATACTGTACAAACAAATTTTTTCATGATGAATTTCTCCTTTTCTTATTTAAATTTTATTAATTTTAATATTAGTAATTGTTACTGATATTAAATTACCACAACTGATATGTTTTGTCAATTATTATTTCAGCTTTTTTTCTTCTTTCTCAGCGCAATCAGCACAAATACCATAAAATAAAGTAGTGTGTGAATCAATAGTTCCGTTGAAACATTCATTTGCAAGTTTATTAATCTGGTGAATGTGTTCTTCGCTCATCTTCAGATCATATACATTGCCACAACAATTGCATACAACATGGTAGTGAGGATCCCTTCTTCCGTCGAACCGGTCGCCTCCGTTCGGAGTGGAGATCTTGACGACTTCTCCGATATCTGCCAGCAGATTCAGATTGCGGTAAACCGTCCCAAGGCTAATATTGGGAAATTCTTCTCTTACATGGAGATATACGGTATCAGCAGTTGGGTGTTCCATAGTATTTGACAAATATTCTTTGATAGAAGCTCTCTGCCTGCTGTATTTTAAAGTTGCCATTTTAATCCTCATTTCAATAATAATAATTATTATTATAATCAGTATAAGATGGATTTAAATTTTTGTCAACGTAAAAAAACAAAATGTAACAATTTGTAATAATTATATCGTTATAAAAAGTAGAATTTTCGGGAAACTACGTAGAGTGTGGAGATATAAACATTGTAAAATGGCTTGACAAAGCGATTTCACATGGTATAATTACATCGTAACATATGTAACAATTCTGTAACATTTACAAAAGATAAGAAAACATAAAGGAGGGAGTTTATGGATTCTGGTCTTAAAAAAGGATTGTTCCTGGTTACTTTTACGGGAGCTATGATAACATTGCCGGCCACGGTACATGCATCAGATGCTGAAAATGATAACATGTTGCCACAGGTCGGAATTGAGGAGGTACTGGGTGAATGTTATCTGTCTGATAAAGACATAACCATAGAAGATTATCTGGTGCCGACAGAGAAGGGTGAGTATTTAGATATGGCGTTCGCTGACGTGCAGTCGTTTCTTTATATAAGAAGCGCGCCGTCAACGGACAGCGAATGGATAGGAAAATTATATCCTGATTACGCAGCAAGGATCATCGGACCGGTAGGGGAGTGGACACAAATAGAGTCCGGATCCGTTACAGGATATGTGTATTCTGAATACATTACCATAGGAATGGATGCAGAACAAAAAGCACAGGAGATTATGCAGAGTTCCGGAGTTCAGGATGCAAAAGAAGCGTTCCAATACGCGGAATCCAGAGAAGAAGAAGAGGCGAGACTGCGAAAAGAAGCAGAAGAAGCGGCAGAAAGAGCGAGAGAAGAAGCCGCTGCGAAGGCGGAAAAAGGACAGGCAATTGTTGATTACGCATGCCAGTTTATCGGAAACCCCTATGTATGGGGAGGGACAAGCCTGACGAATGGAGCGGATTGTTCCGGATTTGTTCAATCTGTATTTGCACATTTTGGGGTTTCATTGCCAAGAACCACCTGGGATATGGAAAACGTAGGAACGCCGGTAAGCTATGAAGAAGCCATACCGGGAGATATCATACTATATAACGGACATGTGGGGATCTATATGGGTAATGGACAGATTGTGAATGCAATCAACAGTGCAAAAGGGATTGGTATATTACCGGCGACATATGCAAATATAATAACAATAAGAAGAATTATTTAATTTGGGACGGAGGATTTTTAAAAATCCTCCGTCCCAAATTAAATATCCCCTGTCCCTTTTTAGTGCTTTTTAAAAACTTTGTAAAGTAAATGTACAAAATAGACAAAAATGTAAAATTTTGTAAAAAAGTTTAAAATGTATTTATCCAAGTTATCCACATTGAAATAGCCGAAAAAGGTGGAAAAAATGATGTTTTTCAAAAATTATCCACATTATCCACATAAATCGGAATGAAATTGGGGGATTATTCCAGATAAAAAAAAGAACGAACGTTTTGTGGAGTTGTTATAAAAATTGATTTTTGTCGAAAAAAAACGAAATAGATATTGACATTTGAGTAGTCAAATATTAGGAAGAATTTTGCGGAAAATGTTTACACAATGGGAAAAAGACATTATAATGAGAATATTGAAGAGAAAAGGAGGCGATAAGATGGCACAGATTACGAAAGATATGACTTTTGGTGAATTGCTTTCAAAGTATTATGATACATGTCCGAAGATTGTTGATGTTTTGATTGAAGCTGGTATGGGATGTATCGGCTGCCCGCATTCACAGATGGAATCTATCGAAGAGGGTGCAATGGGACACGGAATTGATCCGGATCTTTTGATTGCAAAGCTGAATGCAACACTGCAGGCAAGTCAGGAATAGCAAGTGATCATATAGCGTGAACTTTGCAGATGACAAAGTATGAAATGAAAAAGATGCTCTTGGAATTTATCCAAAAGCATCTTTTTTTCATCGTAGATTATACCGTTGCGAGTTTTTGAACAGCATCTGAAGAAATCAGAGTTTCGCAATGTTCTTCAAGAAATGCCAGCATCGCGCCGGAAGCATGTTCCGGAGTACCATACTCAGAAAGCATATTGCAGATGCGATTAAATTCTGCGGAGGTATGCTCTGACTGAGCAAGTGCAAGAAGATACATGTCTTCCTGGTGGTCTTTGTATAGTGTGTTGGAACCGGTGTACATCGGAGCAAGCAAATGCGCTGCTTTCAGTACATTATCCATAATTGTGAAAGAGAACAGGCGTACCACTTCCCGGGGAGCCTTTTCTTCTTCTTTTTTCGTCTCTGCCGCGCCGGCAGGTGCTGCATCAAATTTTTCCTTTACTTTATCAAGCAGTTCCAGCAGACTGTCTGCTCCGTTAAGTTTGCCGGGAGAATCCTTTTTGCGTGAATCCCGTTCACCAGGAGAAGACGGTGCGAATTTTGAAAAGCGGGTATCGAGTTCCTCAGGGTCCTCGACTTTAGTAATTATCAGCACAATAGAATCGGATGAAGGAATTGCTTCTATCATAAGAGGTATGTCTTCTGCTTCAAATCCAAATTCGAAGGCTGCCTGTTGCATCATATCGCGGAAAAGTGATTTGGCTTTTTCGGTTCCGTATGCCAGCTCGCTTAACTGAAGCTGCCGGTCTGCCAGATCCGCACGTGTTAAAGTGCAGCGAATCTGATTGTCACTTAGTTTTTCAATCTTCATATTCATCACTTCCTTCTAAAATAGTATATCATAGAAAATGTAAGATGTTAAATAAAATAAGTATAAAAAGTGCTTGCACTAGTCTATTATATCAGATATAATTACAATACTAGAAGATAGTTTTCCCTGATAGCTACGTTCTTAGAACAAAGGAGGGAGAATTTCTTAAATATTATTAAATATTTCAATTCTGTTATCAAAACGGAATGAATCTATCAAACAAATCAGATTTCGCCATTTCTGGCAAAATAATTCACACTAACACTAACATATGTATAATGCCGGAACTATCTTCTATTTATAATGTAAGCTGAAGCATATAAGCCAGATTTATGTATCACATGCATCTCCTTTATTGGTATTATATGCAGATACAGCCGTAGTTATCATCCGGTGGATAAGGAGGATGAAGCATGCAAAATGATAAAAATCTGCAGCAGATGTTCCAGGAACTTACAGGGTATGAAAAAAGGAATGTAGAACTGAAGATTAATGGAGCACCGGCAAGCCCCATGCAGATTGTACAGGCCCACATGATGCGTGAGCACAATGAATATATGCGAGAGTATGTACTGGACGAGGAAGGTGACATCAAAGAACTGCGTTTCCAACGTATTGAAAAATAATATAATAATTGAATAAGATTTGCAAATATCCCGCAAAATACAATAAAATGTCGAAATAAATAATGACGTGTGTCGACTGGTTTGATATAATGAAATCTGTAGGAGGTGCAGCATGGAAGATAAAGAAAAAAGAAGCCGCACAACTTTGGACCGTACAGGAAGCATCAAACGACCAAACGAGGCAGGACAGAAAGTACAGCAAACCACGGAAACCGAGTCTGCAGGAAGTCGTGCCGGTATGCCTAGAACCGGTGGAGATGAGACCAGGACACGTCGAAATGCTGGAAAAGAATATATAGATCAGAAGGCCGGTACGATCAGAACAGGAACGTCTGAACGCCGCACCGGAGGAACGAGAAGTACAACACCAAGATCAGGGAATGCATCATCGAGACCAACAGGTGCATCTGCAAATGTAAGAGGTACATCTGCGGGAATGAAGAACACATTGACGGGTTCAAGAAACGTATCGGGACAGGAGAGAAGAACCGGAGAATCCTCAAGAAGAAGTTCAGAAAGATCGACAGGGACGCAGAGAAGGCGGTCTCAGAATTCGAGGCCACAGTCTCAAAGACCGTCATCAAGAAAAAGGCCGGCTGGCAAGGCACAGTCCAGGAGAAGAAGAAAGAGAAATCTTATGCTTAAGATGATTCTTCTGTTGATATTAATAGCTGCAGCGATCATAGGAGTATTTTTGTGGAAAAGATACAGTCCTTCTAAAGAAACGTATGATTTACAGAAATATTATGGAATAGAAAATGAAGGACAGATGGCGATTACCGTTGATAACCAGGTGGTAGAGCCACATGGAATGATCGACAACGGAAAAGCTTATATTGAGTATAATGTGGTGAGAGATTATATCAACAGTCGGTTTTATTGGGATCCGAATGAAAATATTCTCCTGTATACGCTTCCGAAAGATACAGTATCTGTAGAGGTTGGAAGTAAGGATTATTCTGTGTCCAGAGAAAAGAAAAGTGAAGATTATATTATTTTAAAGACAGAAGGAAGCACAGCTTATATTGCACTGGATTTTATCCAGCAGTATACAAACATTGAATATGAAGTGTTCAGTGAACCGGATCGCGTGATGATTCAGACAGAATGGGGCGAGACAAAAGTCGCGACGGTGAAAAAAGATACACAGGTGAGATATCAGGGCGGTGTAAAGAGTCCGATATTAACCGAACTGAAGAAGAAAGAAGAAGTTACCATCGTAGAAGAAGAGGAAAACTGGAGTAAGGTTCGTACAAAGGATGGTTTTATAGGCTACGTGAAAAAGAGTGCTCTGAAAAAGGTTGAAACAAAGAATTTGACCAGAGAGTTTGAAGAACCGGTCTATACGAACATTACAAAGGATTACACGATCAACATGGCATGGCACAACGTGACCAATCAGGATGCGAATAATAACGTATTGCAGAGAATTGCACAAAGTAAGGGTCTTACGACAATTGCGCCTACATGGTTCCATATTGCAGATACCGATGGCAATATGAATTCGATCGCTTCAGCAGATTATGTAAATTATGCACATCAGTCGAACATTGAAGTGTGGGCGACGATCAGAGATTTTGACGGTGGAATTAATTCCTATGATGAGTCTTATGAGGTTCTCAGTTATACATCGAAGAGAGAGAATCTGATTAATGAGCTGATCTCAGAATCACTTCGTGTTGGAGTAGATGGCATCAATGTGGATTTTGAAAAGATTTCGGATGAATGTGGAGAACATTATATACAGTTTATTCGTGAACTTTCAGTGAGGTGCAGACAGAACGGTCTGGTGCTTTCTGTGGATAATTATGTTCCAAAGGGTTATAACATGCAGTATGACCGCAAAGAACAGGGAATCGTGGCAGACTATGTAGTCATCATGGGTTATGATGAGTATTTTGCAGGTTCTCCGGAAGCGGGTCCGGTGTCTTCCTATGATTTTGTAAAAGAAGGAATTGAGGAAACATTAAAGGAGGTTCCGGCTGAAAAAGTAATCAGCGGCATTCCGTTCTTCTCAAGATTATGGAAAGAAACACCAAAGACCGAGGAGGAGCTGGAAAGTCAGGAAGGAACTGACGAGGCCGAGTATACGATGAATGTGGAAAGCGAGGCCATGGGAATGGACAGCGCAAAAGCACAGGTAGAGCAGGCCGGAGCGGAGATTACCTGGGATGATGCGGCTGGTCAGAATTATGCAGCATGGGAAGTAGACGGTACAACATATAAGATCTGGCTGGAAGATGAAAACTCACTTGAACCGAAGCTTAAGCTCATGAAAGAGAATAAGCTTGCCGGTACAGCTGCATGGGCACTTGGACAGGAAAATGCTGATATCTGGAATCTGATATTAAAATATGTAAACTAAAATAAAATACCTCTCGAAGTCATATAGTATGATATAAGACAGTCGGGAGGTATTTTTTTGTACAGAAAAGTAGAGCTGATAATTCTGGTTTTGATATTGATAGGCCTGGCGGCATTGAGCAGGAACCTGCAGCAGTATGTCTCGAGTAATCAGGTTACACAACAGGAAGATGTGATCGTGATCGATGCCGGACATGGAGGATTTGATCCTGGAAAGATAGGAGTGAATCAGGCGAAAGAAAAGGATATTAATCTTATTATCGCAAAAAAAGTGAAAGAAAAAATTGAAAAAAGAAATATAAAAGTTGTCATGACAAGAGATAAAGATACTACGTTAGCGGAAGATAATGATGTTAATAAAAAAGTACAGGATATGAAAGCAAGGGTACAGACAATCAATAAGACAGCTCCGGCACTTGTAGTGAGCATTCACCAAAACAGTTATAGTGATGAGAAAGTGCATGGAGCGCAGGTGTTTTACTATTCACATTCAGAAAAAGGAAAGAGGGCAGCAGAGATTATGCAGAAAGCATTACTCGAAATAGATCCGGAGAATACAAGAGAGGCGAAGGAAAATGATACATATTATCTTCTGAAACGTACGGAAGTGCCGACAATCATTGTAGAGTGCGGATTTCTCAGCAATTATGAGGAAGCAGAAAAACTGATTGATGAGAATTATCAGGAACAGATTGCAGATGTGATCGTAGAGGGAATCATAACTTGTCTGGAAAACTAGAGTGTAGTATAATAAAAAACATGAGAACAATAATAGAGAAAGTAAATAAAAATGAATTAAATACAGAAATTATCAAAGAAGCCGGGCGCATCTTAAAAGAAGGAGGACTGGTAGCATTTCCTACAGAGACAGTGTATGGTCTGGGGGCAGATGCTTTAAATGAAGATGCGGCCAGAAAGATATATGCCGCAAAAGGGAGACCGTCCGATAATCCTTTGATCATTCACATTACAAATATGGATGCTTTAGGAAAGATTACCAGAAACGTTTCCGAAAAAGCGAAGAAAGTAGCACAGCATTACTGGCCGGGCCCGCTTACCATGATATTTGACAAAAGTGAGATCGTTCCTTATGGAACAACCGGGGGGCTGGATACGGTGGCCGTCAGAATGCCGGTACATGATGTTGCAAAGGAAGTCATAGATGCCGGCGGTGGATATATTGCCGCACCAAGCGCTAATACATCCGGACGTCCGAGTCCTACGACTGCACAGCATGTTGCAGAAGATATGGATGGAAGAATTGATATGATCGTAGATGGCGGTGCGGTAGATATAGGTGTGGAATCCACGATTCTTGATATGACAGTGGATCCGCCGATGATACTGCGTCCGGGAGCTGTTACAAAAGAGATGCTGGAAGAACTGATCGGTGAGATTGATGTTGACAGAACACTGATCCAACCGGACAGTAAAAAGGTTCCGAAAGCACCGGGCATGAAGTACAGGCATTACGCACCGAAAGCAGAGCTTACGATTGTCGAAGGAAATATTGATCAGGTGGTTTGTGAGATCAACCGGCTTACGGATGAAAAACAGAAAGAAGGGTATAAAGTCGGAATCATCGGCACCAGGGAAACTGTCGGCAGATATCTGTATGGTGACGTAAAATGTATTGGGACCAGAGAGGATGAGGCAACGATTGCGGGAAATCTGTATGGTATCCTGAGAGAGTTTGATGACGACAAAGTTGACTTTATCTACAGCGAATCTTTCGCGACAGATGGCATAGGCAGTGCGATTATGAATCGTCTGTTAAAAGCGGCAGGACATCATGTGATCAGGATATAACAGAGCATGTAAAAAAATGATACAAAAGTATATGCAGACAATGAAGGAGGAGAAAAGATGTCAAAAGTACAGGTTATGGATCATCCGTTGATTCAGCACAAGATCACTTACATTCGAAGAGAAGATGTAGGATCAAAAGAATTCAGAGAGATCGTCGGGGAGATTGCATCTCTGATGTGTTATGAAGCAACACGGGATCTCAAGCTTCAGGATGTGAAGATCAAAACGCCAATTTGTGAAACAACAGGGAAAGAACTGAGCGGAAAGAAGCTTGCAATTGTTCCGATCTTAAGGGCGGGCCTTGGAATGGTAGATGGTATGATTCATATGATCCCGTCTGCAAAAGTAGGTCATATCGGATTGTACAGAGATCCGGATACATTTGAACCGATCGAGTATTACTGTAAACTGCCGGCTGATTGTGATGAGAGAGAAGTGTTCGTGGTAGATCCGATGCTGGCAACCGGAGGCTCCAGCGTTGCGGCGATTCAGATGCTTAAGGAGAAAGGTGTAAAACGTATCCGCTTTATGTGTATCATTGCGGCACCGGAAGGTGTAGAGAGAATGCAGAAGGAACATCCGGATGTGGACCTTTATATTGGTGCACTGGATGATCATCTGAATGATCATAAATATATTGTTCCGGGCCTTGGAGACGCAGGAGATCGTATTTTTGGAACCAAATAGGCTTTGGGGAGGTACTGTATGGGAAATAAGCGAGAGGATTACATCAGCTGGGATGAATATTTTATGGGCGTAGCGAAGCTTTCAGGTATGCGCTCCAAAGATCCGAATACACAGGTTGGCTGCTGTATTGTGAGTCAGGATAATAAGATTCTTTCCATGGGATATAATGGACTTCCGGTAGGGTGCTCGGATGATGTGTTTCCGTGGGACAGAGAAGGGGAAGACCCGCTGGAAACGAAATACGTGTATACTGTTCACAGCGAACTGAATGCAATTCTGAACTATCGGGGAGGTAGTCTGGAAGGAGCAAAATTATATGTTTCACTGTTTCCGTGTAACGAGTGTGCAAAAGCGATCATTCAGAGTGGAATTAAGGAAGTAATCTATGACAGCAACAAGTACGAGGGAACAGCTGCGGTGATGGCATCTATGAGAATGTTTGATGCGGCTGGTGTCAATTATCACCAGTATCACCGAACCAATCGTGAGATTACGATCCGATTATAGGATAATGAATGGAAAAAACAGGCCGGGATGTCAGAGCATCCGGGCCTGTTTCAGCAGGAAACGATATCGCTTCCATGCTGCATTTCCTTCGTAGATATAACAGTCGATCAGATCAGGATCAGAGGCGTTCTGGAAATTATTATAGGCATCATCTAACTGGCGTCTGGCAAGCGCAATTTCGTCCAGAAGCGTATCTTTTTCAGGATCAAAAGACAGGCGTTTGTATATATCTTCTTCTGCAGTATTTCTGCGGTTGAATAATTGCATAATCTACCTCCATATAAATCTGTCGTTTTCTTTGTAGTATAGTATAGACGGATTTCAGGAATAAAATACCACATGTGGATATATATATGGAATAAAGATATGATGGAAGGAAGAGTCGGTATGGAGCGCAGGACATCACTGGTGGTTAATTTCGTGATTCGTGTAATCGTGGGGTGTACCATGATCTTTTTTGCAAATGAATGGCTGGATATGCAGGGATATTCGGCACATGTAGGATTCAATCTGATTACTCTTTTGACAACAGGAACTCTGGGAATTCCAGGGGTTGCACTGTTATACGGAATTACATTTTACAAAATTCTGTAAGAGTTGCACAAAGTTTCGCGGTTTTTAAAAAAGGGGTAGACAGATATAAAGTACAGGGTATATAATCGTCCTACAAGTTACAGATGATAACTTGTATCTGATTTGTTTGTTCTGAATATCTGATTCAGAAAATTTCAATTTATTCTATTTCAATGCCGTTTCGGCAGTTATTTCAATTTTAAGAAAAAAGAGACAAGGAGGAATATTATGTGAGCAGTGGATGCCTGGTGATTTGTGATCAGGAAGAGGAATATGCGGCTGCGCTTGCTGATTTTCTGGCAAGAAAAAAGGGACTGGCACTGAGCGTGCAGATGTGTAATGATACTGCGCAGGTGTTAGAACTTCAGAAAAACTGTCCGATTGATATTCTGCTGATAAGCAGCAAATGTCCGAAAGAAGACAGAGGCAGAATCAGATCGGTAAATACGGTGATTTTAACTGATTACAGGAAAGAAGAGACAGATGAAAATGAGTCTGCAGTCTATAAGTATCAGTCGGGAGAAACAATTATGAGAGAACTGATTGGGAAATGTAGTAAGATGTCGGTTGCAGAAAGTCTTTTCCTGGAGACGGTCCGTAAAAAAAGTATGAAAACGATCGGAATATTTTCGCCGATCCATCGATGCGGAAAGACAAGCTATGCACTGGAACTTGGAAAAAGGCTGTCGGTGTCGCAGAATGTGTTATATCTGAATCTGGAATTATATGGCGGAATCGGAGGGTATTTCCCGGAAACGGGACAAACACTTGCTGATGCGCTTTACTATTCCAGACAGGAACGCAAGAATTTTGGAGCAGTGCTGACAGGGATGGTCAGGCATCTTGGCTCTTTGGATTATCTGCTTCCGGTAAGAATATCAGAAGATATAAAGGCAGTGGAACCGGAAGACTGGATCTGTCTTCTGGAGCAGATTGCCGCGTATAGCCTTTATGACATTCTGATTCTGGATATAGACGAGGGGATTCGGGGCGTATACAGCATTCTGCGGTTATGTACGGAAATCTATGTGCCGGAAGTGACAGATGAGATTGGCAGAGCGAAGATGTTTCAGTTTCAGGAAGAGTTGCATCTTCTGGGGTATGACGATATAAGCAGAAAGATTACAGTAAGGAGGTGGGAGCATGATACAGGCGGAACAATTGCATGCGAGGATCCTGCAGAAGCTGGATATGACCAGAGAAATTGAAGATGAAGAATTGACGGAGCTGATCTATGGAGTCCTGCAGGAGGTTTCCCGGGAGGAACATCTGACGCTTGAGAGAAAAACGCTGCTTGGAAAGGAATTGTTTAACGCGTTTCGAAAGCTGGATCTGCTGCAGGAGTTTCTGGAAAATGAAGAGATTACTGAAATAATGATCAACGGAACGCAGAATATCTTCTATGAAAAAGAAGGGAGAATCTTTCAGTCGGAGAAGAGGTTCCTTTCACGGGAAAAGTTGGAGGATGTCATCCAGCAGATTGTGGCAGGAGCAAATCGACTGGTTAATGAGGTCTCGCCGATTGTGGATGCAAGACTTCCGGACGGTTCAAGAGTCAATGTTGTGCTTGCGCCGGTGGCGCTGGACGGACCGATCGTGACGATCCGTAAGTTTGGAAAAGATGTTCTTACCATGCGGCAGCTGATAGAATGGAATTCTGTCAGTGAAGAAGTATCCGAGTTTCTCGCTGTTCTTGTTGAGACGGGATACAATATATTCATAAGTGGCGGAACCGGATCCGGAAAAACCACATTTCTCAATGCGTTATCGCAGTATATTCCAGGAGAAGAAAGAATTATTACAATTGAAGACAATGCAGAACTGAAGATTCAGAATGTACCGAATCTGGTCAGGCTGGAGGCACGAAATGCCAATATAGAAGGAACGGGTGCAATTACGATCCGGGATCTGATAAAATCGGCGCTTCGAATGCGCCCGGATCGAATCATTGTCGGAGAGGTACGGTCAGCTGAAGCGATTGACATGCTTCAGGCATTGAACACCGGTCATGACGGAAGTCTGAGTACCGGACATGCCAACAGTCCAAGAGATATGTTAAGCCGTCTGGAGACGATGGTTCTGATGGGCATGGAACTTCCGCTTCCTGCGATTCAGCGGCAGATCGCTTCGGGGATAGATATTATTGTGCACCTGGGAAGGATGAGAGATAAGAGCCGTAAGGTACTTGAGGTAACAGAGGTGCTGGGGTATGACAGAGGCGAGATTCTGTTGCAGACGTTATATAGGTATGAAGAAGAGCAGGCAGGGGGAAGAAAGTCGGGTGGCTGGAAAAAAATTCATGAACTTACACACAGAAAGAAGCTGCTGGCAGCAGGATATCACACGCCGTGACCGGTTTGGTGCAGTTTTGAAGACCGTTGGAATTCTATTGATAACAGCGTGGATGTATTATGGCACTTTCCTGGTGACCGTGCTGTTCATTCCTGCCGGCTGCCGGATGTACCGGATGTTTCAAAAGGAACTGGAAGAAAAAAAGGAGGCTGAGTTTCAATTGCAGTTCAAGGAGGCGATTCAGACGCTTTCTGCATCTTTGAACAGCGGATACTCTGTGGAGAATGCTTTTTATGAGACTCAGAAGGAACTTCTTATCATCTATCCACCGGAAGCAAGAATTTCCAGAGAATTACTGATAATTGTAAGAAAGCTGAAAATACATGTGCCGATAGAACAGGCGTTAAAAGAATTTGCGGAATGTACACAGACAGAAGAGGTCCAAAGCTTTGCGGAAGTATTTGGCATGGCAAAGAGAAGCGGTGGAGATATGATTGGCATTATACGGGATACAGTACGACAGATCAGTGACAAAATAGACGTAAAAAGAGAAATTGACACGATTCTGGCGGCGAAGAGATATGAATTTCGGGTGATGTCTGTCATCCCATATATCATTATTGGGTATATGTCGGTCAGTTTCCCGGAGTTTATGAAGAGTCTGTATGGCAATGCGGCAGGAATCGGGGTGATGACAGGGTGTCTTGCAATCTACACAGGCGCATATTATCTGGGCGTAAAGATGATAAAGATAGAAATCTGAAAAATGAAAGAATAAAATACTGGAAATATATATCTGTTGTGCTGGTGGTGGCGGGAAGCCTTCTTTTTCTTGGGGATTGTGTGAATTCTCTTGTGAAAACAGATGGAAAGATCGCACGAAACGATTACGGGAAGGGAACCCGAACAGAAGAACTGGATGTAAAAAAAGGAGATTCAAAAAGGACATCCGTAGAGGTGCAGGTTACGGAAAGAATGTATTCGGAACAAGAGATTCAGGAGTTGTTTCAGAGTATTATCAGGAAAATGGATCAATGGATTCTTGGAGATAATGAGAGCCTGGACAGAGTGGAAACAGATATGAATCTTATAACACAGATCCCGGATACTCCGGTGGAGGTATCATGGAAACTGGATCGATACGATGTAATGAATGTCCGGGGAGAGATCCAGGAAAAAGAAATAGACGAAGAGGGGGAAGTGGTGAATCTCAGTGCAGTCCTGACATATACGGAAGATGAGACGCAGCAGGCCATGTATCAGTGTGCTGTCCGGATCTGTCCACAGACAATGACGGCTATGGAGGCAAAAAAACAGTTCATCAAAGAAACACTCCAAAAGGACGAGCAACTGGACCGAACGGAACGTGTCTGGAAACTTCCGGATACCATTCAGGGAGAAGCAGTGTCTTATTATCATAAGATGGACAGTCGGGGATTCATATTGATCATCATGGGAATCATATCCGGATTATTGCTGAAGGCCCTGAGACAGCAGGAACTGAAAAAGGCAGAGGACGAACGAAAGAGACAGATGATGCAGGATTATCCGGATATTGTCAATAAGATTACCCTGTTCCTCGGAGCAGGAATGACCGTAAAACGCGCATGGAAAAAGATTGTGGAGGAATATGTGAACAGGAAAAATACAGCCGGGATACGCTACGCATATGAAGAGATGAAACAGACCTGTTATGAGATGGAAAGTGGAGTTGCGGAAGCAGAAAGTTATGAAAACTTTGGCAGACGGTGCAATGTACAGGCTTATATTCGTCTGGGAGCACTCTTGTCACAAAATCTCAGAAAAGGAACGAAAGGTCTGGGGGATCTTCTTAAGATGGAATCTGTGCAGGCTTTCGAAGACCGCAAGGCAAGAGCAAAACGTATGGGTGAAGAAGCAGGTACCAGGCTTTTGATCCCGATGTTCCTGATGCTTGCAGAAGTATTGATCATTGTGGTTGTGCCGGCATTTTTATCCATGCAGATATAAAAAGGAATCAAGAAAGGAGAATGAATATGTGGAGAATACGTTATATGATGCAGGTATTGAGAGAAAAGCGGGGGATTGGAGTTGTGGAAGTCATCCTGATACTGGTGGTACTGATCGGACTGGTCATTATATTCAAGTCCCAGCTTACGAGCCTGGTAGAAACAATCTTCGAGAAAATAACCAGCGAAAGTGCGGGCATTTGATAAGTGGAGAAGTGACTGTGTATCTGAGTCTGATATTTCTTCTTTTATTGTCGTTTGTTATGGCAATGATAGAGAGTGCATCTTTACAGATGGCAAAAAATTATCGCCGGGCAGATACGAACCGAGCTCTGGAATGTGTATTTGCAGAATATCAGAAAGAACTTCTGGAAGAATACGATATCTTTGCACTGGAAGGAAGCTATGAAACCGGACAGTATTCGGAACAAAATATTGTAAACAGGCTGGCTTACTATGGGGCAGATCATATGGAACATCAGATTGAAAGAATACAGATGCTGACGGATCAGGGATGTCAGACTTTTTATAATCAGGCAGTGCAATATATAAAACATCGATATGGGATACAGAAGGTTGAAAAAATGCTGGGAATGTCTTCGCTTTGGAAAGAACAGGAGAAGCAGTCGCAGGAATATTCAAAGGAGGAAACAGATAACCAGAACCGGATAGAAGAACTTCTGGAAGAGCAGGAAATGGAGCTTCCGCAGGAAAATAATCCGCTGGAGCATACAAGCCATCTGAAAAATTCTCCGCTGCTGGAACTGGTTCTTACGGAAGGACAGGAAGTGTCGCAAAAACGGACTGAACAGGAGGAGATGCTTCCTGACCGGGAGAAGCAAAGCGGGTATGGTACTTTTGCGGATGTGGAGGGAGAAAATGGGCAGCTTGGAAAGCTGTTGTTCGGAGAGTATCTTCTAAAGCATTTCTCAGCGTTCACAGGACAAGATCATGAGGGGCCATTGGACTATGAACTGGAATATATTATTGCAGGGAAGGAAAGCGACAAAGACAATCTGGAAACGGTAATTAAAAAACTTATGATTTTAAGATTCGTTCCGAACTATGCGTATATACAGACGGATTCTGTGAAGAAAGCGGAGGCAGAAGCGACGGCAGCAGCCCTGTGTGTGCTGCTGGCCGTACCGGCAATTACAGAGGCGGCAGTACAGGCAATTCTTCTGGCATGGGCATACGGAGAGACGATTATGGATATGCGTTCTTTACTGGCGGGAAAAAAGGTTCCGTTTATCAAATCTGAAGAGAGCTGGCAGTTGTCCTGGCAGGCTTTTCTGACACTGGGGACAGAAGAGGATACAAGTGAAGGAATGGATTATGGAGAGGGAATGGATTACAAGGAATATCTGCGAGTACTGCTATTTCTGGAAAAGAAAGAAACGGCGGCGATCCGCACCTTGGGAATCATCGAGCAAAATCTGAGGATGCGATACGGACAACCATATTTTCATGCAGATTATTGTATCAGCAGGATGGAAATTCACACAGAGTGTACATTACGAAGAAATATCAGTTACGATTACAAAACTTATTATGGATATCAATAGTTTATAAAGAGGCAAAGGAAGATGTCCTTCCGGATATCGAAATTAATCCCAGACTACATGAAAATCTGACGAAAGGAGAAGGATTCGCATTATGAATAGAAAGATACTCCCCTCACAACCTATCTATGATACAAAGTCCGGGAGGACATCTTCCTTTGTCTCTTCCGTAAAAGGCAGTATCACGGTGGAAGCCGCTATAGCGGTACCTGTTTTCTTTCTTGCGGTTGTAAGCTTGCTATATCTGATGGAAATGATGGCAATTCATACTGCAGTTCGTTGTGGTCTGCAGTATGCGGGAAAGAAACTGGCAGAAGAAGCTTATGTAGCGCAGGTGTTGTTGCCCTCCAGAATTGAAAATGATGTAATCTATGCGATCGGTCCGGACAGGCTGGAGAGAAGTATTGTTGTTGATGGAAGTACGGGGATTCAGTGTGACAGCTCCAGAATGTCGATTCAAACAGGAATTGCCGAACTGGAGGCTGTTTATCAAGTCAGAATTCCGATCCCGATGTTCGGGATCGCACCGATTACCTGTAAAGAAAGCATGAGGATCAAAGCCTGGACAGGATATGAAAGAGATGAATTTGGAGGATCCGATGATGAGATGGTATATGTGACGGAAACGGGTATCGTATATCACCGGGATTATCATTGTTCCCATCTGGATTTGTCCATTCATATGACAACAAAGGAGAAAGTGGAGAAGCTTCGTAATGAAAGTGGAGGAAAATATCATCCCTGTGAACAATGTGTGGATTCAGACAGAGGCGTGGTATATATAACGGATTATGGAGATCGCTATCATACATCGCTGTCATGCAGTGGACTGAAGCGTACAGTCTATGCAATTCCGTTATCAGAGGCTGTTGGAAAAGGAGCCTGTTCAAAATGTGGTTATTAATGAAGATATAAAAGTATAATCAGGAAGGTCTGATTTATAGAAAGGAATAAGAATGGAAGAGATCAGTCATGCAATCTGTACGGGAATTCTGGTCTATCTGTCCGTGGAGGATGTCAGAAAGCGAAAGATTCCGCTGGTGATTCTGACGGTGGGAGGATGTATGGCGTTCATCTATCAGTTGATGTGGGGAACGGAAGACATAAGGGAGACGGCAGCGGGAGCGGGAATAGGCGTATGCTTTCTCGTGGTCGGATGGCTCACCGGAGAAAAGATTGGATACGGGGATGGTATAGTAATAATGGTGCTGGGAATCTATCTGGGAATATGGAAACTCCTGGAGGTACTTGCGGGAGCATTTTTCCTTCTTGCCGTGGCGGGAATGATCTGCCTGGCAGGAAAGAGATTTTCCAGAAAACAGACATTGCCCTTTTGTCCGTTTTTGACTGCGGGATATGTAATCTGCCTGTTATGCAAAGGAGGATAGACTGTGAAAAATAAATTGTGCAATGGAAGTATCACGGTGGAAATGTCTTTTTTGATGCCGATGATCTTATTTTTGATTCTATCCTGTATTCTGGCGGTTTTCTACTATCATGATAAAAACATCATATCAGGGGTGGCTTATGAGACGGCTGTGGTAGGAAGTACAAAAGCGAGAGAACGGGAAGGGGTTACCGCTGAGGAACTGCAGGAACTGTTTGAGCAACGTCTGCAGGGCAAGTGTATACTTTTCCCCGGAGTACGTGCGAAGATCGGGGTCGGAGAGAAAGAAATCAAAGTAGAGGGCAGAGCCTCGTGGAACCGGATACAGATGTCGACTGTAAAGTATGCATCGGTGACGGAACCAGAGACATATATTCGAGATATCAGAAGGTGGAAGAATAAAAATGGAACGAAAAATCACGATTGAAGAACCTGTGTTATATAAGGAAGATTATCAGATGAAGATGATGAAAGCGAATACTCTTGAAGGGATTCTGAGAGTGGAGGGAAGGGGAATCAATGGAAAAAGCTGTTACGACTATGATGTCAGTGGAAAGATATCTATGAAAGCCATGTATGAAAGAAGTAAAATTAACAGTGAAGATATCAGGACGTTTTTGATGCAGTTTAAAGCAGTTTTGAAAGTCACAGAAGAATATCTTCTGAACATTCACTGTATTTTATTGAAGCCTGAGTATATATTTTATGAAGAAGGGAGATTTTATTTTTGTTATTACCCGCCCGCCAGACAGGATGTATGGGAAGAATTTCATCTGTTGACGGAATATTTTGTAAAACAGGGAGATTATCAGGAACAGGAATGTGTCCGGCTGATGTTTTTGCTGCATAAAGAAACTATGGAAGAAAACTACAGTCTGGAAAAGCTGATGGCAGAATGCATGCAGGAAACAGAAGTAAATGAGAAAAAAGAGAAGAGATCAGAAAAAGAAGTAAGAGAAGGCAGTAAGAATGTGGAGTATGATTCGGAAGAACATGACTGGATTACAGAACAGGAACTTGGGAGCAACATTATGAGAGAGACGGAAAATATGTGGACACCGGTAAAGCGTTTCCTCGGACGGCATAAGAAACAGAAATGGGGTGACTGGGACGGACTGCATATCGAAGAAGAGGATCTGTAGAGAGAAGCCCCGAAATGTCAGGAGACTCCCTGAAATGTCAGAAAGCCCATGGAGAAATCCCGGCAGGTATGCTATACTAAAGCCAGTGTAAACATATCTTTGAAGGGTAAAAGGCATTATTCATGAAAAAAAATAAAATCAAAGCTCCCTGTACGGTTGCATTAATAGCAGTGAATGTTATCGTGTTTTTGTTTCTGTCATTCAGAGGAATGACAGAGGACGGAATGTTTCTTCTGGAACACGGAGCGATGTATGTTCCGTATATGATTGAAAAGGGAGAATATTACCGGATATTTACCAGTATGTTCCTTCATTTTGGATTTGATCATCTTTTGAATAACATGGTCATACTGGCAGCAATCGGATGGAATCTTGAATATGAGATCGGACAGCTGAAATTTGTGATCCTGTATCTATTCAGTGGTTTGGGCGGAAATCTTCTGTCTGCATACTGGGATATTCGTGTGGGTGATTATGCTGTTTCCGCCGGAGCTTCGGGCGCGATCTTCGGAGTGATAGGGGCTTTATTGTATGTAGCGATCCGTAACAGAGGACGTATCGGAGATATATCGGGAAAAGGACTTGTCTTTATGATTATCCTGAGTCTGTATTACGGATACAGCAGCGGCGGAGTGGATAATATGGCGCACATAGGAGGACTGATTGCGGGCTTTTTATTGAGTGTTCTCCTGTACAGGAAGAAGAATCGTAAATTCCGTTCCGTCTCCGGGTACTGATGAGACTTTGACAGAACCACCATGAGCCTGGATCACACGCCTTGTGATTGGAAGCCCAAGTCCGGTGCCGTCTGGTTTGTGTGTGATAAACGGTTCGAAGATGGAAGATATCTCATCGGCGGGGATTCCGCATCCGGTATCCGAAATCGTGATTTTAAGAACCATTTTCTCCGTGCATGCAGTGAGACGGATGGATGGACGAGAGGAGGCGTCGCTGTTAAGAACTGCATCGCGTGCGTTTCTTAACAGATTCAGAAGTGCCTGCTTCAGCTTGACCGGATCAATGAGCATGGAAGGCAGATCGGGTCTGATTTCAGAGGAGAACTCTATATCCGTATCTATGATGGATGAAGCGAAAGACAAAGATAAAACCTTCAGGTAAGTATTCATATCCGTCAGACGGGTATTCAGGCGCTCCCCATTGTTGTAGGAAGACAGTTCTTCCAGAAGCTGTGTCATATATTCTATATCCTGATGAAGCTCAGACCAGTGGTCAAAAGAAAGAACTTCCGGATGCTGTGATTCAATGAGTTGTAAGGTACTGTAAACGAGAGTCAGAGGGTTGCGAATTTCGTGACTGATGGTACTGATATCCATGCGGTGAGACTCAAGAAGTCTTGAAAGCAACTCTGATTTTTCCGGACTTTCCTGCATTATCTGTTGTAATTTGTCATAGTCTGTCGAATGAAACATAATCGATACCGCCCCTTTCTGATGTATCAGTTTAGCATTGGCGGTTGAAATAATCAATTACTATTTTTTAAGAAAGAAGGATGAGAAAAATGAAGGATGATAACTGTATATTCTGTAAACTTGCAAACGGGGATATCCCAACTGCTACACTGTATGAGGATGAAGATTTCAGAGTGATTCTGGATGCAAGTCCGGCGGCAAAAGGACATGCACTGATCATTCCAAAAGAGCATTATGCGAATCTGTATGAGCTGGATGATGAACTGGCGTCAAAGGTTCTTGTGCTGGCTAAAAAGATGATCACGAAGCTTACGGACATTCTGGGATGTGATGGATATAATATCGTACAGAACAATGGAGAAGCGGCAGGTCAGACGGTATTCCATTTTCACATGCATCTGATCCCGAGACATAAAGATGACGGTGTCGTACTGGGTTGGAAGATGGGAGAACTGACAGAAGAAGATAAAGAGGATATCTTATCAAAAATAAAACAATAGAAATGAAGGATTAAAAAGTGGGAATGGAGTCTAAAGATAAAACTACTTTTGACATGGTCTATGAGGAAAATGCCGAGATTGTGTATAAGGTGGCGTTAAAATACTCCGGGAACCATCATGTAGCAGAAGAGATTGTACAGAGCGTTTTTATTAAATTATTTGTAAATATGGAGCATGTAAATCTCAATGCAATTCGCCCATGGTTGATTCTGACTGCAAAGTATATGAGCTTGAATTACAAAAGAGATACGCATCGGGAGATGCTGATGGAGAGCATGGATCAACTGGAAACAGAAGGACACACGGATGTACTGGAAAACAGTGCAGAAGACGTCTTTATGAATAAGCTGGAAGAATGTGAAGTAAGAGGATATACAGGAGATATTCTGGAAGCGTTATATCGCAAGAATGAACGCTGGTATGATGCAATTACGTTTACATATCTTCTGGAAAAACCACAGAAAGAAGTCGCAGAAATTATGGGTGTAAGTCCGGAAGTGCTATATAGCATGCTGTATCGGGCGAAAAGATGGATACGGAAGAATTATAAAGGACGGCAGGACCACTTGCATGAAACATAAAACAGGTGTCTGCAGGACACCTGTTTTGTCACATAAAGTTATGAAAAATGCATTATGAGCGAACGACAGATTCGATCAGATCGATAATGGTATCAATGGAATTCTGCTGAGGAGAATTCTTCATTGCATTGATATAAGTCTCGCGGTTTTCGTAAAGATTCTGAATCGCGTTAAGAAGAACTTCCTGAGACAATTCTTCTTCTTCCAGTACCACGCTGTACCCCTGACGTTCGAAGGAGCGGGCATTTAAGATCTGATCCCCGCGGCTTGCATTGGCAGAAAGTGGAATCAGCAGATTCGGTTTATGGAGTGCCAGCAATTCACAGATGGCATTTGCACCGGCTCGTGAGATTACAAGATCTGTCAGAGCAAAGAGGTCTTTCAGTTCATCTTTGATATATTCAAACTGGGCATATCCTTCCAGTCCCTGCAAGGATGAATCAATCTTGCCCTTTCCGCAGAGGTGAACCACCTGGAAAGATTTCAGAAGTTCCGGAAGAATACCGCGTACTGCATCATTGACAGCTACAGAACCAAGGCTTCCGCCGACAACCATGATCACAGGTTTGTCGGATGTAAAATGCAGGAAGTCGCGGGCCTTGTATTTATCGCCGGATAGAAGTTCCTGACGAATCGGTGAGCCTGTCAGAACAGCCTTACCCTCTGGAAGGTGTTCCATGGTCTCCGGAAAGTTGCAGCATACTTTGGTTGCAGAAGGAAGAGAGATCTTGTTGGCAAGTCCGGGTGTCATGTCAGATTCATGGATGATCGTTGGCACATGACAGCCCTTTCCGGCAAGAACGACCGGAACTGACACAAAACCGCCTTTGGAAAAAATAACATCTGGCTGGAGAACTTTTACCAGTTTTTTGGCTTCTCCCAGACCTTTGATGACACGAAAAGGATCCGTAAAGTTCTGAACGCTGAAGTAACGACGCAGTTTACCGGAAGAAATTCCATGGTATGGAATACCAAACTGTTCAATCAGCTCCTTTTCGATTCCATTATAAGAGCCTATGTAATGGATATCATATTGTAATTCTTTAAGACGAGGCAGCAATGCAATATTAGGGGTAACATGCCCAGCGGTGCCGCCGCCAGTTAAGATAATGCGTTTCATAATGACCTCCCAATCTTGATATACATATCTATGTCAAAAAAGACATACGTTATATTATATATTATACGTTTACTGGGAAAATGGTCAAGTGGCAAGTGGTGCAAGATGGTTGAATGAAAATGATGTGCCAAAGTAGAGGATGGAAAAATGGAAGAGCATAAAGATGAATTGACTGAATTCTTGCAGGAAGAATTCAGAAAATCGGCAGAAAAAGAAGAAGAGAATATTAGAAATGATACAGGCCTCTTCATGCCGGAAGGTATGAAAGAATCTTTACGTGCCAAAATCGATGAACAGATCCTTGAGATACAGCAGGAACAGGCAGTTGCTCAATTATCGGACGAGGATCGGAAAGCGCTGGAACTCGGACGGAAGATTATGCAGGAAGAAAAGAATACGGATGTTCCGGCAAAAAAAGTGGTGCGGCGGAAAAAAGGCTGGAGGCTTTACGTGGGGCTGGCAGCAGTGCTGGTACTCGTAATGGCAGTCGGGCTGACCAGTATTGGCGGGCCGGAGAGAATCGTGCGTTTTATGAAGCAGGCGGTCGGAGAGCGTGAGGTGGAGAAAGTAAATTCAAGTGAAGATAATCTGACAATAGTGGAACACGATGAAGAAGTTGCATATGAGGAAATAAATAAAGTTTTTGGAACGATGCCAGTAAAGGTTGTAAATGGACCGGAAGGTATACGATTTGATCGAATGGAATTAGATACAAAGATGCAGATTGCAGAAGTATTATATCAATACAAGAATAGTACAGTGGTATATTTTATTAATGCATCGTATAAAAATAGTTCGTGGGGTGTAGATGTAGAAGATAAATTGATTGATTCATATACGAAAGAAGTTGAAAATTGTGAGATAAAAATCAAAGTGTATGAAGTGTTAAATAGTAAGAAAACAAGATGTTCTGCTAGCTTTCAGTATAATGGGTTAGAATATTTTTTGATAGGAACGATGAGTGTTGAAGAATTTGATGCTATAGTAAATAATTTGTTTTTTTTAAATTAAACGCGTCAGTTTTTGAAAAGTTATGTGTTTATATATATGAGGGTGGAAAAAAGCCTATAAGAATCAGATGGGAGGTGAAATATGAAAAGGAAAATTATGTCTGTATGTTGTGCGTTGGTATTGACGCTGGGGCTGGTATGTGGATCGATGCAGGAGGCAAAAGCAGCATCTACGGATCCGATTCTGGATGGTTCATATCTGACGCATGACGAGGAGTCAATCGGCTATGACACAAAGATTACCAGAGGCGAAGACTTACTTACAGGTTATTCCAAGTGTGTGCGCCTTGGTCCTGGAGAGATTTATGCGGGTGGAACGACTATTGCTGTTCAAGTGGTAGATAGTGTGCAACTTGCAGTTACAATTGAACGGGCACAGGAGGGTGATGATGCATGGTCCATCTACGATGGATGGCAGAAAGAAAGCTTTAATACGGATAGAGTGTCTTCCAACAGAACCTTACAGGTAGAAGGAGGATATTATTACCGGGTTCGTTGTACGCATGCGGCAAATAGCGATGTGAGCAGTTCTTTTACTGATGGTGTCTATGTTGAGTAATCGAGAGATTCAAAAATCTTAAGAAGTACTGGGGGCTGTACTTACAATAACAACAACATATCTTGCAATATTTCGGTTGGTGAAAGTCCAATCGTAACATGTAAACTACCCAGTATGATTATGTCAAAATGAAAAATGCTTTTACAGGGAAGAGGGATACCTGTCCGCAAGTCGGACGAGTATCCCTCTTCCCGTATTGTTTGTTTATTATAGATATTGATTAGTTCTGCTGACCGGCTGCGATTTTCAGAGCTTTTGCCAGCTGATCCGGACAGGAAGTGGTCTTGTATCCGCAGGTGATTCCCTCCATGCGGGAGATGGCATCCTGTACGTTCATGCCTTTTACCAGGCTGGAGATCCCTTTCGTATTGCCATTACAGCCTCCGATAAATTCTACGTTTTTGATGGTGTCTCCGTCAAGCTCAACACGAATGAGCTGAGAGCAGACGCCGGTTGGTCTATAATCCATGTGATGATCCTCCTTTGTTTGTAATGCATGATGTTTTCGCGTTTGTCGCAATGTCAATATGCATTATAGCAGAGAATGAAAAGGTTTTCCAGAGAAATTCATTAGTTGTCACCAGTCGTTTTTTCGTCTATAATTGAGCTATGATCGTGAGATAAGGAGGATTTGGATAGATGATAGGTATTATTGGAGCGATGGAAGAAGAGGTCGCATCTTTGAAAGAGGAGATGGATGTCCAGGAGATTGTTGAGAAGGCCGGTATGATGTTCTGCAAAGGAATTTTGTGCGGTCAGAAGGTGGTCGTTGTAAGGAGCGGGGTCGGAAAGGTCAATGCAGGAATCTGTGCACAGATCCTGGTAGATCTTTTCCAGGTGGATCTGCTGATCAATACCGGTATTGCAGGATCACTGGATGCAAGAATCGATATTGGAGATATGGTTATTTCCACGGATGCGCTGCAGCATGACATGGATGCATCCGTATTCGGTGATCCGGTCGGACAGATCCCAAGACTGGATACGTTTTCATTTCCGGCGGATGAAGCGCTTGCAAGAAAGGCGATTCGGGCAAATGAAAAGGCGAATCCGGATATTCGTACATTTACGGGAAGGATCGTAAGTGGAGATCAGTTCATCTCTTCCAAAGAGGTAAAGGATCGGATCGTAGAGAATTTCCATCCGCTGTGTGTGGAGATGGAAGGCGCGGCGATCGCGCAGGCAGCATATCTGAACAAAGTTTCGTATGTCATAATTCGTGCCATTTCGGACAAAGCTGACAACAGTGCGTGTATGGATTATCCGACGTTTGAAAAGAAGGCAATCGCCCACAGTGTAAGGCTTATGAAAGAACTTCTGCCGATGATCTGATAAAAAAGAAGAAAACAAAAGATATAAAATATTACAGGATCTGCCGGTATTCTACAGGAATGCCGCAGAATCTGTAGAACGGTTTTTGAGCTCTCCTTTGGAATTTCAAGTATAATTCAAAGCAAAAGGAGGGCTTTTATTATGTTAAAAATGATAGTAGACAAACATGTATTGTTTGTACTCATGGGAATCCTGACTATTCTGGGAGTGGTAAGTAAGTGTATTGCAAATGTAACTTTGAATCGGCTGGTACGTGCTGCGGGAAATATGAATAAAACGACGCATCCGTTTGTACGGCTGGTGCGTGCAAAATTCGAGCATGCCTGTATGGTCAGTGATAAGGTGGAAAATGTCGGAGTGTTTGTGGACAAGTTCCTGTATGAGTACAAAACGGTGGGTATGCGTCTGCACAGCTGGCGCAGAATGGAAAAGGCTTCCGCAGGATTGTGTCTTCTTACCGGCGTATCCGGCGCATTTCTGGAATATCAGGTTCATGGAATGTCGGACGCAGTGATCCGGACGGGGGCAGCAGGAGGAATCCTTGCGGTGTTGATCTATCTGCTTCACCTGACGACGGATGAGGAGTATCGTCTTCAGGCAGCGAAGAATTACATGGTGGATTATCTGGAAAATGTGTGTCTTCACAAGTATGAGAAGGCGAATCAAAAGGAGTTGAAAGTGATGACTCCGGATATGCCGGCGGCAGAGTTTGGAGTTATGCTGGAAGAAGAGGTTCAAAAATTGCCGGAACCGGAACTTGTGGCTGCGAAAGATACCTCTCCTGTGAAACCGCAGGTTCAGGAGATACAGCAGGAAGATGTCCAGAAAAAAGAAGGAAGAGATTTCAGAAAATCTTCAGAAAAACAGGAAGTGAAAGACCAGGAACGGGACGTGCTTATCCGCCAGATCCTGGAGGAGTTTATGGCTTGATTAAACTATCTCGATTTGATAAAATATCAATGATATGTTTTTTTGCTATATACAGCTAAGAAGAGCATTATTTTTAACGAAAAGATAACAGCCGGGAGCAGCAATGAGCACTTTATACGAGAAATTAAGAACATACAGCCATTCTGATTATTATGGTTTTCATATGCCGGGGCATAAGCGCCATCTGGATCTCATGCCGGGAACTTCGCCGTATTCGATTGATATTACGGAGATAGACGGGTTTGATGATCTGCATCATGCAGAGGGAATTCTTCTGGAGGCGCAAAGACGTGCCTCTGAGGTTTATCATGCAGAAGAGACCCATTTCCTTATTAATGGAAGTACGGTGGGGATTCTGAGTGCCATTGCCGGTGTAACACAAAAGGGAGATACGATACTTGTGGCAAGGAATTGCCACAAGTCCGTGTATCATGCGATCTACATGAACGAGCTGAATCCGGTATATTTATATCCGCGTTTTGATGAAGAGGTTCAGCTGAATACCGAAATATCTGCAGAGGATGTGCAGAGGGCCCTGGAAGAGCACCCACAGATCCGGGCGGTTGTGATTGTATCACCGACATACGATGGAGTAGTGTCGGATGTGGCTGCGATTGCAGCAGTGGTACATGAAAAAGGACTGCCTCTGATCGTGGATGAGGCACATGGGGCTCATTTTGGTTTTCATGAGGCATTCCCGGTCAGGGCGAATGAGCTTGGTGCAGATCTTGTGATCAACAGTCTCCATAAAACACTTCCGGCTTTGACGCAGACGGCTCTTCTGCATATCAACGGAAAGATTGCAGATCGGGAAAGAGTGCGGAGATATCTGGGCATGCTGCAAAGCAGCAGTCCTTCCTATGTTCTGATGGCGGGAATTGATGCCTGTGTGGAGCTGATATCCCGGAGACAGGAAGAAATCTTTCCGCCATATGTAAAGCGGCTAAGAGAACTTCGCGGCAGACTGCGGAAGCTGGAGCATCTGAATCTGGTGGAAACAGAGCATTATGATATTTCAAAGGTTGTGATCTCTGTAAGGAATGCGGATATGACAAGCCACGAATTGTATCGCATGCTTCTGAATGAGTATCATCTTCAGATGGAGATGGTGGCCGGAACATATGTGCTTGCGATGACCAGCGTAGGAGATACGGAGGAAGGAATGTGCCGGCTTGCGAAGGCACTTCTGGAGATCGATCAAAAATGCGGACGCAGAACAGAGACACTTCGGTATCCGCTGGACGGAAGACAGCCGGTACTTCCGAAAGTATATGGAAGTGCAGAGCTTGAAAGATGTATAAAAACGGCGGAAAGAAAGACGATAAAAACCGTTTCCTGGGAACAGAGTGAAGGCTTCGTCTCCATGGAATCGGCATATCTGTATCCTCCGGGAAGTCCGCTTATTGTGCCGGGAGAGCGAATTACAAAAGAGGCGGTTGATCTGCTCGAATGGTACAGAGACAATGAATTTGCCATAGAGGGTCTGAAAACGAATGATTGCATAGAGGTGTGGACAGATGGGTAAGATATATTATATGATGGGAAAAAGTTCTTCGGGAAAAGATACCATATATAAAGAGTTGCTTGAAAGGATGCCGACGCTTGGAACCCTGATACTGTACACAACCAGACCGAAAAGAGATGGTGAACAGAATGGGGTGGAATATTTCTTCATATCTGATGAAGAGATGGAGAATTTCCGGCGAGAAGGAAAGATTATTGAACTTCGTACATATCATACCGTGTACGGTGACTGGAAATATGCTACAATAGATGATGGACAGATGAATCTGGACGATTCGGATTATCTGATGATCGGGACTCTGGAGTCATACTGTAAGACAAAGGCGTATTATGGGGAAGAGCATCTGATACCGATATATATAGAGGTGGAAGACGGAGAAAGACTGCTCCGGGCGATAAAAAGAGAGCAGCAGCAGGAAACCCCGGGATATGCAGAGGTCTGCAGGAGATTCCTGGCAGATCAGCAGGATTTTTCAGAGGATCATCTGAGAGAAGCCGGAATTACAAAACGATACAACAACGATGATAAGATACGATGTATAGAAGAGATCATAGGAGAGATACAACATGGGAAGCTTTAAAGACGTGGTTGGTCACAAGGACATAATTAATTATATCAGAAATGCAGTTTTAAATGACAAGGTATCGCATGCCTATATTTTAAATGGTGAGAGAGGTTCTGGAAAAAAACTGCTTGCAAATCTGTTTGCAATGACACTTTTGTGTGAACAGGGCGGACCGGATCCCTGTAATCAGTGCCATTCCTGCAAGCAGGCAGAGAGCGGCAATCATCCGGATATCATCCGTGTTACGCATGAGAAGCCAAACAGTATCAGTGTAGATGATATTCGTACACAGGTGAATAATACCGTAGATATCAAGCCGTATCAGGGGCCGTATAAAGTATACATTATTCCGCAGGCAGACCTGATGACACCACAGGCACAGAATGCGCTGTTAAAAACGATCGAGGAACCGCCGGAGTATGCGGTATTTCTCCTGCTTACAGAGAATGCGGAGACGCTTCTTGCGACGATCAATTCCAGGTGTGTTATGCTGAAACTTCGCAATATCAAGGACACACTGATCAAAAAATATCTGATGGAGAACCTTCAGATCCCGGATTATAAAGCGGATGTGTGCACTGCATTTGCGCAGGGAAATATGGGACGTGCCATTATGCTTGCCAATTCCGAGCATTTCAATGAGATCAGAGAAGAAGCGGTGCAGCTGCTGAAATATATTCATGAGATGGAATTGAGTGAGATCGTAAGTGCCGTAAAGAATATCACAGTGTATAAATTAGAAATTGTGGATTATCTGGATATCATTATGATCTGGTATCGGGATGTCCTGTTATATAAAGCAACAAAAGATGTCGATAAAGTCGTGTTTAAAGACCAGATGACTTATATTAAAGAACAGGCAAGAAAGAGCTCCTATGAGGGAATTGAACTGATCCTTAAGAGCCTTGAGAATGCAAAGAGCAGGTTAAGGGCCAATGTAAACTTTGACCTGGTTATGGAGCTTCTGTTCCTGACGATAAAGGAGAATTAATCATATGACAAGAGTAATAGGTGTGAGATTCAGACCTGCGGGCAAGATCTATTTCTTTGCTCCGGGAAAGCTGGACATTAAGACAGGTGATAAAGTAATCGTAGAGACTGCAAGAGGCGTGGAATATGGTTCTGTTGTTACAGGACCGAAGGATGTGGAAGATGAACGGATTACACCGCCGCTCAAATCAGTCATCCGGATCGCTACGGCAGAGGATGAGAAAAAGGAAGAAAAAAACAGGGAAAAAGAGAAAGAAGCATTTAAGATCTGTCTGGAAAAGATTCACAAGCATGGTCTGGAGATGAAACTGATCGATGCAGAATATACATTTGACAATAATAAAGTATTGTTTTACTTTACGGCAGATGGAAGAATTGATTTCCGTGAATTGGTAAAGGATCTTGCGAGCGTATTCCGTACCAGAATTGAACTTCGTCAGATCGGAGTACGTGATGAGACAAAGATCCGTGGAGGAATCGGAATCTGCGGGCGCCCATTGTGCTGCCATACGTATCTGTCAGAATTTGCGCCGGTATCGATCAAGATGGCCAAGGAACAGAATCTGTCTCTGAATCCGACGAAGATATCAGGTGTATGCGGAAGACTGATGTGCTGTCTGACGAATGAGGAAGAGACGTATGAAGAACTGAACAGTCATCTGCCGACGACTGGTGATCATGTAACAACTCCGGAAGGGCTTAAGGGGGATGTTCATTCGGTCAATGTTCTGCGTCAGCTGGTCAAAGTTATTGTGACGCTGGATAATGATGAAAAGGAAATCCGCGAATATAAGGCCTCTGAACTTAAATTCAAGTCCAGAAGAAAGAAAAAAGATGTAAAACTGACAAAAGAAGAGCTCAAGGAACTGAAGGCGTTAGAGGAGAAGAATGGAGCGTCAAAATTAGATGATGAATAGAACGTCCGGAAGAGACAGAAAAATATACCTGAAAGAAGAAGAACGTCTGGATGATCTGCAGATCAAAGGATATGAGATTATTCAAAGTCCGGGGAGATTCTGTTTTGGTATGGATGCTGTGCTGCTGTCTTCATTTGCAAAAGTAAAAAAGAGTGAAAAAGCGCTGGATCTGGGCACCGGGACGGGAATTCTTCCGATTCTTCTTGAGGCGAAAAATCCGGGTCTGCATTATACAGGACTGGAAATTCAGGAAGAAAGCGCGAAGATGGCAAGAAGAAGCGTAAGCTATAATGAACTGGACGATAAGATCGATATCGTTATGGGAGATATTAAAGAGGCAGCCTCTATATTCGGAGCGGCCTCTTTTGAGGTCATTACGACAAATCCGCCGTATATGATCGGAGACCATGGATTGAAGAATCAGAATGAAGCTCTGTATATTGCCCGGCATGAGGTACTGTGTACATTAGATGATATCTTAAGAGAAAGCGCGAAGATACTGAAAGTAAAAGGGAGATTCTACATGGTACACCGTCCGTTCCGTCTGCCGGAGATTATGGCGAAGATGTGTGCATACGGAATTGAGCCGAAGCGCATGCGGCTTGTGTATCCCTATGTGGATAAAGAACCCAACATGGTTCTGATCGAGGGGATGAAAGGCGGCAATCCGAGAATGCAGGTGGAACCACCGCTGATCGTGTACCGCAAAGACGGAACCTATACAGAAGAATTATTGAAGATGTATACAACATTTCAGTAGGGCTTTTCTTCTGAAATGTTGTACTTCCATAGACAGTGCTTGACTGTGCCTGTTCATTTTGTTATTATACGTTACACAGATAGCCGGTATATAAGAAGCTATCGCCATGTTATAATTTCTCTGTATTCCTTTCTGGAATCATATGCTCAGGAATTACAGTATCTAAAAATAATCGTTCCGATTCGGAATTAATTCCAGAAAAAACAAAGAGGCGAGATTGTTGAGAAAAAGGATTTGGTGCAGGTGATTTTATCTCCACTGATGTCTGGAAGTTCCTCGGAAAAAGAACGAATACTTCGTGTGTGCCAGATTTTGAGAGACGCGGAAGCAGAAGATAATATATCAAAAGAAGAAATTGAAAAATTTCGTGCAGTGATATATGCATTTGCAGTAAAATTTTTGAAACGAGAAGAATTAGAGGATGTAAAGGAGGCATTCAGGATGACAATACTTGGGGAAATGATCTGGGAAGAGGGAAGAGAAGAGGGAAGAGAAGAAGGAAGAGAAGAAGGTGTATTGCGTGGAAAACTTTCTCTGATCTGCAAAAAACTTCAGAAAGGGCAGCAGATAGATCGGATCGCAGAGGCGTTGGAAGAAGATGTTTCTTACATTGAAAGTGTTTGCAGGATTGCAGATAAGTATGCACCGGAATATGATGAAGAGAAAATATACAGGGAGTTTATAAAGAACAGATGCAGATAAGAAGAAATGTTACGACGGGTACATTATATTTATGCGCGACACCAATCGGGAATCTGGAAGATATGACGTTTCGTGCAGTTCGGATATTAAAGGAAGTGGATCTGATCGCAGCGGAAGATACACGCAACAGCATTAAGCTGCTGAATCATTTTGAAATCAAGACGCCGATGACCAGTTATCACGAATACAATAAGATTGAAAAAGGGCATAAGCTGGTAGAGCGACTGCTGGATGGACAGGATATTGCACTGATTACAGATGCCGGCATGCCGGGAATCTCTGATCCGGGAGAGGAACTGGTGAGTATGTGCCAGGAGGCGGGCGTGCCGGTGACAGCAGTACCTGGAGCATGTGCCTGCGTGACTGCGCTTACGATATCCGGTCTTCCTACCAGGAGATTTGCATTTGAGGCATTTCTTCCGACTGATAAAAAGGAACGGCAGACGATTCTTGATGAATTGAAAAATGAGACAAGAACGATGGTGATCTATGAGGCACCGCATCGTCTCAGAAAAACGCTTCTGCTTTTGAGAGAAGTTCTCGGAGATCGCAGGATCAGTATCTGCAGAGAACTGACCAAGAAGCACGAAACGGTATATGCCACAACAATAGAAGAAGCGTGTGCCTATTATGAGACGCAGGAGCCGAAAGGGGAATGCGTGATGGTTATAGAAGGAAAAAGCAGAGAAGCGATTCGCAGGGAAGAAAAGGCCGGATGGGAAGAGTTGAGCATTCCCGCACATATGGAGCATTATATGAGCCAGGGAATGGATAAAAAGACGGCAATGAAGCAGGTGGCGAAGGACCGGGGGGTAGGAAAAAGGGATATCTATCAGGCACTGCTAGAGGAGTAGTGCTGGTTCACGCAAGAGTGTCTTGGTCAACTTGTATAGAAATTTGAAAAAAAATTGTTCAACTTGGGCATACCCCCGGTTGAACTTTTTTTATATACTGTATAACAGAACGAAACAGACAGCGTTAATACGTAATTTTTTATATCAGGAGGAACAGGAACAATGGCAAGTTTATCACTGAAGCACATTAACAAAACATATCCAAATGGATTTGAAGCAGTTAAAGATTTCAACCTTGAAATTGAAGATAAAGAATTTATCATCTTCGTAGGACCATCAGGATGTGGAAAATCTACAACACTTCGTATGGTTGCAGGTCTGGAAGAGATTTCTTCCGGTGAACTGAAGATCGGCGATAAAGTTGTAAATGATGTAGAACCAAAAGACAGAGATATCGCAATGGTATTCCAGAACTACGCTCTGTATCCACATATGACAGTATACGATAACATGGCATTTGGTCTGAAGTTAAGAAAAGTACCAAAGGATGAGATCGACAAGATGGTTCGTGAAGCTGCTAAGATCCTGGATCTGGAACCACTGTTGGATCGTAAACCGAAGGCTTTGTCAGGTGGACAGAGACAGCGTGTTGCTATGGGACGTGCTATCGTACGTAATCCTAAGGTATTCCTTATGGATGAGCCTCTTTCAAACCTGGATGCAAAACTTCGTGGACAGATGCGTGTTGAGATCTCCAGATTACATCAGAGATTAGGTACAACTATTATCTACGTTACACATGACCAGACAGAAGCTATGACACTGGGAACCAGAATCGTAGTTATGAATGCCGGTGTTGTTCAGCAGGTAGATACACCTCAGACACTGTATGATCGTCCGTGTAACCTGTTCGTTGCAGGATTCATCGGATCTCCGCAGATGAACTTCGTAGATGCAACATGTAAGGTTGTTGGCGACAAGGTATACCTGGTAGCAGGACCTTCAGAGATCGAGCTTCCACCTGCAAAAGCTAAGAAGCTGATTGATGGCGGATATGCAGGAAAAACGGTTGTACTTGGAATTCGTCCGGAAGATGTACATGATGAGCAGATGTTCATCGAGGCTTCTCCGAATACTGTAATCGAAGCTAAGATCCGTGTATACGAGATGCTTGGTGCAGAAGTATTCTTATACTTTGATTATGAAGGATCCAGCATGACAGCAAGAGTTGATCCTAGAACAACTGCAAGAACAGGTGATACTGTTAAGTTTGCACTGGATGCTGAAAAGATTCATGTATTTGACAAAGAGACAGAACTTACAATTACAAACTAAGATATATGCAATGAGGCCAGACGCAGATGCGTCTGGCCTTTTCGGTGTATAGACGGAAACAGATTCCGAAAATGCAGGAAATCAGGCTGGCAATTTTTTCTTGTCGTATATATTTTATCTGGTATAATGTATGCATAGCATTCGTAAAAATTGTGGAATGCGATATAAAGAACAGGAGGTTGGGACGTGTTATCGAATCAAATATTGCATAAGGCGCTGCAGGATATCAAGAATATCGCTGGATGTGAGTGCGCGGTCTGGGATGCAGAAGGGATCTGTGTGGTCATGACCAATGAAAAGATGACGGAGTACAGCAGCAACGCGGCCGAAGCCTGGGAGAAAGCCGGAACGATCGATGAACTGATTCGGGAAGATCTGGGAATGTTTCTGGTCTATGATGACGATGAACTGGTCTATGTACTGGGACTGAAAGGAGCTGGTGCGCAGACACAGATGGCAGGAAGAATGGGGGCCAGTCAGATCAAGAATCTTCTGTTCGCGTATAAGGAAAGAATGGATAAGAATCGGTTTATTCAGAATCTGCTGTTGGACAATCTGCTGCTGGTTGACATTTATAATCAGGCCAAAAAAATGAAGGTTCCGGTGGAGACAAGAAGAACGGTATTTGTAGTGGAGCCTAAGAATGAGGAAGACAGTCTGGTTCTGGAAACGTTAAAAGGATTATATGCGGTCGGAACAAAGGATTTTGTTACGGCTGTTGATGAAGGACATACGATTATCGTGAAATCGCTTCAGCCAACAGATGGATACCCGCAGCTGCATCAGATGGCAAGAGAACTTGTGGATACCTTGAATGCAGAAGCAATGGTAAGCGTCAGAGTTGCTTTTGGCACGATTGTTGATGAGCTGAAAGATGTATCCAAATCTTATAAAGAAGCGGATATGGCGCTTGAAGTAGGAAGAGTATTTTATACAGAGAAGAAGATTCTGGCATATAATGAACTGGGAATCGGAAGACTGATACATCAGCTTCCGTCTTCACTTTGTGAAATGTTCCTGAAAGAAGTATTTGAAGGCGGAGAAGTGAATCATTTTGAAGAGGAAGAACTGACAACAGTATATACTTTTTTTGACAACAATCTGAACATATCTGAGACGGCAAGAAGATTATATGTCCATCGGAATACACTGGTATACAGGCTGGAAAAGATTCAGAAAAAAACGGGATTAGATGTCAGAGTGTTTGAAGATGCATTGACATTTAAGATAGCCATGATGGTGGCAGATCACATGAAGTATATGAAAGATTAGGAGGAGACAAGACATGGTGAAATTATACGACAAGGGAGTCTATCTGCTGAATGGAACAGAAATTGTCGAATGTCCGCAGGAGGTTGCTGCGAAAACAGGAAAAGAAGTGTCACAGGAGGAAGCTGCGAGGAATACGATGGCATATCATATTCTGGCGGACCATAATACTTCCGGCAATATGGAAAGATTACAGATTAAGTTTGACAAACTGACCTCTCACGATATTACATTTGTAGGGATTATCCAGACAGCGAGAGCATCAGGATTAGAGAAATTTCCAATTCCATACGTGCTGACAAACTGTCACAATTCTCTGTGCGCGGTTGGCGGAACCATTAATGAAGATGATCACATGTTTGGTCTTACCTGTGCGAAAAAATATGGCGGAATCTATGTTCCTCCGCACCAGGCAGTCATTCATCAGTTTGCACGCGAGATGCTTGCGGGAGGCGGCAAGATGATTCTGGGTTCTGACAGTCATACCCGTTATGGTGCACTTGGCACAATGGCGATGGGCGAAGGCGGTCCGGAGCTTGTAAAACAGCTGTTGAATAAGACATATGATATCAAGATGCCGGGGGTAGTGGGAATCTACCTTGACGGCGAACCGATGAAGGGCGTCGGCCCTCAGGATGTCGCACTTGCAATTATCGGGGCAACGTTTAAAAACGGTTATGTGAATAATAAGGTTATGGAATTTGTCGGTCCGGGTGTTGGTAAACTGAGTGCGGACTTCCGTATTGGCATTGATGTTATGACAACAGAGACCACCTGTTTGTCTTCTATCTGGAAAACAGACGAGAAGATTCAGGAATTCTACGAGATTCATGGAAGAGCAGAAGATTATAAAGAACTGAATCCTGGAGCAGTTACTTATTATGATGGTATGGTATATGTCAACTTAAGTGAGATCAGGCCGATGATCGCGATGCCGTTCCATCCGTCTAATGTATATACCATTGACGAGGTAAATGCAAACCTGGAGGATATTCTTCATGATGTAGAGCAGAAAGCGCTGGTAAGTCTGGATGGAGCAGTTGATTATTCCCTGCAGAGTAAGATTGTAAATGGAAAATTATATGTGGATCAGGGAATTATTGCAGGCTGTGCCGGTGGTGGATTTGAGAATATCTGCGCGGCTGCAGATATTATTATGGGACACTATATTGGCTCTGATGAATTTACATTCAGTGTATATCCGGCAAGTACACCGGTTTATATGGAACTGGTGAAGAACGGAGCGGTTGCGGATCTGATGGAAGCAGGAACAATCGTGAAAACTGCATTCTGTGGACCTTGCTTCGGGGCAGGAGATACACCGGCCAACAATGCTTTCTCTATTCGCCATTCTACACGTAACTTCCCGAACCGTGAAGGTTCCAAGCTGCAGAGCGGGCAGATTGCATCTGTTGCACTTATGGATGCACGTTCTATTGCAGCAACTGCTGCAAATAAGGGCTTCCTCACACCTGCAACAGCAATGGATGTAGAATATAAAGGACGCAAATATCATTTTGATAAGAATATCTATGCTAACCGTGTGTTTGACAGTAAGGGTGTGGCTGATCCGTCTGTTGAGATCAAATTTGGTCCGAATATCAAGGACTGGCCGGCAATGCCGGCGCTGGCAGAGAACCTGCTTCTGAAAGTCGTATCTGAGATTCACGATCCGGTAACGACAACGGATGAATTGATTCCTTCCGGAGAGACATCTTCTTATCGCTCCAATCCTTTGGGACTGGCAGAATTCGCATTGTCCAGAAAAGATCCGGCATATGTGGGACGTGCAAAAGAGGTTCAGAAAGCGGAAAAAGCAATTGAAGCAGGGCAGTGTCCGCTGGAAGTTCTGGAAGAGCTGAAGCCGGTTATGACAAAGGTAAATGCGGCTTATCCGGAGATCGGAAAGGGTAATCTGGGAATCGGAAGTACAATTTTTGCTGTAAAACCAGGTGATGGTTCCGCAAGAGAGCAGGCGGCCTCCTGTCAGAAGGTGCTTGGCGGATGGGCGAATATTGCCAATGAATATGCAACAAAAAGATATCGCTCTAATCTGATCAACTGGGGAATGCTTCCATTTATTACAGAGGAAGATCATGAGCATCTGAGTTTTAAAAACGGAGACTATATCCTTGTGCCTGAGATCAGAAAAGCAGTGGAAGCGAAAGCATCCGAGATCAAAGCATATGTGGTTGGAGAGGAACTGAAAGAAATCACATTAAAACTTGGCGATATGACGGATGCAGAGAGAGAGATTATCTTAAAAGGATGTCTGATCAACTATTACAGAGGATAAAGGATATCATTAAGGCTGCGATAAAAGCATCGCAGCCTTTTTTCTACATATTTTTATGATAATATGAAAATGAATGCAACAGTTTACTGCTTTTTGGACTCTAATAAGTATAAGGACTGGCAGTGCGAAGTGAAATATCAGGAAAGGCAATCCGGCAGGGAGGGAAGGGTATGAAATGTGATGCAAAGACGTTTGCCAGGATGTATGAAGAAATCTATGCAGATCTGTATCGATACGCTCTGTGTATACTGAGAAACCAGCATGAGGCAGAGGATGCGGTCAGTGAGGCGGTGATATCGGCTTATGAAAACATCCAAAAGCTCAGGGCACAGACGGCTTTTAAAAGCTGGATGTATACGATCCTGACAAATATATGTAAAAAAAGATTGAAAAAATCTGCGAAGGAACTACATAATGTGTGGGAAATACCAGAGAAGAATGAATTATGTGAAGAACCGGATTACGGAAGAGATGCAGAAGTCCGAAGAGCATTCTTTGTCCTGTCTGAAGAAGAGCAGATGATCATAGGCATGTCGGTTTTTGGTGGATACAATAGTGCGGAGATCGGGAAGATATTGGGTATGAATCCCAATACTGTCCGATCCAGGAGGAGCCGCGCTCTTCAGAAGATGAAATGTGTTCTGAGTTAGAGGAAGGAGGCTGTGCCATGAATAAGAATGAACAGAATGTGATTGATCAGATACGAAAAGGAGCAGAAGAGATAGAAGTTCCGGATCGTTTGAAACCGGACCAGATCCGGGAACTTCTGGAAAACAGAAAGCAGAAAAAACGATTTCCAATTTCCCGGATCGGGGTTCTTGCAGCAGCGTGCGTTGTCGTGGTATCAGGAATCCTGTTGTGGACAGATCAGCGTATGGGACAGAAGAACGGAGATACCGGGCAGAATGCAGACAGTCAGATAAGCGCGAGTAAAGAACTTGCTATGGCTGAAAGTTATGATCAGATCTATCAATATGTAAAATCCTATCAGGATTCTATGATGACCAGAGAGGCGGTTACGTATGATCTGGGGATTACAGAAGAGGCTTCGCTGGATTCAAGTGTTTCCGCGAATGGCTTCGGCATGAAGCAGGAGTATGGCAATTCGGGAGATTATTCGCAGACGAACGTCAGACAGGAAGGGGTCGATGAAGGTGATATCGTAAAAACAGACGGGATATATCTGTATGTTGTGGAAGAAAATGGATACGTGGTGGATATTGTCTCAGTAAATGGCGGAAATATGGAGAAATGTGGAAGTGTCACGCTTGAAAAAGAATGCACGATTCGGGAAATCTATCTGGATACAGAACGAAAAAGAATGGTGCTGATCTCAGAACAGGACTATATGACGGCAGACGGGGGAACAGTGGAGACAGAGGCGTTGACCTATGATATTGCGGATGTGGCGGAGCCGAAAGAAATTGGCCGTATGTCTCAGAGTGGAAATTACAATACATCCAGAATGGCAAATGGGTATCTCTATCTGTTCAGCACATATTATGTGAATAGTCCGATTGTCAGAGAGGATCCATCAACATATGTTCCGTTGATTAATGAAAAGGAGATGGAGCGGTCGGATATCTGTCTTCCACAGGTGTCTCAGGGCTGCATGTATGAAGTGATCACATCGATCGATATTGCGAACCCGGATGAAATCTGTGACAGTACAGCGATTTTCAGCAAAGGCGGGCAGACATACGTCAGCAATCAGAACATTTATTATTATGAAACGCAATGGGAAGATTCCGACAGATATACGACAACTGTCCGGAAGTTTGCATATCAGGACGGAAAACTGGAGGGAAAGGCACAGGGAAGCTTTGCCGGATATCTGAATGATACCTTTTCTATTGACGAGTACCAGGGAAAGCTGAGAGTTGTGACGACAGATGGCGACACCAATGCAGTCTATGTGATGAATGAAAGTCTGGAGATCACCGGGGCTATAGAAGATCTGGCAAAAGATGAAAGGGTATATTCAGCCAGATTTATTGGAGATACCGGATACTTTGTTACTTTCAGGGAGACAGACCCGCTTTTCAGTGTAGATCTGTCAGACCCGGAAAATCCGAGGATTATCGGAGAACTTAAGATTCCTGGTTTCTCGGAGTATCTGCACTTCTATGGCGAGGACAGATTGCTTGGGATCGGTATGGCTGCGGATGAAAACACAGGAGCAACGGAAGGGGTAAAGCTTACGATGTTTGATATCTCGGACCGGACAGATGTAAAAGAAGAAGCAACGTATGTGATAGAAGATGCCTATGGAACAGATGTGGCGTATGATTATAAAGCAGTTCTGGCTGATCCGCAGAAAAATCTGATTGGATTTGCCGCCTATGGAATCAGAGGGGAAGACTACTACCTTTTTACCTATGAAGAGGAGACGGGATTCGTCTGCAGACTACAGGAAGAAATAAACGGAAATTCTTCCGGCGGAACCAGAGGCCTGTATATAGGAGATACACTGTATGTAATACGGGGAAATGTGATTGAAGCATATGATCTTGCAAATTCTAAAAAATCCGGGGATATCATATTGTAGAAATTGAAAAAATATTTTTAAAAAATCAGAATATTTAACAATTGTAATCAAATTATAAATTAATAAAAAGAAAATAGAAAAGTAGTGTTGACAAATGTGAACGGGAGTGATATTATATAATCAATCCAAAGGAAACCAGTTATAAATCATGAAAAGGATTCCTGACGAGAAAGGGAAGCTTGATAATATCATAAAGTTAGTGTTTATAGTTTGAGATCGGATATTTATATCTGCTAAGGAAATATCAGAAGATATGATAGTATGAAATCATTTGGTACAGCATCGAATGATTTATGAAAATAATTTTACTGATACAGAAAACGGATAGAATATCAGATATCATTTCCGGAAATATCTTAAGCCATATATCATATATCAAAAAATATTGGGTATCGGATATTTGTATAAATATCAGGTGTTTAAAAGTAAGATATAAGAATATGAGTAAGAGAGATTATGAGAAATATAAATGTAAATATTAAAGTTATGGTAAACAGTATTTATAAGTGGAAAGAATTATATTCATATGTCGGTGAGTATGATGAATGATTGGAAATAAAAGAAAAGGAGGCTTAATCCATTGGACAACGTTTCAGAATTTAAAAATCAATATGTTAGTGGTATGGCAAATAGTTCCCGTAGAGTAAGCCTTAACCATAGAAGATAGGAACCGGTGCGAAAGAATAGAAAGAATAAATCGGAGTAGAGAAACCGGATAAAATATATAGATAAAGATTTGCAGACATATTGAGTAAGTATACCACATAAAAATTCGATTATTTGAAAATGTGTAAAGAAACATTCGATAATATATTTGAGAAGATTCGTTTATTAGAATATAACGAGAAAAGGCATTGGGAACATTTGAATATAGAATGAATCCTCCGATTCGTGTAAATGAATATTATAAAATTGAATAAATAAGTGGCCATCATAATTGAAGAAGATTATGATGGCTATTTTAATTCCAGGGGATTAAGATGGGAAGAGTAGTATGTAGCTATAGCAGGTATGTCAAGTTATGAGTTTGTAACTTTTGTAATATATTTTTAACATTTTTAGGAGGATATTTTGACAATAGGAAGACCATATGATAAACTTATATAAGTAAAAATGTAAGTTCACATGTTAGTTTAAATATATTATTGAGGTGAGAAGTTTGGATAAATATGAATATCGGGTAAAAACAGAGCAAATGTTGGAACATTTGGAGAAGAAGGAATATAAAAAAGCAATGGATATCGCGGATACAATAGACTGGAGAAGGGTCAAAAATGTATCTATGCTGAATACAGTCAGTGAAATCTATGAATATAATGGGGAGCTTCAGAAAAGCAGGGATGTTCTTTTTATCGCGTTTGACCGTTCGCCGGGAAGCCGTAAGATTGTTTATCGCCTGGGAATTCTTGCGTTGAAGCTCAATGATATCAGTGAAGCTACGGACTGCTATGAAGAGTTTGTAAAAATTGCTCCGAAGGATCCGAACCAGTATATTTTAAAATATAAGATCTTAAGAGCGCAGGGAGCTCCGTTGACGGAACAGATTGCGGCAATGGAAGATTTTAAGAAAGCAGAATATATTGAAAAATGGGCGTATGAGCTTGCCAAGTTATATCATGAAGCAGGAATGACAGCAGAATGTCTGGAAGAGTGTGATGATCTGATTCTCTGGTTCAGTGAAGGAAAGTATGTATATCTGGCAATGGAGCTGAAGATGAAGTATAAACCGCTGACTCCGTTGCAGCAGGAGAAGTATGACAGTCGTCCGGGAGCAGTCAGAAGAAATAAAGCGATAGAGCCGGAACTGGAAGAGGAAACGGAAGAAGAAGCAGAAGAGGATCAGGAAGAAGAACTTTCCCAAGAAGAGAACGGGACAGCAGAGGTGCCGGAAGAGGAACAGGACGAAGAGGAAGAAGAAGAGGATGAGGACGAAGATGAGGAACCGGTTCAGCCGATAAGAGCCGGGGCGGAAGATATTCTTCGCGAACAGGAAGCCTGGGAAAGAGAACAGGAAGAAGAGGATGAAACTGTAGAATTTCCTGCGGATGAAAAACCGTATTCTTCGATTACACAGATTGTAAAGGGTGCTACTCTGGAGGAAGCTCTTGCAAATGGAGTTGCGCTTGCAAGCGGCATTAATATTGAAGAGAAGGCTATGAAGGAGAAGGAGGATGAACTTCTGCTGGATGGCCAGATGCGTATCGATGATATCCTTCAGCAATGGGAAGAAAAACAGAAGGTAAACGCAGAGGCAATAGAAAAACAGAAAGAAAAAGATATGGAGCGGATCCGACGCGAAAAGGAAGAAGCACGGCTTCGTAAGGAAGAGGAGCGTCGGGAAGTAGAGAGAAGAGCGGCTGAAGCAGAAGCAGCGAGAAGAGCCGCAGAAGAAGCCGCAAGGAGAGCAGCGGAGGAAGAGGCCGCAAGGAAGGCCGCAGAGGAAGCCGCAAGGAAAGCAGCGGAGGAAGAGGCAGCGAGAAAGGCAGCAGAAGAAGCTGCAAGGAAAGCCGCAGAAGAGGAAGCAGCTAGAAAAGCCGCAGAAGAAGAGGCAGCGAGAAAGGCAGCAGAGGAAGCCGCAAGGAAAGCCGCAGAAGAGGAAGCAGCTAGAAGAGCCGCAGAAGAAGAGGCTGCGAGAAAGGCAGCAGAGGAAGCTGCAAGGAAAGCCGCAGAAGAGGAAGCAGCTAGAAGAGCCGCAGAAGAAGAGGCAGCGAGAAAGGCTGCAGAGGAAGCCGCAAGAAAGGCTGCAGAGGAAGCCGCAAGAAAGGCAGCGGAGGAAGAGGCCGCAAGAAAGGCAGCGGAGGAAGAGGCAGCGAGAAAGGCCGCAGAAGAAGAGGCCGCAAGGAAGGCAGCAGAAGAAGAGGCTGCGAGAAAAGCGGCGGAAGAAGAAGCCGCAAGGAAAGCCGCAGAGGAAAAAAGCCCGACAAAGACACAGAGAATTCCAGATGATATTATAAAACTGATGGAAGAAATGGAAGAAGATGATCCCGAGGAAGAATATGAAGATACATTTATAGAAGAAAGTGTGGATGAACTGAGGGATGATGATCTGGAAGGAATAGAAGCAGAACTCGCAGATATTGACTTTGGCGATAATGATTTCTTTGAAGAAGATGCTTATGTCGAAAGTGAAGATTACGACGAGGCTGAGGACTTTGGAGAGGAAGACTTCGAAGAAGAGGATTTTGAAGAAGAAGACTTTGGAGAAGAGAACTTCGAAGAGGAGGACTTTGAAGAGGAAGATTTCGAAGAAGAAGACCTTGAAGAAGACTTTGAAGAAGAGGACTTTGAAGAGGAAGATTTCGAAGAAGAAGATTTTGAAGAAGAGGACTTCGAAGAGGAAGATTTTGAAGAAGAGGACTTCGAAGAGGAAGAAAATTTTGAAGAAGCATCGCTGGAGGAAGAACTGGAAATAGAAGAGCCTTCTGAAGAAGAGATTCAGGCAAGAATCAAGAAATCAAAGGGCGGAGTTCCGTTTGATACAGGATTTGTTGTAACCGGTCGATATGACTTAAGTGCTACCAGTGAGATCGGATTGAAGGCGGGACTTACAGAAGAACAAAAGAAACTATTTTCTTACTTTGTTCCAGTAAGAGGAATGAGTGAACAGATTGTGGAAGTACTTGATAATGACAGAAGGGCACAGCGTGAAGGTACTTCAAAAACGGGAAATCTTCTGGTAATCGGACGTAAGGGCTCTGGTAAGACGGTACTTGCTGTTGATATCGTTAAGGCAATTCAGAAACAGAGGAACTTAAAGCAGGGCAAGGTTGCAATTGTGACCGGCGAATCTCTGAACAAAAAGGAGCTTACCAACATTATTCAGAAGCTTCGGGGCGGAGCAATTATTATTGAAAAAGCAGGAAAATTAAATTCCAGAACAATTAAGGAACTGAATTATCTGATGGAAAAGAAAACCGGAGAACTTCTGGTAGTACTGGAAGATCAGAGAAAGCCACTGGAGCGTCTTCTGACCGCTAATCCGGATTTTAAGAAGAAATTCACTTCCAAACTGGAACTTCCGGTATTCATCAATGATGAACTTGTTACTTTCGGGCAGACATATGCAAAAGAAAATGGATATAAGCTGGATGAGATGGGAATTCTTGCACTCTACAGTCGTATCGATGTGATGCAGCGTGAAGACCACGCAGTGTCTGTTGCAGAGGTAAAGGAAATCATGGATGAGGCAATTGCTCATTCACAGAAGGCAAATGTAAAACACCTGGCAAGAAGAGTGTTTGGCAAGAGTACGGATGAGTCCGACAGAATTATCCTGAAAGAAGAAGATTTCAAGATATAAGAAAATTTCAAAAGGGTTTTGACAAGTAATATTTGTCAAAACCCTTTTATTTTGTCAGACACTAAAGTATAATACAAATATATTATGAAAAAGAAATGCGAGGGGTGAAAATGGCTGAAAAAAAGATAAAACCGTATGAGATCGGAGAGTTAGACCATTATCTTTTAGGACAGGGCACTCACTATGAGATCTACAAAAAGATGGGCGCGCATCTGGTAAAAAAGGGAAAGAAATCAGGTGTATATTTTGCTGTATGGGCGCCGCATGCACGTTCCGTATCAGTGGTAGGAAGTTTTAATGACTGGGATATGGAAGCCAATCCGATGAAGCGTGAAGAGCCTCTGGGGATCTATACCTGTTTTATTCCGGATGTAAAAGAGCTTGATCTGTACAAGTATTGTATCGAAACGTATAGTGGGGAACATGTTTTTAAGGCGGATCCTTATGCCAATTATGCAGAGTTGCGACCGGGAACGGCATCCAGAGTTGTGGATATTACAGGTCTGGAATGGACGGATGCAGAATGGCTGAAGAAAAGAGCGGACTGGGATCATACAAAATCACCAATGTCGGTGTATGAGGTGCACATCGGATCCTGGAGAAGACATCCGGGAACGGAAGATACAGGATTCTATAATTACCGGGAATTTGCAAAAGAAGTTACAAAATACATTAAGAATATGGGATACACACATGTGGAGCTGATGGGAATTGCAGAGCATCCATTTGACGGATCCTGGGGATATCAGGTAACGGGATATTTTGCACCGACTTCCAGATATGGAACGCCGGAAGATTTTGCCTGGATGGTTAATTATTTCCATCGGAATAAAATTGGTGTTATTCTGGACTGGGTACCGGCACATTTCCCGAGAGATTCCCATGGGTTGGCTAATTTTGACGGAACACCGACTTATGAGTATGCGGATCCGAGAAAAGGAGAGCATCCTGACTGGGGAACCAAGATCTTTGACTTTGGCAAGAATGAAGTGCGGAACTTCCTGATCTCCAATGCGTTATATTGGATCGAGCAGTTCCACATAGATGGACTCCGTGTAGATGCTGTTGCTTCCATCCTCTATCTGGATTATGGAAAGAAAGACGGAGAATGGGTTGCCAACAAGTATGGTGATAATAAGAATCTGGAAGCGATTGATTTCTTCAAACATTTGAATTCGGTTGTTCTTGGACGCAATCCGGGTGCTCTTATGATTGCAGAGGAATCAACGGCTTGGCCACAGGTGACCGGTAAGGTTGAGGATGGAGGCCTTGGATTCAGTCTGAAGTGGAATATGGGCTGGATGCACGATTTTACGGAATATATGAAGCTTGATCCGTATTTCCGTAAAGACAATCATTATATGATGACATTTGCCATGAGCTATGCATACAGTGAGAATTATATTCTGGTATTGTCTCACGATGAGGTAGTTCATCTGAAGTGTTCAATGCTGAACAAGATGCCGGGACTGGGATTTGATAAGTATGCCAACCTGAAGGCCGGTTACGCATTTATGATGGGACATTCCGGCAAGAAGCTTCTGTTTATGGGACAGGAATTTGCACAGCTTCGTGAGTGGAGCGAGGAAAGGGAACTGGACTGGTATCTTCTGAAGGAAGAGCCACATATTCAGATCCAGAACTGGGTAAGAGATCTGCTTCATCTGTATAAGAGGAAAAAAGCACTTTATGAGATGGATCAGAGCTGGGAAGGATTTGAGTGGATCAATGCGGATGATACATACAGAAGCATATACAGTTTTATGAGACATTCAAAGGATAAGAAACGGAATCTGCTGTTTGTGTGCAATTTTACTCCGATGGCAAGAGATGATTACCGTGTAGGTGTACCAAGAAAGAAACAGTATAAGTTAATTTTGAACAGTGACGATGTGAAATACGGAGGAACCGGAGAAGAAAGACCGGTTGTGTATAAAGCAGAAAAGAAGGAATGCGACGGAAGGCCATATTCTTTTGCATATAAGCTTCCGCCGTATGGAGTCGCTGTATTCGAATTCTAATATTATAAGGAAGTGCTTGGTGTGAGCATTGAAAAAAACGGACTGCCGTATTGCGGCAGTCCATTTTTTTCAATGTAATTTAATTAGCTGTATCATCGGAATCGGCAGAGTCATTGTCGATTACCAGTCCGGAGTCTTCCTGAGAAGAATCATCAGAACCATCTGTGTCTGTATCAGTAGTGTCAGTATCGTCGGATCCGTCAATATCCTGACCGGCATCGGAGTCAACCGTGTCTGAATCGTCAATGTCTTCCGTTGCGGCTGCATCATCTTCAGAAGCGTCTTCGCTGTCATCAGCATCATCGTTGCCGCCGAAAAGATCTTTGAAGAAATTAACGATCTTGCTCCAGAAACCACCGTCATCATCACCGTCAGCAGCACTCTGAACGGCGTCCAGGGTACTGTCTATAATAGCATTATCACCGAGTAGGTCATCCTTTGTCTGGCTGATGATACCACCATCACTGTCACCGCCTGTAAAGATTCCTTTGATAGATGACCAGAGATTGGAGAAAAAGCCGTTGTCTTTGCCACTGAGATTATCCAGTGTGTTTTTTAATGCTTTTACATCATAATCATACTGGGAGATGGATTCCATCAGAGAGACAATCTTGTTCATCTGATCTTCGGTAAGTGTGATGTTGTAAGAATCAGCAGCATCCTGAACAACACCCTGAATCTCTTCCGGACTACTAATATTATCTTCGATTACTTCTTCTTTGACCTTGTTCATCAGATCTGTTGCCTGTTCGCTGCCGATCGCATCTGCAAGTTCTCCGGTCGTAACCAGTTCCTGAGTGGCAGCTTCTTTCTGCCCCTCATCCAGTGTTTCGCCGCTGGCAGCTTCATAAGCCATCATGATTCCCGTCAGAGCACCGGTTCCGGATACTTCTATTGGAGAAGCAGCAACAACGTTACAATTTTCTACACCGGATGTTAAAAGTGTACTGGAGATCATGGCACTCGTTACGTAAGTGAGATTTGCCACTTTTACCTGTACACCGCCGCTGCTGGTAGGTTCTACATAAGAGCAGCTGTAAGTGCGGGTTCCGATCTGTGCTTCGGAAGCGATACCCTCCATGTATTTGCGTTCATCTGCGTTGGTAACTTCTATAGTTGCTACTTCGTCTGCTGAAGTTCCGAAATATTCATACATAGAAGTCTTTTGTTCTTCTGTTAAATTGGCGCCGAGAGTTACGACTTTTGAGCTGTCTGCACAGACTGTCATAGGAATACTTCCGAATGTAAGTACAGCTGCCATCATAACCGGCAATACTTTTTTAAACTTTTTCATAATGCGTGGTGTAATCACCATGCCTCCTTTTCATTCAATATTTTTCCTGGATACTACCTTAATATAGCATATACAGGTATATTTGCAAAGAAAATATGCCTTAACTATTTCTAAAGATTTTCTGTAGGCGTTCCTCAAATTGTTCTTCGTCTATGACGCCCCTCATAACGGCGAGCAGTTCGCGGTTATGAAAAAATACGAAGGTTGGGATGATGTCAGCTTCGTATTCTGCCGCAAGAACAGCAGATTCTTCAATCTCAACTTCACAGAACTTGATCGATCCCCGGTACTTTTCTTCCAGGTGTTCCATAACGGGCTTCATCATGGCGCACTTTCCGCACCAGATCGCATAGAACATAACCACTGTCGGCAGAGTACTTTTTTTCACTTCTGTTTCAAAATTTCGGGCTGTTAAATGTAACATGTGGGATTCATCCTTTCTTTATTGACATCCTGGATTAAGAAACCGCAGGACTTCATCCAGAGATTTACGTAGGCAGGAACATCGCCTGTTCAGACGTTTCCTGCGATAAGAGAATTTACATAGCTTTTGGCGGAGACATTTTCTGGTTTTCTGGTTCATAACGGTACTTCCAGACATAGAGTTTTCTATATTAATATATGTTAAGATCGTCTGACTGCAACCAGTTTGAAGATGGGATTTCCCATGGAAGAGAATTTCTCTTCATATTCGGTCATGATGTTTCCGGGATTCATCGTATCATCATGATGCAGATCATAAGTAATCTCAGAAATGCAGAACATTCTGGATGAGGTAAGCTGTTCGACAGAAAAGTCAAAAAGCTGGCGATTGTCAGTCTTGAATTCTACGGTGCCGTCCGGGGTCAGAACTTTGTCATACTGGGTGAAAAATTCTTCAGAGGTGAGACGGCGTCTTGCGTGTCTGGCCTTGGGCCACGGATCGCAAAAGTTCAGATAGATGCGTGATACCTCTCCGGGGGAAAATACTTCTGCAATCTCATGTGCATCCATACAAATAAAACGAATGTTAGTCGGTGCGTTTTCCATGGTCTGGAACTTTTCAACGGCGCGCAGCAGAACACTGGAATAACGTTCGATTCCTATGTAGTTGATATGTGGATTCCTGGAAGCAAGGGTTAAGAGGAACTGACCTTTTCCCATGCCGATCTCGATGTGAATCGGATTGGAGTTCTGAAAAGTATCGTGCCAGATTCCTTTGTGGTTTTTTTCATTCTTAACAACTTCTTTACACTCGTTCAGAACACTTTCTGCGCGAGGTATATTTCTAAGGCGCATAAACGGAACCTCCCTGTTTTCAAGCTTTTGCATACTTTTTTTAGTGTATATCCTGATCGGTGAAAAGTCAACCGTTTCCAGGATTGTTAGAAAAATGTCAAATATGTTTTTTTTGGTAAAATTTACTATGGAATTTTGAAAAAATAAGAGTATTATAATACCATGGGTTAAAATCAGGAGTATGACCTGATAATAAGTTGAACAGGAGGCGGCTTATGAATTCTGTGATTGAAAGATTGGCGGATATTGAATCTACAGCAGAAGCGATTGTGGATCATGCCCAGGCTCAGAAGACAGAGATCGAAAAAAAGATTCAGGCAAAACGAGATCGGTTTGACCAGGAGCTTGAAGAAAAGACGCAGGCAAGGGTGGATAAGATAAGAAAAGAGTCAGAGCAGAGGGTAGATAAGATTCTGAAAGAACAGAAAGAGAAGAATCAGGATACGATCGAGAATCTGAAAAAGGAATTTGAAGAGAATCACGAGGCATATGTTCAGGAGATTATCAGACATATAATAGAGGTGTAAGACATGGGAAATGTGATGGCATACAGCGGAATCGTGACGAAGGTTCGCGCAATGTCCGCAAAGCTTCTTACAGATCGGGATTTTGATAATATTGCAGGACTTGGGAGCGTGCCGGAAGCAATAGAATATCTGAAAGCAAAACCGGCATATGCAGAATATATCAATAAAATGGATATATCTTTATATCACAGAAGGCATGTGGAAAAAGTACTGTATCAGTCGCTTTTTGATGATTACTCCAGAATCTTCCGGTTTGCGGGAGTGGAACAGAAAAAATTCCTCAAATTATACTGGAAGCGTTATGAGGTGGATCTGATCAATTACTGTCTTCGTATTGTATTTAATCATTATGAGAAGCCATTTGATCTTGAATATAAGAAGGAATTTTTTGACAGGTATTCTCAGATATCGATTGACCGGCTGATCACGTCAAAAAATATTGAAGAACTGGTGGATAATCTGAAGGATACCGAATATTATGAGCCACTTCACAGACTCAGGGAATCCGGAGCGGCAACATTATTTGATTATGATCTGGCACTGGATCTGTATTACTTTTCCATGATGTGGAAAAAGAGCAGGAATCTGTTAAAGAAAAATGAATTAAAGTTGTTTACCAGAGATATTGGATCGAAGGTGGATCTTCTGAATATCCAGTGGATCTATCGGGCGAAGAAGTATTATCACATGCTTCCGCCTGACATCTATGCAATGACGATTCCGATCCATTACCAGATAAAAACAGAGGAGTTTAAGCAGCTGGTGGAAACTCCGAATCTGGAACAGTTTGAACGGGAACTGGAAAAGACCTATTATGCGAAAAAATTCCATTATCAGGATGTCAGTAAGACATTGGAACAGATATATAAGGACTATCTGGAAAAATTATACATCTCAGACAGGCGGAAAGAACCATATTCAATCGCTACTATTAATACGTATCTGTTCCAGAAGGAAGAAGAAATCTATAAACTAACAACGGCCCTTGAATGTATCCGCTACGGTTTGTCGAAGGGTGAGACGTTAGGATACTTAGGAGGTGTGGTTCAATGATTGTAAAGATGAAGTTTTTGAGCATCAGCGGTCCGAGAAACGATATTGACCGTGTGTGCGATCAATATTTGTCCAAATATGAAATGCAGTTGGAAAATGCGATTGCGGAGCTTAAGACGACAGACAATCTGCAGCCGTTTGTAGAGGTGAATCCATATAAAGAACCGCTTGCAAAGGCTGAGCAGTTTGCAGCTCTTCTCGGAGATGACAATCGTAAGGTTGATACGTCCATGTCAAAAGAAGAGATGCTGGATATGATCCGGGATATTAATCATGATTATGTAAATATGTTGGAAAAGAAAGAGCTGTTGAAGAAGCAGGCGGACGATCTCAGAGAACGATTGAGTGTGCTGGAACCGTTTCGAACGCTGGAACTGGATATGCACAAGTCTTTGCGGTACAAGTATATGAAGGTTCGTTTCGGGCGGATCGGTGTTGATTATTATAAGCGACTGGAAAAATATCTGTTTGATGATCTGAATGCGATCTTTGTACAGAGTACCAGGAATGAAAATTATGTTTACGGATGCTATTTTGTGGCGAATGTGGATGCCAGCAGGGTAGATACGGTGTTTAATTCTCTTCATTTTGAAAGAATTTCTATTCCGTCAGCATATATTGGAACTCCGGAGCAGGCATGTGAAGAACTGCAAAAAGAGATTGATCAGGTTCAGGAAGAGATGAAGGATCTCGATCAGAAGATAGAGAAGCTGATGAAGAGCCATGCTCCACAGCTGATCGGTGCACAGAAGAAGCTGGAGTCCATGTCAAATAATTTTGATGTCAGGAAACTCGCAGCCAGAATTGACCAGGGAGAAGATGATGAGAAGGAAGAGTATTATATTCTCTGTGGCTGGATGGGGGAAGATGATGTCAAGAAGTTCCTGAAAGAATCAGAAAAGGATGACAGAGTATTCGTTGTGGTGGAAGAAGATCGGGAGAAATTTTTTGGCGAACCACCGACCAAGCTTAAGAACCCGAAGTTTTTCAAACCATTTGAAATGTTTATTCGTATGTATGGTCTCCCTGCATCGGATGAGATGGATCCGACGATATTCGTCGCATTGACGTATACGTTTATCTTCGGAGCGATGTTTGGTGACGTGGGACAGGGACTGTGTCTGTTTGTATTTGGAGGGCTTTTATATCTGATCAAAAAGATTAACCTGGCAGGAATCATATCGATTGCAGGTCTGTTCTCTACATTTTTCGGTTTTATGTTTGGAAGCCTGTTTGGATTTGAGAATATTCTGGAAGCGAGATGGCTGCGGCCGGTAGAGGCAATGACAAATCTGCCGTTTATCGGTCAGCTGAATACAGTGTTCGTTGTTGCGATTGCATTTGGTATGGCACTGAATATACTGGTTATGATCTTTAATGTGGTCAATGCAGCAAAAAAGCATGATCTTGAAAATCTGCTGTTTTCGCATAACGGACTGGCAGGTCTGGTATTCTATGGGTTCCTTGTACTTACGATTGTATTATATATGACAGGACACAAGGTTCCGGGCAATGTGATGATGGCAGTGTTCCTGGGAGTACCGGTTTTATTGTTTGTATTTAAGGAACCGCTTGGTAATCTGGTTGAGAAGCGGCACAAAAAGATGGAAGAGGGAAAAGTAATGTTTTTCGTGCAGGCATTCTTTGAACTGTTTGAAACGATGCTGAGTTATTTTTCCAATACCATCTCATATGTGAGAATCGGTGCATTTGCAGTCAGCCATGCGGCGATGATGGAAGTTGTGCTGATGCTGTCCGGCGCAACAGAAGGAAGTACGAACTGGATCGTGTTTGTACTGGGCAATATTCTGGTATGCGGCCTGGAAGGACTGGTCGTAGGAATTCAGGTTCTCCGTCTGGAGTATTATGAGATGTTCAGTCGTTTCTATCGGGGAACCGGAAGAGAATTCAAGCCATTTAACAGAAAAGAACAATAAAGACCCTATTATAAGGAGGATATGAATTATGAACACTACCGTAAAATTATTACTTATTGTAACTTTAATGCTCAGCATTATCATTCCGTTTGGATATTTTCTGATCGGACAGAAGACGAAAAAACGTTATAAGAGAGCGATCGGTACCAATGTGTTTTTCTTCTTTGGAGCATGTCTTGTTGCCGGAATCATGTTGTTTGGCGGAGAGCCGGTACAGGCGGCGGATGCGGCTGCTGCAGCTTCTAATGCAACGGGCTTTGGTTATCTTGCCGCAGCATTGTCAACAGGTCTCTCCTGTGTCGGCGGCGGAATTGCCGTAGCAAGCGCCGCAAGTGCAGCTCTTGGTGCGATCAGTGAAGATTCCAGCGCACTTGGTAAATCTCTGATTTTCGTAGGTCTTGCAGAAGGTGTGTGTCTGTACGGACTGATCATCTCCTTCATGATCTTAGGTAAGTTGTAAGATGAAAATGTATCTGATCAGTGATAATATCGATACGCTGACGGGAATGCGTCTGGCAGGAGTGGACGGCATTGTGGTACATGAGAGAGATGAATTGCGGGAAGCGATCGAAACAGCTATGGAAGATCCGACGATCGGAATCATTCTTCTTACAGAAAAGTTTGGAAGAGAATTTCCGGATCTGATCGATGAGATCAAGCTGGAGAGAGATATGCCGCTGTTGATCGAGATCCCGGACAGACATGGAACCGGGCGTAAGAAAGAGTTTATCACGTCGTATGTAAATGAGGCAATTGGACTGAAACTGTAAGTGCGGCAGGGAAAGAGGAGGAATCAGGGATTTCCGGTTCTGCAGGTCTAATAATCAGGAAGAAGGTGACATACTTGACAATAGAAGAAAAGATATCACATCTACAGGAAGCTGCGATGGAAGAAGCACGGGCAGAAGGCAATCGCATTATGAAACAGCATGAGACAGTGCTGGAGAATATATTTGAGCAGCATCGTGCGGAAGCGATCCGCCAGTCTGAGACCAGAGTGAAGGCAGAGGGAGTCAATGCAAAGCAACAGCTGAATATGGTAATGTCCAAGGCTCAGCTGGAACTGAAACGTGATTTCAGTAAAACGCGAAAAACGCTGAAAAAAGAATTGTTTGTGGAAGTAAAAGAAAAACTGCAGGAATATATGCAGACAGAAGAATATAAACGTATGCTGGTACAATATATTGAAAAATCTGTAAAATATGCGAACGGGGAAGCTATGACAATCTATATCAACCCGTCTGATGCGGATAAAAAAGAATATCTGGAAGAGCATACAGGAATGACACTTACGGTCAGCAGGGAAGATTTTATCGGCGGAGTGAGAGCTGTCATTCATGGAAGGAATATCCTGATTGACCATGCATATAAAGGTGCATTGGAAAATGAATATCACAATTTCATGTTCAGAGGAGGTGCAGGAGATGAATAGTCGTAATACCGGAAAAATCTACGGTATCAATGGTCCTGTTATCTATCTGAAGGGAAAGCATGACTTTAAAATGTCAGAGATGGTCTATGTCGGAAATGAGAAGCTGGTAGGAGAAGTCATTTCCCTTGATAAGAATCTGACGACGATACAGGTGTATGAAGAAACATCCGGATTAAAGCCGGGAGAGATCGTAGAAGGAACCGGATCTGCCGTGTCTGTTACACTGGCGCCCGGAATCCTGGATAATATCTTTGATGGAATCGAGCGGCCGCTTGAACAGATTGCGGAAAAAGGCGGGGCATTTATTACCCGCGGAGTCAGCGTAGATTCTCTGGATACCGTAAGGCAGTGGGACACGCATATTACGGTAGAAGAAGGAGACCTGGTTCATGGGGGGATGGTAATTGCAGAAGTGCCGGAGACGCGTGCAATCATGCACAGATGTATGGTTCCTCCGGATGTGGAAGGACGTGTAGTGTCGGTTGTCCCGGATGGAAAATATACGATACAGGACGTTCTGGTTAAAGTAGAGCTTGTGGACGGAAATATCCGGGAACTTACGATGACGCAGAAGTGGCCGATCCGTGTACCAAGACCGGTAAGTAAGAGATTTCCGGCGAGTGTCCCGCTGGTAACCGGACAGCGTATCCTGGATACCATGTTCCCAATCGCAAAGGGCGGAACAGCGGCGATCCCGGGCGGATTCGGTACCGGAAAGACGATGACGCAGCATCAGATCGCAAAATGGTCTGATGCGGACATTATTATCTATATCGGATGTGGCGAACGTGGAAATGAGATGACACAGGTTCTGGAAGAATTCTCTGAGCTGGTGGATCCAAAGTCGGGCAATCCGCTGATGGACAGAACTACATTGATCGCCAACACTTCCAATATGCCGGTAGCTGCGCGTGAAGCTTCCATCTACACAGGACTGACCCTGGCAGAGTATTATCGTGATATGGGATATGATGTGGCGATTATGGCGGATTCTACATCCAGATGGGCAGAGGCGCTCCGGGAATTGTCCGGACGTCTGGAGGAGATGCCTGCAGAGGAAGGATTCCCGGCATATCTGGCGTCCAGATTGTCCGCGTTCTATGAAAGAGCCGGTATGATGCAGACGCTGAACGGAGCGACAGGATCCGTGTCGATCATCGGAGCGGTTTCCCCGCAGGGTGGCGATTTTTCCGAACCTGTCACACAGAATACAAAACGTTTCGTGCGCTGTTTCTGGGGATTGGATAAATCTCTGGCGTATGCAAGACATTTCCCGGCGATCCACTGGATGACCAGTTACAGTGAGTATCTGAATGACCTGAGTGGATGGTATTCAGACCATGTATCACCGAAATTCCTGGATTACCGGAATCGTATGATGACGCTGCTGAACCAGGAAAACAGTCTGATGGAAATTGTAAAACTGATCGGAGGAGATGTGCTTCCGGATGATCAGAAACTGATTCTGGAAATCGCAAGAGTGATCCGTCTGGGATTTTTGCAGCAGAATGCATTTCACAAGGATGATACCTGTGTATCGCTGGAAAAACAGTTTAAAATGATGGATGTAATCCTGTATCTTTATAAAGCCTGCCGGAAACTGGTTGCGATGGGAATGCCGATGTCTGTTCTGAAGGCGGAAGGAATATTTGAAAAAGTAATTGCGATCAAGTATGATGTTCCAAATGACAATCTGCAGCTTCTGGACATGTACAAGGTTGATATTGACAACTTCTATCACAGAGTTATGGAAAAGAATGCATAGAGGGGGAATTGAGAGATGGCAATAGAATATCTTGGACTGAGTAATATTAACGGACCTCTTGTTGTACTGGAAGGAGTACAGGATGCTTTCTTTGACGAGATCGTAGAATTTGTAGTAGACGGTAACATCAGAAAGATGGGGCGAATTGTAGAAATAGATGAAGATAAGGCATTGATACAGGTATTTGAAGGGACAGAGAATATGTCGCTTGGCAATACCCATACAAAGCTGACCGGACATCCGATGGAAGTGAAAGTATCCGAGGATATGCTTGGGAGAACATTTAATGGTATCGGACAGCCGATCGACGGACTGGGACCGATTCGTTCTGACGATAAACGAGATGTAAATGGCCTGCCGCTCAATCCGGTGCGCCGCGAGTATCCACGAAACTATATTCGCACCGGAATCTCAGCCATCGATGGACTTACTACACTGATTCGGGGACAGAAGCTTCCGATTTTTTCCGGAAACGGGCTTCCGCATGACCAGCTTGCAGCGCAGATTGTGAAACAGGCATCTCTGGGAGATGATTCTGACGAAGAATTTGCAATTGTATTTGGTGCGATGGGCGTAAAGCACGACGTGGCAGAATTTTTTCGGAAAACATTTGAAGAGAGCGGAGTGTCAGATCACGTATGTATGTTTCTGAATCTTGCAAATGATCCGGTGGTAGAACGACTGATTACGCCAAAGGTTGCACTGACGGTAGCAGAATATCTGGCGTTTGAGCGTAATATGCATATCCTGGTTATTCTGACGGACATGACTTCGTTCGCTGAGGCGATGCGAGAGGTCTCATCCTCCAGAGGAGAGATCCCGTCAAGAAAAGGATATCCGGGATATCTGTACAGTGAGCTGGCGACGATCTATGAACGTGCGGGTATCGTAGACGGTTCCAACGGCTCTGTGACGCAGCTTCCTATCCTGACGATGCCGAACGACGATATCACACATCCGATTCCCGACCTGACAGGATATATTACAGAGGGGCAGATCGTACTGGATCGTAATCTGCATGGACAGAGTATCTATCCGCCGATCAGCATCCTGCCGTCATTGTCACGACTGATGAAGGACGGTATCGGAAAAGGCTATACCCGAGAAGATCATCAGGCACTGGCGAACCAGTTGTTCTCATCTTATGCAAAAGTGGGTGAGGCAAGAAATCTGGCTTCGGTTATCGGTGAGGATGAATTGTCGAAGATTGATAAACAGTATCTGAAATTCGGAGAAGAATTCGAGAAGCGCTATATCGGACAGGGACCGACAGAAAACAGAACCATACAGGAGACACTGGATCTTGGATGGGAATTACTACGGTTACTCCCAAGAGAAGAATTAGACCGAATTGACACAAAACTGATAGAACAATACTATCCACGTGAAGCAGACTAGACATGGATATGCAGACTGCGAAAGGATACTTTCGTAAGGCTGCATATTCATGGCTAGGAGCGACGTGACCGAGCGCCGAAAGGCGCGAGGTCTCAGTCGCGGAGGAGCCGAAGGGTTCGGACTGCTTCGGAGTGACCGGATGCTGGCTTTGGAAAGTCAGTAAAGTAGCAATGGTGGAAAAGTATAGAAAGGAAGGCATCTTATGGATCCCAGAGAATTTCCTACAAAAGGTAATTTGATGCTTGCAAAAAATTCTCTTGCACTGGCGCATCAGGGATTTGATCTGATGGACAAAAAGAGAAATATCCTGTTAAAAGAACTGATGAGTCTGATTGATGAGGCGAAGGATATACAGGAAGAGATTGATGCAACATTTACCAGGGCATATGCGTGTCTGCAGCGAGCGAATATTGAACACGGTATCAGTAAGGTGCAGGAACTTGCATTTACTGTTCCGATAGAGGAATCTATTCGTATTCAGACCAGAAGTATTATGGGAACAGAGATTCCTCATATAAAATATGATGCCAGACAGAATGATCTGACATATTCATTCAGCACAACGCATGAGTCAATTGATATTGTCCGGGAAGCATTTCGAGAAGTAAAAGATCTGACAATCAAGCTGGCTGAAGTAGAAAACAGTGCATATCGGCTTGCAACTAATATAAAGAAGACACAGAAGAGAGCAAATGCACTGAAAAATATTACTATACCAATGTATACAAATCTGGTGTATACCATTAATAATGCATTGGAAGAAAAGGAAAGAGAAGAATTTACCCGGTTGAAAGTCATCAAAAAAATGCAGGGGAAATAAAAAAGTTACATGGGGACGGAGGATTTTTAAAAATTCCCCGTCCCCATGTTTGAAAGACTTATCCCCGTAAAAAAAGGAGTTATCCACGAAAATGTGTGGATAACTCCTTTTTGTCAGATTATATTTTAAAGCTGGCGTGATTTTTCAGTTGCTACATTAATGCATTCAATAACAGTGCCTCTCATGCCGCCTTTTTCCAATGCTTCGCATCCCTCAATGGTTGTTCCGCCAGGAGAGGTTACCATATCTTTTAATTCTCCCGGGTGTATCCCCTTTTCCAGAATCATTTTTGCGGTTCCAAGACAGGTCTGAGCAGCCAGGCGGTATGCAGTGGCTCTGGGGAGTCCTTGTTTTACGCCGCCATCAGCCATAGCTTCAATGAACATTGCAACATAAGCCGGGCCGCCTCCGCTTAAACCACATGCAGCATCAATCAGATGTTCGGGAACCATTTCTATGATACCAATCGCACTGCAGATTGCTTTGGATGTTTCTAATTCATCCTCGCTCAGATCATTATCAGAGCAGAGGGCGAAGGCACCTTCGAAGACCATAGCCGGAGTATTAGGAAGAATTCGAAGAATTCTTGGTGTACCATCAATCATGTTCTGGAGACGTTCTACAGTAACTCCGGCAACAATAGACATCATTGCTTTATTATCTAATGCCTTTTTACACTGAGAAAGAGCTTCCGCAGCATTTTGCGGTTTTACAGCGAGAAGAATAATATCACTTTTCTTGCAGACATCTTCATCGTCTGCTGCAAGATTAACACCCCATCCCTTTGCCTTTTCCATCATTGCAGGATTGATGTCATAAACATAAGCGTTTTCTTTCGGAAGAACGCCACTTTCCAGTGCTCCGTAAAGAATCGCACCACCCATATTGCCGCAGCCGATAATACCAATTTTTTTTGTAACCATAGTTATGAACCTCCTTTGTGGATAATGTGGATAAGTGGTGGGGACGGGGAATATTTAAAAATCCTCCGTCCCAAATTAAAAATGCCCTGTCCCTTTATGGAATTCCCAGGCCTTTTCTATGCTTCCGGGTGTCTCTATTAATAATTTTGTCCCTTCTGCCATGCATCTTGCTACATACATCATGCCTTTGTGTCCGATGCTCATTCCTGCCTGTCTGGCAGCCGCCCAGTGATGCAGCGGGGTACCTTTGCACATGGTGGCGGCACTGATCGTGATGAGTGGAACGGTGTGGCTGACTTCAGATGCGTCGGTGCCGATGGAGATGGGAACGGGTTCGGATTCCAACGGTTCCAGTCCTTCAAAATAGTGACCATTATTCTGTAATCCGGCTTCTTCTGTGATCTTTGATGCGAAGTTCAATTCTTCCTCAGTATATTCCGGAGTCGGAATCCGGGTCATGGCATCGTAATAGAGTTCAGTGAGTACGCGATTGACTTTCATCTCTTTGCAGCTCTTGACTAATTCGATGTCCACGGTGGTGCCCGTCATAAGTGCGGCTCCTTTTGCGCAGTTATCAACGCGTTGGCTCGCATCTTCTGTGCGGGCGTGAAGGCTGGAGCGGATGAAGTAGTTGGTCATGGCGAAGTCGGGAACGACGTTGGCCGGCTGACCGTTATCAATGTATGCGTAGTGCATCCGCACATCGGAAGGGACATGTTCCCTCAGATAATTGACTCCGATGTTCATGAGTTCTGCAGCATCCAGTGCACTCCTGCCATTTTCCGGTGCTTTGGATGCGTGTGCGCTGACTCCGTGAAAACGATAATTTTTGATATCCTGTGATTGCCAGATATCATTGCTGATCCGGTTTCGGTCGAATGGATGCCAGGTGACAGCGACGTCCAGGTCATCAAATACACCCTGGTCATTCATTACGATCTTTCCGGACATGATCTCTTCTGCCGGGCAGCCGTAGACACGGATGGTTCCGGATGTCCTGTTTGCTGTCATGTCGTCTTTTAACGCACAGGCAGCAGCAGCAACGGCAGTTCCAAGTAGATTATGTCCGCAGGCATGTCCGAGACTGGCAAGTGCGTCATATTCAGCAAGAAATCCAAGTACAGGATTTCCGGTTCCCCACTCTGCAGTAAAAGCAGTGTCAATACCGGCAGTTTTCCAGGTAATCCGGAACCCCTGATGCTCCAGATAATCGGCAAGACATCTGGATGAAAGTGTTTCTTCATAAGCAAGTTCCGGATGGGCATATATGTAATCAGCAACATCGATCAGTTCAGATCGATGTGCCGCGAGCCATCCGGCAATTATGTTTTTGTCATCGTTATTCGTGTTCACAGTACGAAGTACCTCCTGAAGTAATATGTAAATAGCTCTAAAATATTCTGGCTAATCAGCAGTGTATACACCGTCGAGAACATCCAGATACTCCCGGCCAAATGTGTGAACGTAATCGGCGAGAGCAAGATCTATGATCTCCCGACCCTTCTGACCAAATGTGTCCAGTAACGTCTTGCAGATAGTGTGTTTCAAATGTGCAGTGTGATAGTTGAAATCTTTCATGCAGGAAGTTCCAAGCGCTTTTTTCTTGGCAGCGAGTGCTTCCACCTCTTCGGAAGACAGAGGATGTCCCCAGTCAAATTCACAGCGTTCTCCGCCCCAGCTTAATGAGGTGGATGTCGGAGTACAGACGAAATCCTTTCGAAATCCCTGATATACTGCGTTGTCAACATTTACGCAGTAGTATTTTCCGTATTCGGTAATATCATGCTTCTTCCATGCTTCGCACCAGGCGCATCTGGAAATATAGGTCTGCAGAGTCGGTTCGGTTCTCAGCATGCCGAATTCCATCTGTCCATCATAGTCAGGCTTCCATTCGCCATAGGCCTGATTGGTCATCGTATTCAGTTCGTCTCCGTGTGCCAGAGCATTTGCAGCCATTCTGGCACCACGTTCATTTCCGTAGGTGGTCATGCCTGCAAGAATGGCATCCTTTCCTTTTTCTCCGCACTCTTCGATTGCGTGCTTCGCAAGAAATGCAAACATCATGGCGTGATGTTCTATTTTACAGGCAACAGGTTCATGAGTCATATGAAACCCTCCTCTCTTATTGTAACGCAATAAAGTTAAACTGATTATACTACACTTTGCGAAAAAAAACATAAAGAATTCAGAAGATTGGATAAAATAGAGGAAGATTGGGAGGATAGCAGGTGAAAATAAAGAAAAGCAGTATTGCAGCAATCCACAGGATACACACATTGCCGGAAGATGGAAGAGCGATATGACGGGCTGTATGTTTTGAAGTCAGAAGAAGAACATAAAAATAAGAGGCATAAACATGGCTGATCAGGATACTTCCAAAGAAGATCAGAATGTCTGCAACAAGAAAATGCATTCCGAGAATACCGGTATATGTATAGAATGCAGCGATTATAAATCCCATTCCACAGAGTACTGCAAGAAAACGGGAATAAAAGTATGCAGAGAAAGATTTGCGTCTATGCGCATATCGCCAGACGGACAGAAAAAAGAAAGGGAAAAATAAAAGTTTCGTATGTTCCCAGACGGATTCGTTGATCGGACAGAACAGAGCCGTAAAGGCAGAATATCCTGACAGACGGTAGAGAAAATGATTCAGCGTACCGAGTACTGCGGTGACAGCTATATAAGGCAGATCTTTTTTGTTGTAATATTTTCGTAAATGATTCATAGATGGCACCTCCCCTTCTAATATATGAAGGAGAATAAAAAAATATGAAAATATAGTAAAAAAACACTTGCATTTTTGAAAATCATATTATATAATAACACTTGTCGTTACGGAGAATGTAATGAAAAAGAGAATATGCGCGATTAGCTCAGTTGGTAGAGCACCTGACTCTTAATCAGGGTGTCCAGGGTTCGAGCCCCTGATCGCGCAGTTAGGAATCACTGTTTTTGAAGACTTAGAGCTTCGGGGGCGGTGATTCCTTTTTTGTGCGTGGAATAATCTTATGAGAATCTGTGTATTTACGGAGAATTATATTATAATAGGTGCAAAAGAGATAAGTGTAACAGAAGGTGGAGGAAACATATGGATATAGGAAGAGAGTTAATTCAGGGTTCGATAGATCTTCATGTACATGCCGGACCGGATATCGTTATGAGAAAGTATACGGATGTTCAGCTTGCCCGGCAGTATCAGCAAGCCGGAATGTCCGGATATGTCAGCAAATGCCATCATGGAGATACCAGTGCGCGGGCGGCGGTTGTGTCGGAAATGGTTCCTTCTGTAAAGGTATATGGTGGAATTGTATTGAATGATGCAGTGGGAGGTCTGAATGAGGCCGCCGTATACGCCTGTGGGAAAATGGGAGGAAGGATCGTCTGGTTCCCTACGGTGGATGCTTTTTGTGATGCGGAATATAAAAAGGATCATTCGAATGAACATCTGGGTGGTGGAAATGAACAGCCCGGACGAAGCAGAAAGATACGTATCATGGATGAGAACCGGAAACTGATTCCGGAGGTTTATCCTGTATTGAAGCAGATTCAGGAGCAGGATATGATTCTTGCAACCGGGCATCTGTCCCCGTCTGAAAGTCTGGCACTTCTTAAGGCAGCAGCATCCATGGGAGTCCGCAGGATGATTGTAAGTCATGTATCTTTCCCGATTACAAATGCGGATCTGAGTCTTCAGCAGGAGTATCTTGCATGTGGAGCAATGCTGGAGCACTGTTTTTATACACCCTATTACGGGATGTGTTCCTGGGAAGAGATTCTGAAAAGCATAAAAAAGGCAGGCGCGGACAGGATTCTTCTTTCTTCGGATCTTGGACAGATCAAAAGCCCGGATCCGGCAGAAGGAATGAAAATGTTTGCCAAAAAGCTGTATGAATCCGGGATATCTGAAAAAGAGATCCGGCAGATGATGGTGAAAAATCCGAAGGAGCTGCTGGGAATGTGATTAAAACCGGACATGGTTGTCATCTTGTAATTACAAATAGATGATGATATACTAAAAAAAACACTTTAATAAAGTGGTACCTGGAGGAAGTATGGCAAAAGCGAAAAATACAAATATGGAGGTAAAGAGGAAAAATCGAAATCGAATCTATCGTTATGTGCGTAAGTGTAAGGTGGTGTCGAACCCGGATATTGCATATGAATTAAAACTGAGCCTCCCGACAGTAACTCAGAATACGAAAGAATTGATAGAAATGGGATTAATTACGGAGCGAGGAGAACTGGAATCTACCGGGGGAAGAAAGGCAAAGGCCCTGTCAATTGAGGAGAATTCCCGGCTTGCAGTCGGCCTTGACATTACCAGGAATCACATTGGATTATTGTTGACGAACCTTAAGGGAGAGATCCTGAATTATGAAAGGATATATGATCCATTTGATAAAAGCGAGGCTTATTTTTGCGGTGTAAATAAACAATTAGAAGAATTTCTTGAGAAAAGCCACGCTGATAAGGAGAGAATACTGGGAATCGGTATTTCATTTCCGGGAATCGTAGACCTGCAGAAGGAGGCAATCACTAATTCTCACGCACTGGACGTAAAGGCATTGGCCTTTCGGGAGGTGGAACGATATTTTCCATATCCGTGCTTCTTTTTGAATGATGCGAATGCCGGGGCGTATGCGGAAGGGGTTCAGGCGGAAGAAAAGAAGAGTTTTTTCTATTTGTCACTCAGCAATACGGTGGGGGGTGCATTGTACAGTGATGATCGGCTTGTCTATGGAGACGAGTTTCGCTGCGGTGAGGTTGGCCACATGACGATCGTTCCTGACGGAATTCCCTGCTACTGTGGTAAGTCGGGATGCCTGGACTCTTATTGTTCTGCAAAAAGGCTGAATGAAATTGCGGGAGAAAAGCTGGGAGATTTTTTTGTCGGTCTGGAGCAGGACAGACAGGAATATAAAGATGCATGGGAGCGATATACCGATTATCTGGCAATCGCAGTCAATAATCTTCATATGGTATTTGATTATGACATTGTCCTGGGAGGATATGTGGGGAGTTATCTGGAAGATCACATTCTGGAGATACGAAAAAAGGTGGCTGACAGGAATACGTTTTCAGGGGATGGGCAGTTTGTAAAAGTATGCAATTATAAAACGGGGGCGGCAGCGCTTGGAGCAGCATTGTACGTAATAGAGTTGTTTATTGAACAGATATAATGGAATATAGAATGAAGGGCTGGTGTAAGGCTGGGATATATAATCCTGATCTTGTGCCAGTCCTTTTTTGCGCTATAGGGAACTTGTTTTTGTGTAAAGCATACAAAAACAAGGAGGGAAAATGGTGAGTATTTACAAAAAACAAGAAGTTACAATACTTTCTATTGACAAATGTAAGTCTAAAAACTATTATAAAATACATAATAAAACTATTTAATAAAGGATTTAATAAAAAAGAGCAGATACAGGAGGAAGGAAAAGTGGAAGGTAAGATGAAAGTAGCAGTTATGAATGGGATTGGAAAAATGGGATTTGAAGAGCGTGAGATTCCGAAGCCGAAAGCAGATGAAGTGCTGGTAAAACTGGAATATGTCGGTATCTGTGGTTCAGATCTGCACTATTATGAGACCGGAGCAATCGGGGATTATGTAGTAGAGCCTCCGTTTGTGCTCGGTCATGAACCGGGTGGTACGGTCGTAGAAGTGGGAGAGAATGTCAGCCATCTGAAAATCGGAGACAGAGTTGCTCTGGAACCCGGAAAGACATGCGGTCACTGCGAATTCTGCAAACAGGGAAAATACAATCTGTGTCCGGATGTTGTGTTCTTTGCAACACCGCCGGTGGATGGGGTGTTCCAGGAGTATGTAGCACATGAGGCAGATCTTTGCTTTAAGCTGCCGAAAAATGTAAGTACGCTGGAAGGTGCACTGATTGAACCACTGGCAGTCGGTTTTCATGCAGCAATCCAGGGAGATGCCCATCTGGGGCAGAAGGCTGTAGTAATGGGAGCCGGGTGTATCGGTCTGGTATCGATGATGGCTTTGAAGGCAAGAGGTGTATCGGAAGTCTATGTCGTTGATGTGATGCAGAAGCGTCTGGAGAAAGCGATGGAGCTGGGAGCTTCCGGAGTGATCAATGGAGCAAAAGAAGATGTGCTTGAGCGAGTGCGTCAGTTGACAGATGGAAAAGGCATGGATCTTGTGATTGAGACGGCCGGCACGGAGATTACGACCAGACAGGCAATTCATATGGCGAAGAAGGGCTCCAATATTGTTCTGGTCGGATACAGTAAATCTGGTGAAATGACACTTCCTATGAGTCTGGTGTTAGATAAAGAACTGACATTTAAGACGGTATTCCGTTATCGCCATATTTATCCTATGGCGATCGATGCGGTAGCATCCGGAAAAGTCAATTTAAAAGGGATCGTTACAGATATTTTCCCGTTGGATGAAGTACAGAAAGCGATGGATTACAGTGTGAATAATAAGGCGGATATTGTAAAAGCAGTGATTCAGATTGCAGAATAAAAAGATGGATTTTAAACAGTAATTACGATGGAGGCAGGGATGTCATGGAGAATAAAGATACGAATATAAAAGTACCCTTAATCAGTAAGGTTGCTTATGGTATGGGTGATGTGGGCTGTAATTTCAGCTGGATGTTTGTTGGAAACTTTTTGATGATTTTTTATACAGATGTATTTGGAATCAGTATGAGTGCGGTTGCAGCGCTGATGCTGTTCTCAAGATTCTGGGATGCCATTAATGACCCGGTGATCGGTGCATTGAGCGATAAGACACATACCAGATGGGGACGATACCGGCCCTGGCTTCTCATTGGGGCTCCTCTTACAGCTCTGGTTCTGATGCTGTCCTTCTGGGCACATCCGGAGTGGTCATCCACTGCCAAGATTGTGTATATGGCAGTTACATATTGTATTCTGGTCCTGGGATATACCTGTGTCAATATTCCTTACGGAACCTTATGTGGAGCTATGACACAGAACATAGAAGAACGTGCGAAGATCAATACATTTCGTTCTGTCAGTGCCATGATCGCAATCGGAATCATTAATATCGTTACAGTGCCTCTGATTGCGGCACTGGGAAATGGCAATGATAAAAGAGGGTATCTTCTGGTGGCGGTCATTTATGGATGTATCTTTGCAGCATGTCATATTTTCTGCTTTGCAAAAACAAAAGAGACGGTCGAGATACCGGAAAAACAGAAGATTTCTTTGAAGGTACAGCTTGCAGCAGTGATGAAGAACAGACCATATTTGATCGCTGTTGCGGGACAGTTCCTGTTTGGTGTGACACTTTATGGAAGAAATGCAGATGCTCTGTATTATTTTACCTATGTGGAAGGCAACAAAGCATTATTCAGTACGTATTCACTGTGCATCATCATTCCTTCCATTATCGGAGCAGCGTGCTTTCCTCCACTGTTTAAGCTGACGAATAACAAAGGTCGTGCAGCGTCTGTATTTGCCCTGTTGACAGGAATCAGTATGTTTATTATGTATTTCTTCAGTGTGGGAAGTTCTCCGATACCATTTTATGTGTTCTCCTGCTTGGCACAGTTTTTCTTTTCCGGATTTAATACGGCCATCTATGCGATCATTCCGGACTGTGTTGAATATGGTGAATGGAAAACCGGTCTGCGAAATGACGGATTTCAGTATGCATTTATCTCCCTGGGAAATAAAGTGGGAATGGCAATTGGAACTTCCGTACTGGCAGCAGTGCTTGGGGCATGTGGATATGCCGCTAATGTTCAGCAAAATGATACGGTCCTGGCAGTCATGAAGCACTCTTTTACGACGATTCCGGGAATCCTGTGGATGATCACAGCATTGGTGTTATTCTTCTATCGCCTGAACCGGAAGGCGTATAATAACATTGTCAAAGAAATTAAGGAGAGAAAGTCAGGGCATTAAAGCCTTCAGAGCGTGACTTTCAGTTTCTATCCGGGCCTTTAATTCAAAGATCAGGCGGCATTGCTGCCTGATGTCCAGGGTCCGTTCTTCACATTGCTTTCTAATGCGCTTCAGACGATCGGCATACAGAATGACACTGCGGTCTTCCATATCTTTTCCCTTCAGCATGGATTCTTCGAGAACAGCTTTCTGGTACATATTTTCGACGGTTTCCAGCTGTTTCAGTAATTCGGGGATCTTTTTCAGATATTCATTATATATTTCAATGCGGTGAAGTTCTTCCTGTGTATTCAGTAATAAATCCATATTTTCCTCCATATTTTTTGTTTTTTTCAGTATAGCGCAAAAGCAGGTCTGATGTACAGAGATATTCCATATATTTTCCACTTGAAAAACGAACATAAGTTCGATATAATTGAAATGAAAAACGAACATAAGTTCGAAAAAAGAAGGGGTATAATGGAAACAAACAGGGTCTATATAGCGATTGATTTGAAATCTTTTTATGCATCTGTGGAATGTGTAGAGCGTGGACGTAATCCGCTGACAACACATCTTGTAGTGGCGGATAAGAGCCGTACGGAGAAAACGATCTGCCTTGCAGTATCCCCTTCTTTGAAAACCTACGGGATTCCAGGAAGGGCAAGGCTGTTTGAAGTTGTACAGAAGGTAAGGGAGATCAATGCAAAACGAAGGTGCAGGGCTCCTGGCGGAGTGTTTCAGGGAGTGTCGGATGATGCACAGAAGCTGGAAGCATCACCGGCCCTTGAAGTGAACTATATTGTGGCTCCTCCGCAGATGGCACTTTATATGAAATACAGTGCGCGTATTTACGATATTTATCTGAAATATGTGGCGCCAGAGGATATTCATGTATATTCGATCGATGAAGTGTTTATGGATGTGACGAATTATCTGGGAACTTATCGGATGTCAGCCAGGGAGCTTGTGCAGAAGATCATACGTGATATATTGGAGTCAACGGGGATTACAGCAACGGCGGGCATCGGGACGAATCTGTATCTGAGCAAGGTTGCCATGGATATTGTGGCGAAGCGTATCGAGCCGGATCAGGATGGAGTGAGAATTGCGGAGCTGGATGAGATGTCGTACCGGGAACTTTTGTGGTCTCACAGACCGCTTACGGACTTCTGGAGAGTAGGAAAGGGGTATGCAAGAAAGCTGGAGGAACGAGGCTTGTATACGATGGGGGATGTGGCAAGATGTTCTATTGGCAGGCCATCGGAATATTATAATGAAGATCTTTTGTATCAGACATTTGGTGTGAATGCAGAACTTCTGATTGATCATGCCTGGGGATGGGAGCCCTGTACAATTGCAGATGTCAAGGCATATCAGCCGGAGAACAACAGCGTGGGATCCGGACAGGTACTGCAGCATCCCTATGATTACGGAAAAGCCAGATTGATTGTGAGGGAGATGACAGATCTCCTGGTACTGGATCTGGTCGATAAACATCTGGTGACGGATCAGATCGTGTTGACGGTTGGATACGATATTGAGAACCTGAATACTGAAAAGAAGAAAAAGGCATATCGGGGGAAGGTGAAGACTGATCATTACGGAAGAACGGTACCGAAGCATGCACATGGAACGGTGAATCTGGACAGGCAGACTTCATCTACAAGAGAGATCATGGATGCAGTTATGCATCTGTATGAAAGAATTGTTGACAGGGAACTTCTGGTGAGAAGGATATATCTTACGGCCAATCATGTGATAGATGAAGCACAGGCCGGCAGAAAAGAAACCTACGAGCAGCTGAATCTTTTTACAGATTATGAGGCACAGCGGGAAAAAAGAGCTGAAGAAGAGAAGGCGTTTGAGAAAGAAAGAAGGATGCAGGAAGCGGTGCTTCGTATAAAAAAGAGATTTGGAAAAAATGCGATTCTGAAGGGAATGAACCTGGAAGAAGGCGCTATGACGATTGAAAGAAATGGTCAGATCGGAGGCCATAAAGCATAATGATGGGAGGATGCACATGGGAGGCAGGGAAAATGATTACAGTGACATGATTCACCGGAATCATCACATATCGAAGACGCATCCTCAGATGCAGGTGTCTGTAAGGGCGGCACAATTTGCTCCGTTTCAGGCGCTGACCGGGTACGGGAATGCGATTCGTGAGGTGTCCAGACTGACGGACAGACGAGTTGAGCTGGATGAATATGAAAAAGAACGGATCAATCAGAAGCTTTTACGGTTAAAAGGACGGATTCGGGAGCATCCGGCAATTGCAGTGACTTATTTTGTGCCGGATCAGAAAAAAGACGGTGGTGTGTATGTACGTGTTACCGGAAGAGTACAGGGGATGAAAGAATATGAACATATTCTTGTGATGGAAGATGGTACCCGGATAACAATCGAGGAGATCCTGGAGATAGATATGGGCGATGCCTGAAGTGCGGCGTCTTTCTGTTATCTTTTTTTCATTCGGATCCCCTCGGTTTCGAAACAGCTGAGCCAGGGATATTCCATGTAATTTACATGGATCTGACCACATACTTCTATCCCTTCCGGCTTGTAATATACCTTTCCGAGGATGCTGTTATCGAAGATATACCCCTGTTCTGTTAATTCCTGTTGACTTTTATTAGTAAAATCTACTAATATCTCCAGACGAGGAGGGGCACATCAGCTGGATATTTCTTCAATATTGAGGACAATATCTTTAAAATTCAGACGTTTCATATAATCAATCGCTTTGTCATTTAATTCAACCATAGTCTGCATTCCCCTTTCTGGTATCTATCATGGCACAGAGAAGATGAAAAAACAAGATTTTTTGAAACAGGCTGCTTTTGTTTGTCCGGTTGACCTGCCTGACAAAAAGAGATAAAATGGGTTACAGTTTGAGGTGTATTATGGACGGATTAATATTGGCGGGCGGAAAGAGCACACGCATGGGAGGAAAGCATAAAGGGTTTCTTCAGATGGAAGCGGAGACTTTTATGGATCGATTAACAAGAGAAATGAAGCGGCGGGCAGATCGGCTGTGGATTTCGTATGGAAGGGACATCCATGCGAATTATGAGGGCTGCCGGGTGGTTGTGGATGAATATCCGGGATGTGGCCCCATTGCCGGGATTCATGCGGGACTTTGTGTCTGTGAATCGGAGCTTTTGATGGTGGCAGCGTGTGATATGCCGTTTTTAAAATCAGAATTGTATGTGCTGCTTGAAAAACATATAGCGGACCATGATGGGGCAGTGCCGGTGAGTAAAGGCAGAATACATCCGCTTGCAGCAATCTACAGAAAACGTATCCTGACGGTTCTGGAAGAGCAGCTTGAGTCCGGAAACTATCGGATGAGAGATGCACTTGCAAAAATGGATATTGTATATGTGGATGTATCCGGAAAGCCGGAGTATGAACAGATGATTCGGAATATCAATACAATAGAAGAATATCGGAAAATATGAATCCGGTGAAATCGAGAGAAGAGATGGAAATGGAAAGAAAAAAGCAGATGATTGCTGTGGTATGTGGTGTGAAAAACTCCGGAAAAACGACGCTTCTTACCGGGCTGGTAAAAAATCTTACGGACAGGGGTTTGAAAACGGCAGTGATCAAGCATGACGGTCATGATTTTGAATGTGATATAAAAGGAACGGACAGTTTCCGCATGAAAGAAGCAGGGGCATATGGAACAGCGGTGTTTTCTTCGTATCGGATTTTTATACATAAAACCGGAACCGGGGAGAAAGACGAGGAACTGATCGGAATGTTTCCGGAGGCAGATGTGATTCTGATTGAGGGAATGAAAGAAAGCGAGTACCCCAAGATTGAAGTGATCAGAAAAGAAATATCAAAAATGCCGATATCGAATCCAAAAGGACGTTTTCTGATCGTGACGGACTGGGAAAGCGAGATATATGATGAACCGGTAATGAGATTTGATCAGGTAGAGGAGATTGCAGACCGATTGTTAGATCAATTACAGAATAGAACAAAGAATTATTAGAATTGGATAAAAAATAGAATGAAAAATTGTGTTATATTACGAATATTTGAATTCGTTAAATTTCCTCTTTTATTTTTGATGATTATGGGGTATCATAGTATATGCACTAGATGTTGTGCGAAACTGGTTGGTTAGGAACAATATTTGGTGGTGTAGAACGGGGAACACCCATGGTATTGTCAGCAGATATAAGTGAGGGACAGATATGAATATTGAGGTAAAAACGAATGTAATCAAGAGAAATGGTGAGGAAGTAAACTTTGATCTGAATAAGATTATCAATGCAATTAAGGCTGCGAATGGTGAAGTTGATAAGCTTTATCAGATGAATGAATATCAGATCATGGCGGTTGCGGAGAATGTTGCACAGCAGATTCAGAGATCCACCCATGCAGTGAATGTGGAAGACATCCAGGATATGGTCGAGACCGGCATTATGGAGATGAGAGGCTACGAGGTCGCACAGAAGTATGTACGTTATCGCTATAAACGCGAGCTGACCCGTAAGTCTAATACAACGGATAATGGAATCCTTTCTCTTCTGGAGCATATGAATGAAGAAGTGAATCAGGAAAATTCCAATAAAAATCCGGTCATCAATTCTACACAGCGGGATTATATGGCAGGTGAAGTGAGCAAGGACCTTTCCAGACGTGTGCTGCTTCCGGAAGAGATTGTACGTGCACACGAAGCAGGAATCATTCACTTTCATGATTCTGATTATTTCGCACAGAAGGAGCACAACTGTGATCTGATCAATCTGGAGGATATGCTTCAGAATGGTACTGTGATCAGTGAGACTATGATTGAGAAACCGCACAGCTTTTTTACAGCATGTAATGTAACGACACAGATCGTTGCCCAGGTTGCAAGTAATCAGTATGGAGGACAGTCTTTTACACTGGCACATCTCGCGCCGTTTGTTGATATCAGCCGTCAGAAGATCCGTAGAAATGTTATCGCTGAACGTGAGGAATGCGGCGAGAATCTGGATGAGAATATTATTAACAAAGTGACAGAGCGCAGACTGAAGGATGAGATCAAGAGCGGAATCCAGACGATTCAGTATCAGCTGATCACATTGATGACCTGTAACGGACAGGCACCGTTTGTAACGATGTTTATGTATCTGGATGAAGTACCGGAAGGAAGAACCCGTGACGATCTTGCAATGATCATTGAGGAAGTTATGCTCCAGAGAATGCAGGGAGTTAAGAATGAGAAGGGGGTATGGATCACACCGGCGTTCCCGAAACTGATCTATGTTCTGGATGAAGATAATATTACAGAAGGTTCCAAGTACTGGTATCTGACAGAGCTTGCTGCAAAATGTACTGCAAAGCGTATGGTTCCGGATTACATTTCTGCAAAGATCATGAAGGAACTGAAGAAGGGTGAAGTATATCCCTGCATGGGATGTCGTTCTTTCCTGACGGTAGAAGATACGCAGATGAATCCGGACGGAGGTCATAAGTTCTACGGAAGATTCAATCAGGGAGTTGTCACGATCAATCTGGTAGATGTGGCATGTTCTTCCGAAGGAGATATGGAGAAATTCTGGGAGATTCTGGATGAACGTCTGGAGTTGTGTCATCGCGCGCTTCGCTGCAGACATGAGCGTCTGCTTGGAACGGTATCTGATGTGGCACCGATTCTGTGGCAGAATGGTGCGTTGGCAAGACTGAAAAAGGGTGAGAAGATCGATCGCCTTTTATATAATGGATATTCTACGATTTCCCTGGGCTATGCAGGACTCTATGAGATGTGTGTACGTATGCTTGGAAAATCTCATACGGATCCGGAGGCAAAGCCGTTTGCAATGCAGGTAATGCAGAGACTGAATGACAAGTGCAAAGAGTGGAGAGAAGCCGAGAACATCAGTTATTCTGTATACGGAACTCCGATGGAATCTACAACATATAAGTTTGCAAAATGTCTGCAGAAGAGATTTGGAATTATTCCAGGTGTAACGGATAAAAATTATATTACCAACAGCTATCATGTACATGTGGCAGAACAGATCGATGCATTTAAGAAGCTGAAATTTGAGGCCGACTTCCAGAAGCTGTCTCCGGGAGGAGCGATCAGCTATATTGAAGTACCGAATATGCAGAACAACATACCGGCAGTATTGTCTGTAATGCAGTATATTTATAATAATATTATGTATGCAGAGCTGAATACCAAGAGTGATTATTGCGAATGCTGCGGTTATGACGGGGAGATCCTGATTAAAGAGGATGAGTCCGGAAAGCTGATCTGGGAATGTCCGAACTGTGGTAATCAGAATCAGGACAAAATGTTCGTTGCCCGCAGAACCTGTGGATACATTGGAACACAATTCTGGAATCAGGGACGTACGCAGGAGATCAAGGAGAGAGTGCTGCATCTGTAAAGCGGAAGAATAAAGGGATATAAAAGTTTATATAGAAAGAGCTCATGCCATTGTTTATGGGATGAGCTCTTGCCGCATAAGGAAAATTTTTTATAGAAGATGTTTAGGGATTATTTCAAATAAAATATACTGGTAAATTTACAAAAATTGTGTTAATGTATATGTAAAGTATTACATTTCTAATTTCTAAGCGGAAACGCATCTTTGATATCGTCTGAAAATATCTGACAGGAAATCTCAATGCTTTCAATCTGTCATCTTTTATAATGGAATCAAAAGGCTTCCGGAGAAGATGGAGTTAAGTTTATCAGATTTATATGAAATTCCGGAGCTTGACCCCTCTCTGGAACTGAAAGCAATGTTGCTGAATATTAATCCGGGGAAGAATGAAGTTCTAAAAGAGGCGTGCCGGGCACTGAAGGATTATGCGGAATACACATGGCGGGTCCGTAAGTATGCAGAAGAAATGATGCTGGAAGAAGCCGTAGAAAAAGCAATAGAAGAATGTATATAGGAAGGAATTATGGCAGAGTTTTTGTCAGAGAACAGAGCGGAGGCGAAGTCGGTGAGTATTTACGAATATGATGAAGAAAAACATATGCGACAGACGAGAGAAGAAGGAAGAGAAGAAGGGAAAGAGTGTATCAATAGCCTGAATCGGAAACTTCTGGAACAGGATCGAATAAGAGATATTATGAAAGCAGCAATGGATGCAGAATATCAGGAGCAGCTTCTGAAAGAATTTGAGCTATAAGATAAGGTAAAAGTTGCAGTAACCCTTTCCCGTATCATGATTTCCGGTTATAATAAAAGCAGATAAGAATGAATCACAGTCAGGATGAATGAAATTCTTGTAATAACCTATGTCAAGGAGGATCAAAATGAATAAAACGGATGAAAAATATCAGGCATATGTTCAGATATTGAAAGAGGAACTGATTCCGGCAATGGGGTGCACGGAACCAATTGCGCTGGCTTATGCGGCAGCAAAGGCGAGAGAGGTATTAGGGGAAATACCGGATCGTGTGTGGATAGGTGCCAGTGGAAGTATTATTAAAAACGTAAAGAGTGTGATTGTGCCGAATACGAATCATCTGAAAGGAATTCCGGCAGCAGCTGCTGCAGGAATTGTTGCCGGGGAAGCAAAAAAGGAGCTGGAAGTAATCTCAGAGGTAAGCGAAGCAAAAAGGAATCAGATCGCAGAATTTCTGGAACAGACAGAGATTACGGTAGATTATATCGATAATGGGATCGTATTTGATATTATTATAGAAGTGTATAAGGGAGCTTCCAGTGCAAAGGTGCGGATCGCCAATTATCATACGAATATTGTGCGAATCGAGAAGAACGGGGAAATCGTTCTCGATATTCCGGTAGAAGGAGAGTCGGAAGAGGGACTGACAGACAGAAGTCTTCTGGATGTAGAGGCAATCTGGGACTTTATTAATACAGTAGATATAGATGATATCCGGGAAGTTCTGAGCAGACAGATAGAGTATAATACGGCGATTGCAGATGAAGGTCTGCGTGGGGATTACGGTGCGAATATAGGAAGTGTGCTCCTGTCTATGTACGGCGATGATGTAAGAAACCGGGCGAAAGCACGTGCGGCAGCAGGGTCTGATGCAAGAATGAACGGGTGTGAGCTTCCGGTCATTATCAATGCCGGAAGTGGCAATCAGGGAATGACCTGTTCTCTTCCGGTTCTGGAATATGCAAAAGAGTTGAATGCGGGAGAGGAAAAAACTTATCGTGCACTGGCACTTTCGAATCTGATCGCGATTCATCAGAAGACGGGAATCGGAAGACTGTCGGCATATTGTGGTGCAGTAAGTGCCGGAGCGGCGGCAGGAGCCGGAATTGCTTATCTGTGTGGAGGAGGCTATGAAGAGGTAATTCATACAGTGGTCAATGCTCTGGCAATCGTATCCGGTATGGTGTGTGATGGAGCGAAGGCATCCTGTGCAGCCAAGATTGCTGCATCGGTGGATGCGGGAATCCTGGGATATCACATGTTTCTTCAGGGGCAGCAGTTCTATGCAGGAGATGGTATCGTGACCAAAGGAGTAGAGGCAACGATACATAATATCGGGCGTCTTGGAAAAGATGGCATGAAAGAAACGAATGCAGAAATTATCCGGATGATGATTGGAGAAAATTAGTCTTTGTGACGAATGGTGACGGATCATGACAGGTTACAGAAACTGAAAAGGAGGGAGTCTATGCATTACGGAAATATAAAAGAATGTGATATTGCGGACGGACCGGGCGTGCGTGTCAGTCTGTTTGTATCCGGATGCCGGCACCACTGTAAGGGATGCTTTAATTCGGAGACATGGGATTTTCAGTATGGTAAACCATATACAAAGGAAACGGAAGAAGAGATCATCCGTCTGCTGGAACCGGGTTTTATACAGGGATTTACGCTTCTGGGAGGAGAACCTTTTGAACCGGAGAATCAGGTAGAGCTTGTAAAGCTGTTAAAACGGATCCGTGAAACGTATCCGAAGAAAGACATCTGGTGCTATAGTGGGTACCTGTATGATGTGGATATGATTCCGGGAGGAAAGGTCTATACAGAGGTAACGGAAGAGATGCTTTCTTATATAGATGTTCTGGTAGATGGCAAATTTGTAGAAGAGCTGAAGGATATAACGCTCGTGTTCCGCGGAAGCAGCAATCAGAGAATTCTTCATTTAAAAGAAAAATAGAGAATATAAAAAAGACAGATCTGGCAGGAAGTTAATCTTCCTGCCAGATTCTTAGTGTTTTAATGATTTTTTCTTTTTCGTCCACAGAAAATCTGCGGAAAATGCTGAGGAGTTCATCATTCTGCTGCTGTTCTTTTTCGCTCAGAGGAGGAAGGTCTCTTCCGGCGTCCAGAATCGTATCAACAGACACATTACAAAGCTTAGAGTAATAAAGCAGAACTCTAAGATTCAGCTTTGCGCGGTTATTCTCCACGTTGCTGACAAATGGAACAGTACATTCAAGATCTCTGGCAACCTGCTCCTGGGTGATGCCTCTCTCATTTCTTAGCTGTTTCATTTTTAATCCTACTTTTGAGAAATCAATTTCGCCCATGTCCCGACTCCTTGTATAAAACGTTGATATATATAATATAAATCATAACTATATAATATTATAAAAAAGGCCAAGAATCAATATATGAATTGGAATATACTGTGTTAATATTATATCAGATGAGAAACCATATCTTTTATGCAAAAGAAAATGTTATTGAGAATCAGAGAAAGGAGTGACAAAATATGAAAGTTGAGATCCCGGGATACGGAGAATTGAATCTGAAGTATCTGATACTGGATTATAATGGGACGATTGCGGTAGACGGCAGAATACCGGAGAGGATAAAGGAGAAACTGAGGAGACTGGCAAAGGAATTTCAGATCTGCGTTGTTACTGCGGATACGCATGGAAATGCAAAGGCTTCCTGTGAGGGACTGCCGGTAAATGTCTGTACATTTCCCTCGGAGGATGCAGCTGGTTCCAAAAAGAGGATTGTGGATGAATTGGAAAATGAAACGTGTGTCTGTGTAGGAAACGGAAGAAATGATATTCTGATGTTCCGCTCGGCGGCTCTTTCGATTGCAGTGATGGACGCAGAAGGCATGTATGGAAAGCTTGCCATGGAAGCCGATATCTGTGTGCGGTCCATGGAGGAGGGGCTGGATCTGCTCCTGCATGAAAAGAGGCTGATTGCTACGCTGCGTGGGTAGCAGAAACGAAGAGCCGCGGCTAATGTCCCTGTTTCCGGTATTTGGAAGGGGTCATACCGTATTTTTCCTGAAAGATTTTATAAAAATATCCTTTATTATGGTAGCCGACAATATCAGAAATTTCATCGATGCTTTTGGCAGATTCGGTCAGAAGCTGTGCGGCTTTCTCAAGTCGGATGTTCTGAACGTACGCGGAATAGGTAAGTCCGGTCTTACTTTTGATCAGTCGGTTGAAGTAATCTTCCTGATAATGAAACGTATTCGTGAGATCCCGGATGGTTACGTCGGTAAAATTACGCTGAATGTACTCCGCAACTTCTTCAAAGACAATCCAGTTCATGGTCTTTCGCTGTTCTCTGGAAAGGGAGAATTCATACCGGGTGCTCAGAATCCGGAAGATGCGCAGCAGCAGCCCCTTGCAGATATAGTGTGATCCAACACGATTGTGATACAGTTCTTTCAGCAGCAGATACAGGCAGTCTTCCAGTTCATCTGCATCATCGGCAGATGGATGGAAATGCAGGTACTGCTGCACATCTTTCTGCTTCAGCAAGGCGGCCTGGAGGAAGGAAATGATTTTCTGAGTCGTTACATTCTCGTTCATGACTTCTGTGAACATCTGATTGTCAATCCCAAGAAACAAAATCGTTGCAGGCAGATCCAGCAGGTAGTCCTGATGAAGACAGTTTTTGTCGATCAGACAGAGATCACCTCTGGAAAATACGATGTCTTTTCCCAGGATCCGCTGGCGGAATTCGCCCTCTGCAACGTAGGCCAGTTCGATATAATCGTGAGTGTGAAGCTGTGTCTTCTCACCGGAAGAAAAAGACAGCTGATAGCAGAAAGGAGCAGGTGAAGGACACATGGAGGCGTGCAGAACCTTTGAGGAATCAATGCTCCAGCACAGAGCAAAGATACGCTCCTGTGAAAGCAGCGGGTAGGTTTTCACCTCCTGCACCGATCTGGAGTATTCCGGGCAGACAAGGCGGGATCCGAGTTTATGATCCGGTGGCAGCAGATTGCAGTCATCCGTGGTGATCCGGCGGCATAATTCAGATAAAGTCAAGATCGCATCCCCCTTTCGTTAAGACTCTTCGGTGAGTCCTTGTATAGCTTGATTATAACATATTTATGAGCAGTGAAAACGGGTTACAGGTCGGAATAGGTAACTTTTTTGCAAAAGCGGCAGAGTTATGAAATTGCAGGAGGGAGAAGCATTTTCTTATAATGAAAAAAAGTAACACGCACGTATTGTTGTATTCAGGAAAATGTAAAGGAGAGACGAATATGTTAAAAGCAAAGAATTATCAGTTCTGGTTTTGTACAGGATCACAGGATTTATATGGGGACGAGTGTCTGGCACATGTAGCAGAACATTCAAAGATTATCGTGGAAGCGCTGAATGCATCAGGGAATCTTCCGTATGAAGTGGTATGGAAACCGACTCTGATCACGAATGAACTGATCAGGAAAACGTTTAATGAGGCAAATATGGATGAGAACTGTGCGGGTGTGATCACATGGATGCATACATTTTCCCCTGCGAAGTCCTGGATCTTAGGACTGCAGGAATACAGAAAGCCACTGCTTCATCTGCATACACAGTTTAATCGCGAGATTCCGTACGATACCATTGATATGGATTTCATGAATGAGAACCAGGCGGCACACGGGGACAGAGAGTATGGTCATATCTTCAGCCGTCTCAGTATGGAGCGCAAGGTGGTTATGGGATACTGGGAAGATGAAGATGTGCAGAAGAAGATTGGCTCCTGGATGCGTACCGCGGTTGGGGTGATCGAAAGCAGTCATGTGCGCGTTATGCGTATTGCAGACAATATGAGAAATGTAGCGGTAACCGAAGGTGATAAAGTAGAGGCTCAGATCATATTTGGATGGGAAGTGGATGCATATCCGGTCAATGAGATCGTAGAAGCAGTAAATGCCGTATCTCAGGCTGATATTGACACTCTGGTGGAAGAATATTATGATAAATATGAGATTCTTCCGGAAGGCAGAGATGAGAAAGAATTCCGTGAACATGTTGCCGTTCAGGCGGGGATTGAGATCGGATTTGAGAGATTCCTGGAGGAAAAGAACTATCAGGCAATCGTAACACATTTTGGTGATCTTGGCGGACTCAGGCAGCTTCCGGGACTTGCAATCCAGAGGCTGATGGAAAAGGGATATGGATTCGGAGCAGAAGGAGACTGGAAGACTGCTGCAATGGTACGTGTGATGAAGATCATGACACAGGGCATGAAAGATGCGAAAGGAACATCCTTTATGGAAGATTATACTTATAATCTGGTGCCGGGTAAGGAAGGAATCCTGCAGGCGCATATGCTGGAAGTATGCCCAACGATCGCAGACGGTAAGATCAGCATCAAGGCACAGCCGCTCAGCATGGGTAATAGAGAAGACCCTGCAAGACTTGTATTTACATCCAAGACAGGGCCTGCAGTTGCGACCTCTCTGATCGACCTTGGTGACAGATTCCGGCTGATCATCAATGATGTGGATTGTAAGAAGACAGAAAAACCGATGCCGAAGCTTCCGGTAGCGACTGCATTCTGGACACCGCAGCCGAATCTCAGAACAGGCGCAGAGGCATGGATTCTGGCAGGCGGAGCACATCATACGGCATTCTCTTATGACCTGACTTCCGAACAGATGGGAGACTGGGCTGCAGCGATGGGAATTGAAGCAGTTTACATTGATAAAGATACGACGATCAGACAGTTTAAGAATGAGCTTCTTTGGAACAGCATAGCATTTCGCAGGTAGTCAGAAGTATAGAGAAACAGAAACGGTATCACAGAAGATTTTAGTGTGAAGAAAGAGGTAGAGAAGATGCTTGAAAAATTAAAACAGGAAGTATATGAAGCCAATATGCTTCTTCCAAAGTATGGTCTGGTAACGTTTACCTGGGGCAATGTAAGCGGGATCGATCGGGAATCAGGATTATTTGTCATTAAACCAAGTGGAGTGGAATATGACAGACTGAAACCGGAAGATATGGTCGTTATGGATCTGAATGGAAATAAAGTAGAAGGTGAATATAATCCGTCATCTGACACGGCAACTCACGTGGTGCTTTATAACCGATTTCCAAATGTCGGTGGCATCGTCCATACACATTCTTCATGGGCTACCAGCTGGGCGCAGGCAGGAAGAGGTATTCCGTGTTATGGTACGACGCATGCGGATTATCTGTATGGAGAGGTTCCGTGTGTGAGAAATCTTACAAAAGAAGAGATTGAGGAAGCATATGAGAAGAATACAGGTATTCTGATCGCAGATGATTTTGAGCAGAAGGGGTTGGACTATATTGCCACACCGGCAGTGCTCTGCAAAAACCATGGCCCGTTTACCTGGGGAAAAGATGCACATGAGGCTGTTCATAATGCAGTTGTACTGGAAGAGGTTGCGAAGATGGCGGCGCGCTGCGAGATGATCAATCCGCAGAATCAGCCGGCACCACAGGAACTGCAGGATAAGCACTATTACAGAAAGCATGGTGAGAATGCTTATTACGGTCAGCCGGGCAAATAATTCATATCGAAGACAACAGGAGGAAAACAGATATGAGCAATGTAAAAGAAGTGATTGAGAGTGGAAAAGCGTTTTTGGGAATTGAACTGGGATCTACCAGAATCAAGTCCGTACTGATTGATGAAAATCATAATCCGATTGCATCCGGAAGTCACAGCTGGGAGAATCGGTTTGAAAACGGAATCTGGACATATACACTGGATGACATCTGGGCAGGAGTAAAGGACAGCTACCGGGATCTTGCAAAGAATGTGCAGGAGGAATATGGAGTTACCATTAAAAAGCTTGGAGCAATCGGTTTCAGTGCCATGATGCACGGATATATGGCATTTGACAGGGAGGAAAATCTTCTTGCGCCATTTGCTACATGGAGAAACAGCAATACGGGAGCGGCAGCAGAGGTGCTGATCGACCTGTTCCAGTATAATATTCCACTGAGATGGAGCATTGCGCATCTGTATCAGGCAATTCTGGATGAGGCAGAGCATGTAAAGGATATTGCATACATGACGACTCTTGCCGGATATATTCACTGGCAGATGACAGGAGAAAAGGTTCTGGGAGTCGGAGATGCGTCAGGCATGTTCCCGATTGATATGGCCACAAAGGATTATGATGAAGAGATGGTTCAGAAGTTTGATAATCTGGTGGCTGATAAAAACTATCCATGGAAGTTAAGAGATATCCTGCCGCAGGTAAAACTTGCCGGAGAACCGGCAGGAGTACTGACAGAAAAAGGAGCCCGCATGCTGGATGAATCCGGTAATCTGGAAGCGGGTATTCCGGTCTGTGCACCGGAAGGAGATGCAGGAACAGGAATGGTGGCTACCAACAGCGTTGCCAAACGTACCAGTAATATTTCCGCGGGAACTTCATTCTTCTCCATGGTAGTGCTGGAGAAGCCTCTGAAAAAGCTGCATACGGAGATTGATATGGTTACGACTCCGGACGGAAGTCTGGTTGCAATGGTTCATTCGAACAACGGAACAACGGATCTGAATGCCTGGGTAGGACTGTTTAAAGAATTTGCAGACAGTATTGGTGCAGATGTGGATATGGACAAGATGTATGCAACGCTTTACAATAAGGCGCTGGAAGGCGATGTTGACTGCGGAGGAATCCTTTCTTACGGCAACTATGCAGGAGAGCCGATTACGGGTGTGGAAAAAGGAAGACCGATGGTGGTGAGAACACCGGAAACAAAGTTCAATCTGGCAAACTTTATGCGTTCTCATCTGTATACTTCTCTGGGTGTCATCAAAGTGGGTATGGATATTCTTACAAAAGAAGAAGGCGTTGAGATTGATACCGTTCTGGGACACGGCGGACTTTTCAAGACCAGAGGTGTAGGTCAGAAAGTTCTGGCAGATGCGATCAACACGCCGGTTGTTGTCATGGAGACGGCTGGAGAAGGCGGACCGTGGGGAATGGCAATCCTGGCTGCATATATGGTACAAAAAGAAAATGGTGAAGCACTGGGCGATTATCTGAACCAGAAAGTCTTTGGCGCAGATGCCGGCTCAAGAATTGATCCGGATCCGGAAGGTGTAGCAGGGTACGAAGTATTTATGGAAAGATACAAAAAAGGCCTGGATGTAGAGCGCAGAGCCTGCGAAGATCTGTAAAAACAGACAGATATTTTTGCATTAAAAAGGACTGCATTGTTTGGGAGGAGTGCAGCCCTGAGGAAAAAGTTATGAAAAAGATTTAATTTGTTCTTTCGAACAATTATAAGTATAAAGAATAATTGTGATGAAAGCGTGATAAAAATACGAACGATTTGTTAACAAATATTGAACGAGTGATTTCGCGCGTTAATGCGATAAAAAAGGGACGGGGAATTTTTAAAAATTCCCCGTCCCTTTTTTATCACTATACAGTGGTAAAGAGATCGATACACTGACCGGTCATGACATCCGGTGCATCGGCTAACAGATATACAATACCTTTTGCAACATCTGCGGAACTTCCCATCTTCGCTCCGTCCTGGCCGACAGAGTGATTGTAAACGCGTTGCCCCGGAGTGTCTACCATACCCGGTGCTATGGCATTTACCTGAATGCCGTATTCCTGGGTCTGGATCGCTGCAGTCTTGGTCATGGTCACGATGGCCCCCTTAGCTACAGAGTAAGCACCCATCTGGGAAGCGATCCGGCCCATTCGGGAGGATACGCTGACTACTCGCCCGCTTTTCTGAGCGATCATGGTAGGAAGGATGGTTTTAAAGCACAGGAAGGGGATCTTTATGTTGGTCTTAATGATCTGATCCCACTGCTCTTCGGTCCAGTCCCAGAGCTTGATCGCCTGATGTTTAATATTTTTATAGATTTCTTTCGGATATCCACCGGCATTATTTACGAGAATGTCGATTCTTCCGTATTTTTCAAGGACGGTATCTGCCATGGCCTTTACCTCTTCTTCTATGGTGAGGTCGTGAGACAGAGAGATGGCATTTCCGCCGTTTTCTTTTATCATGTTTACCGTTTGATCCAGATCAGACTGTGTTCTTGCGACGGCAACAACGGTTGCACCCTCAGCAGCGATGGCAAGTGCCGCATCCCTGCCGATGCCCTTTCCGGCGCCGGTTACGATTGCGATTTTTCCTTCTAATTTTTTCATAATAGATTGCTCCTCCAAATTGTGTTGTTATACCATACGTGTGTTGTCTGCAAAGAACTGGATGGAGGCAGGCTTGATGTAGCTGTCGCCGATCTCGTGCAGCAGTACAATGTTCAGGTGATTGTTGAGATTTTTTTTATCCAGAGAGATTGCTTCTGTCAGGGTTCCGAGTGGAAGCCCACATTCATGAGGGAGTTCGTAGCGTTCCAGAACATCGAGGATCTTCCCGGAGGTTCCGGAAGCAGTGAGACCTTGTTCCTCTGCAAGACGTGTAATCTGATACATTCCGATAGACACAGCCTCGCCGTGGCTTTCTCTCTGATATTGAAATTGTTGTTCAATGGTGTGGGCGAGTGTATGTCCGAAATTCAGCAGCATACGTTCGCCGGTATCAAACTGATCGTGTTCGACTACAATACGTTTGATGTCTACGCAGCGGCAGATGATGGATGGCAGTTCTTCTTTGAGATCTTCAAAGGAACTGTGAGAAGCCAGTGTCCGGAATAATTCGGCATCCCAGATACATCCATATTTGATGACTTCGCCCATGCCGTCATGAATAAAACGCTCATTTAAACTATTCAGAACAAGCGGGTCGATCAGAACCAGGGAAGGCTGGTAAAAAGCTCCGACCAGATTCTTGCCCTGCGGAAGGTCTACGGCAACTTTGCCGCCGACAGAGGAATCGACCTGTGCGAGCAGAGACGTCGGAATCTGTACAAGCTTTACGCCGCGCAGATAAGTGGCTGCCGCAAATCCTGTCAGATCGCCGATTACACCGCCACCCAGTGCAATGATCAGATCGCTTCTGGACAGTTTCGCGTCCAGGAGTGCTTTGTACACGGTCGGAAGGGTCTGAAAGTCTTTGGTCGATTCTCCATGAGGAAGAATCAGATGATGACATTCGTAGGTTCCTGACAGGTTAGAAACCAACTGTTCTCCGTACAGAGGAAAGACATGATCGTCGGAGACGATCATGATCCTCTTTCCGGAAAATATTTGTGTAATATAGGAAACTGCGCGATCCAGGATATGATTTTCAATATATATAGGATAACTGTCTTTTCCGAGATTGACTGTAAGTTTCATAAGTTATGGCCCGCTCTCTATAAGGATTTCCCGACTACCGTTGCAATCTGGGATATTTTCTTTACCAACTCACTGTATTTTTCCGGCTTCAGAGACTGTGCTCCGTCGCAGAGTGCACATTCCGGATTGTTATGAACTTCAACCATAAGTCCATCTGCACCTGCAGCGACAGCTGCCATAGCCATGGAATCTACCAGCCACCACTTTCCGCCTGCATGGCTTGGATCTACAATGACAGGAAGGTGTGTAAGTCTCTTTAATACCGGAATGCTCTGAAGATCCAGTGTGTTTCGGGTATAAGATTCAAAGGTTCGGATACCGCGTTCACAGAGGATGACGTTTTCATTACCGGAAGCCATGATGTATTCGGCTGACATGATCCACTCTTCATAAGTAGCATTTAATCCTCGTTTTAAGAGAATCGGGCGGTCTAACTGTCCTAACTGTTTTAACAGATCGAAGTTCTGCATATTACGTGCTCCAATCTGAATCAGGTCTACTTTTTCATTGAAGATATCCAGATAGTCCGGAGACATCAGCTCTGTAACGATTGGAAGCCCAACCTCTTTTCTGACTTCGCATAAGATATCAAGGCCGTCAAGACCAAGTCCCTGGAAAGAGTAAGGACTGGTTCTTGGCTTGAAAGCACCGCCTCTTAACAGGTTGGCGCCGGCTGCTTTGGCTGCTTTTGCAATCTCCATTACCTGATCCAGAGTTTCTACAGAACATGGACCTGCGATCATTGCGAGATTACCGCCGCCGATCTTTACTCCGGATACATCAACGATGGAATCTTCGGGATGAAAAGCACGGTTGGCAAGTTTATAAGGTTCCTGAACATGCATAACCTTAACTACGGAATGATCGACTTCGAATAACTTTGGGTCGATCTTGGATGTGTCTCCGATACAGCCGATAATGGTCATTTCCTGACCTTCTACAACATGGGTATCAAGTCCGCGTCTTTTGATCATATTTTCGACACGAGAGACATCTTCGTGGGTAGTGCGTGGTTTCAATACGATAATCATAACTGGTAATCCTCCTTGGAAATATGTATAATAATAGTAGATTTCATTTAAAATGGTAATGAAACTGCGGCATATTCGCACTGTAGAACTTTAACGTGCGAAACTAATGTAATACTAACGCAATAAAAAATAGATGTCAACACTTTTTATGAAAAATTTGAGAAAGGTTATTGTAATGAAATAAACCGGAGGTCATATATATGGTAAGAACCTGGATTACAGATATAACCCCCTTATTAATAGAAGAAACGTATCAGAAATATTATGAAAATGTTCCGCTTTGGCGTCAGGAAAAAGCAAAACGCTTCCGGATGGCACAGGACAGGGCAAGAAGTATAGGTGCCTGGACATTGTGGGAATATGTGAAGGAGACAGAAGGACTGGGGGAGACATGTGTATTTAATCTTTCGCACTCGGGAAACTATGCATTGTGTTCCTTCAGTGATGAACCGGGGCAGATGGTCGGATGCGATGTGGAAATGATCGGAGATATGAAGCTTTCGGTTGCCAGACGGTTTTTCTGTGAGGAAGAGTATCGTCATATTGTGGAAATACCGGACTCGGAAAAACAAAAAGAGATGTTCTATCGTTACTGGGTATTAAAAGAAAGCTTTATGAAAGCGACGAGAAAAGGCATGGCATTGGATACACGTACGTATGCGTTTTGCTGGGATGAGCAGGGGATCCCGAAGCTTTTGAAAAAACCCCGTGAATATCCGGAAAAATATTATTGCAGAGAATATGCAGATGCGGGGAATCGGGCAAGAATTGCAGTATGTTCGACGGATGCAGACATAGATCCCGGGATCCATGTTCTGGTGCTGTAATTTCCGGAACGTATTCTGGATAAGAAGGAAGAGGTGGATGGTATGAAGCAGCTGGAGACGATGTGGACCTCACAGATAGATCCAAAGCATGTGTGGGAAGAATATCCAAGACCGCTGATGAAGCGGGACAGTTATGTCAATCTGAATGGATTATGGGAATATGTGATTACGGATACCAAAAAAATTCCTGAAAAATATGACGGTACGATCCTGGTGCCATTTTCTCCGGAATCCTTTCTATCCGGAGTGGAAAGACAGTTAAAGCCGCAGGAGTATCTGTGGTATCGAAGGACACTGCCGAAGACTGTAGAAAAGACAGAAGGGAAGAGATGGCTGCTGCATTTTGGCGCGGTGGATCAGTATGCGGCAGTCTATCTGAACGGAAAATTTCTTGCCGGACATCTGGGAGGATATCTTCCGTTTTCAGTGGATATTACAGAAAAGATGACGGGACAGATGGACGAATTGATCGTGATGGTGAGAGATTATTCGGATACCTGTTTTTACAGCAGAGGGAAACAGAAGCTGAAAAAGGGTGGGATGTTCTATACGGCGCAGAGCGGGATCTGGCAGACTGTCTGGATGGAACAGGTGCCGGAGCATTATATCTGTAATCTGGAAAATACTCCTCTGTACGATGAAGGTAAGCTCAGGATCCATGTAACATCCTCTTATCCGGAGAAAAAGGAACCTGTCGAAGCAGTAATCTACACAGAAGAGATGCAGCCGATTCGGACAGCCGGATATACAGGAACCGATCTGGAGATTGCGATTCCTGATATGCACAGCTGGAGTCCGGAAGATCCTTATCTGTATCAGATAGAGGTCTGTATGGGAGAGGATCGGGTTGAGAGTTATGCAGCGATGCGGCACATCAGTGTGGAAGAGGATGAAAATGGAATTCCAAGAATGTGTCTGAATCATCGACCATACTTTCAAAAAGGAGTACTGGATCAGGGATACTGGCCGGATGGTTTGTATACACCGCCCTGTGATGAGGCGATGATCTATGATATCCGGAAGATGAAAGAGCTGGGATTTAATATGCTGAGAAAGCATGTAAAGATTGAGCCGCAAAGATGGTATTATCATTGTGACCGTCTGGGAATGCTGGTGTGGCAGGATATGGTAAATGGAGGTCAGAGCTATCGCCACTGGTATGTGACCTATCTGGCGACTGCAATGGAATTCTTCCATATAAAAAGAAAAGATTCAACACTAAGGCTTCTTGGAAGACGGGAAGAAGAAAGCAGAATCCAGTTTCTGGAAGAAATGAAACAGACGATCCGTCATCTGTATAATCATCCGTCAATCGTAACCTGGGTTCTGTTCAATGAAGGATGGGGACAGTTTTATGCACAGGAGGTTACGCGGGAAGCAGAAAGAGAAGATCATACCAGACTGATCGACCAGGCAAGCGGCTGGTTTGATCAGGGTGGAGGGGATATCCACAGTATTCATGATTATTTTTTCCCATTGAAAATCGTGCCGGAGAAGAGAGTAGCGGCACTTACGGAATTTGGCGGATATTCACTTGGTCTTCCGGGACATCGGATGTATGAAAAGATATATGGTTATCGGACATTCGGAACCATAGAAGAGTTGACAGAAGGATATCGGAAGCTGATAGAGCAGGAGATTCTTCCGAACGTGAAAAATGGTCTGTCAGCTACCGTATACACACAGCTTTCGGATGTTGAAGAAGAGGTGAATGGAATCCTTACATATGATCGCCGGATATTGAAGATGAAGGAAGAAGTGGTCGTACAATTGAATAATCGGCTATTATAAAAGAAAGAGAGACTGCTGCACAATATAGATTAATATCTTTATTATGCGTCAGTCTCCTTTTCACTTTAAGAGGAAATATATCGATAAATGGGTTGCGTTATTATCAAAATTATATACGGAAGTTGAAATCTGCATATGCGCTGGAGCCATGTTCGTGAACGTCCAGGCCATCGATTTCTTCTTCTTTGGTAACACGAAGTCCGATTGTTTTGTTGATCACTGTAAATACAATGAATGCCATTACGAATACAAAAGCTGCAGTTGCGGCAACACCAAGTATCTGGGTTCCCAGGTTACATCCATCACCAAAGACACCGGTAAGAATGGTACCGAACGCACCACATACACCATGTACACTGATCGCACCGACCGGATCATCGATTTTGATCTTCTGGTCAATAATTTCAACAGAGAAGACAACGATTGCACCTGCGAGAGCACCGATGATGATGGCTTCCCACTCATTTACAACGTCACATCCGGCTGTAATTGCAACCAGACCTGCAAGAGAACCATTAAATGTCATAGATACATCCGGTTTGCCATAGCGTACCCATGTGACGATCATTGCAACCAGTGTTGCGGCTGCGGCTGCGAGGTTGGTTGTCATGGCGATATGGCCAAGGCTTGTAGTTGCGGCTGTGGTAGAACCACAGTTGAATCCGAACCAGCAGAACCATAAGATAAATACACCGAGAGCCGCAATTGGAAGATTGTGTCCCGGAATTGCTTTGGCTTTTCCGTCTTTTCCGTATTTTCCGATACGAGGTCCGAGGATCTTAGCACCAACCAGTGCGCAGATACCACCGACCATATGTACTGCAGTAGAACCGGCAAAATCGTGGAATCCCAACTCAGATAAGAAACCGCCGCCCCAGATCCAGTGTCCGGATACCGGATAGATGAAGATACTGATGGCAGCACTGTATGCCAGATAAGCTGCGAATTTTGTTCTTTCAGCCATAGAACCGGATACAATTGTTGCCGCTGTCGCACAGAAAACGGTATGGAAGATCATAAATACTCCGATTGGAAGGCCGTTGATCATTCCGTCTGCATCTGCGAGAGATGTAGGGTTAAAGAATCCTTTGATACCGATGATACCGTGAAAATCTGTTCCGTGCATGAGTGCGAATCCAAATACAAAGAAGAATAAACTTCCGAGTACAAAGTCCATCATATTTTTCATCAGGATATTTCCGGTGTTCTTTGCTCTGGTAAAACCGGCTTCGCACATTGCAAAACCAGCCTGCATGAAATATACCAGAATGGCACCGATCATTGTCCACATAATATTCATAAGCAGTCCGGCCGCTTCTGTCACGTCCATTCCACTTTCAATCAAAGCTGCTAAATCCATAAAAGTACCTCCTTAGATATCAATAAAAAGAGGAGATAATCCTGGCTTTGTTGCCTGCGTGATTATCTCCTTTGATGGGTGTTCTATATAAATTGTAGTGTGCATCAGTGATCTGCCGTACAGATGTTGTCTTATAAAGCATCTGTTCCCCGTTCTCCGGTACGGATACGAACGGCATCTTCTACCTCGTATACAAAGATCTTTCCGTCACCATACGTGCCGGTTCGGATTTCCGATACGATTTTGTCAATCAGATCCGTGGCAATTCCGGAATCAACGACGGTTTCCACTTTTACCTTTGGCAGAAGATTTACATTGTATTCTGCACCGCGATAAACTTTTTTGTGACCTTTCTGGTTGCCGTATCCCATTATATTACTTATCATAAGGCCGTTTACATGGTTTTCATCCAGTATGGACTTTAAATCTTCGAGCTTTTCCGGCTGGATGACTATTTCCAGTTTTTTCATAGCATTACCTCCCTTTGTTCCTTAGATAAAAATCAAAAAAAGGCGCTTCCCACATATAGGAAAACGCCTTTGTTTTTGATGGGTTTCATTATACACGACAAAATTGATTTGTAAATAGTAAATTTTTAAAAAGGTATTATTTTATAGAAAATGTACAGTAAAACAGAAAGTTTTGAGAAAATTTTGGCAAAAATAATTATGGCTCAAATTCTGTAAAGTCGATTGCCAGATCTTCATAAATACCGATGGGCACACTGTCACAAAATCCGTAGGTTTTCATGTCAAAATCTTCTTCGGCGTCTTTGAACCGATATACAGACACTCGCTCCTGCGCGGGGTCGATGATCCAGTATTCGTGTACTCCTGCTGTCCAGTATTTGTTCAGTTTTACAAGATAATCTCTTTTTCTGCTGGAAGATGAAACTACTTCCGCAACGAAATCAGGGGCACCGTTGACCCTCTTTTCCTCGATTCTTTTCTGATCACAGACAATGATCAGATCAGGTTCCAGCATAGTCTTATTGTCGTTGTCAAGACGGACATCTATCGGTGACAGAAGGACCTTGCAGGGGCCTTTTTTTTCACGGATGTAAGAATAGATCTGGAAAAAGAGTTCACCTATGATGGCCTGATGCCGGATAGTGGGCGGATCCTGAAAAATGAGATAACCGTCTATCAGCTCTGCATGTATACGATCAGGAAGGGCATAGTAGTCGTCCAGTGTGTAATGACCGTTTTTCGGACTGACTGTATAAGCAGGGATAGATTCACACAATCTGTCGGCATGAGAGTCCGGGTGATACTGCAGAGAATCCAGACCCAGGGCAGAGATCAGTGCGTCCATCGTGTCCAGCTGCGGATAGCGGGTTGCGCCGCTGAAGATCTTATTGATCGTTCCGAGAGAGACGCCGGATATCTCTGCCAACTGTCTGTTTGTAAGACCGAGTTCCTTTTTTCTGGCTTTTAATATATCGATATTCATGCGGGACCTCCTTGTGCCGGGATAATTGTTATATGTTTCATCTTTCAATCTGTGATTATTCTATGAAGAAAAATGGTTTATCCTTATATTGATTATTATATAAAAATATAGAAAAGTCAACCATAAAATATTATAAAAATATAAAATTACCAAAATATATAAAATACGTTGAAAAGAGGAAAACATTTGATATAATGAGAAAAGAGAATAATTTAGTTATAGAAGGAATGAATGAGCGATGGAAAACATGACAGATAAGATTTTACATATGCTGCAGGCATGGAAAATACTGATTGGAACACTGATAAAGTGGATGATTTTTTCGGTAGTCATAGGAGGGGGGATCGGAACGATTGCCAGTCTGTTTGCCCATGTTATTACATGGGTAACAGAATTTCGTATTATGAATCCATGGATGATCTTCGGTCTGCCGGTGGGTGGACTTCTGATTGTCTTTTTGTATAAGATAACAGGGCAGGGAAAGAATTCAGGAACGAATATGGTGCTTCTGGTAGTGCGCTCCGGCGAAGAGGCAGTACCGGGGAGAATTGCGCCGTTGATACTGCTGTCTACGGCAATTACGCATCTGTTCGGAGGATCTTCCGGACGAGAAGGAGCGGCTCTTCAGTTTGGTGCGAGTCTGGGAGGATGGCTCGGAAGAATTCTGCATCTGAATGAAAGTGACAAAAAGATTGTAATGCTCGCCGGGATGAGTGCGGCATTTGCTGCTCTGTTTGGGACACCGATGGCTGCTGCGATATTCCCAATGGAAGTGATCAGTGTAGGCGTCATGTATTATGCCGCACTTGTGCCATGTATGTTTTCTGCATTTATTGCACAGCAGATCTCTGTTCTGCTGAAAGTTCGGACACTGACGTCTCCGTATCCGGTTGAAAACGTACCGAAGTTTTATAGTACTGCGGGGATAAAGGCCATTCTTCTTGCGGTAGCTTTTGCATTTGCAGGAGCAGTATTTTGTGTGCTTCTCCACTGGTTTGAGGAACGCCTGAAGGAGTGGTTTGTTAATCCGTATATCCGTGTTGTTGCCGGAGGTGTAGCGGTGATCGTGCTGTATCTGATTGTAGGGACGGATGCATATCTTGGACTGGGAGGCGATATCATCGCCGGAAGTTTTGACAAACCGGCAGGTATCGAGATGTTTCTTCTTAAGATCCTGTTTACATGCCTGACTCTGTGTGCGGGATTCAAAGGCGGTGAGATTGTTCCGTCCCTGTTTATCGGTGCAACACTTGGTTCCGCGTTATCTGTTTTCCTGGGACTTCCGACAGATATCTGTGCCGCATGTGGGATGGTGGGCGTGTTCTGTGCAGTGACGAACAGTCCGATCAGTTCACTTCTCATTGCATTTGAATTATTTGGATTTGCCGGAATGCCGTTTTTCTGTATTGTAATATCCGTCAGTTATCTGCTTTCCGGATACCAGAGTCTGTATAAAGAACAGAAGATCATGTATTCAAAGACTGAAAATAAATATATTGACAGGCATACTTCTTAAGGGGAGAAAAGTTATGGCTCTGGTTGACTGGTTTTTTACTATTTGTTAGAATAATAGATGGGAAAAAGATAGGTTTAAGAAGAAACGAAAAAGTTTACAAAAGAATAAACCTGATGAGGGAGTATATAATTGAATAAGGAGGATGAACAATGCTGGATTTGACATTTGGTGAACAGGTCAAGATTATCTTAAGCCGTAAAGGCATGACAATTAAGGAACTCGCAGAACAGATTGAAAAAAGTACGGGAAAGAAAATGTCCCGTCAGAATCTGACACAGAGACTGGGCAGAGATAATTTTCAAGAGCAGGATATGCGTATGATTGCAGGAATTCTGGGATGTTCTTTTCGTTTAACGATTCTGGACGATGATACTCCGACTGAAAAAAAGGAGAAGGCGCCTTCCGTTCACGGAGCGCAGAAAGTGGCAGAAAAGCCGGAGCCGGAGATACATGAAGCGGAAACAGAAGTGTATGAGACAGCACCGGAGAGAGACATTACAGTCGGAGAACTGGTAGACATGTATGAAGGCGGATACGAAGAGATTTCACAGGATTTCGAAGAAGAAGCAGTGATTCCGATACAGGAAGAGAATGGATATGCTGCGGAGAATGAAAATGACAGATATGACATAGAGAATGGACAGCCGCTATCAACAGTCGGGAATGACGCGGAAGAGTCATATGCGGAAGAAGCGTATGAAGAGGATATCCTGCAGGAAGAGGAAATGCAGGAGGAAGCTCCGCAGGCGACAGTAGAAGAAGTGCTGGAGGAGATTGCTGCGATTGAGGCAGAGAATCAGAAGCCGGAACCAAAACCGGAGGAAAAGAAGCCGCACGGCTGGAGATCGTATTTTATGCGTCGGAAAAAACCGGAAGAGACAGTCGTGGAAAAAGCAGAGAAGCAGCCGGAAAAGGAACAGCCGGAAAGAGAACCGGCTGCAGAGGAGCAGACAGAGGATGTAGTTCTGCAGAAAACGGAAGTACAGCAGAGTGAAGAACCGGAATATGCAGACGTGACAGAGACGGAAATGACCGGAGCCGAACCAGAAGCGATACCGGGAGCGATGGATGAAGAAGTGCAGGAGGAACTGCCGGTATACGAGGAGGATCCGAATGTCGGAGAAAGGAATCCATATACCGGAAAAGAGTACGAATCTAACAGTGTCAGAATGCATCCGACAAGAATCGGCTACGTGCAGGTATATGACAGAGAGAACCATCAGTGGACAGATATGACAGAATGGGCATTCCTTGGATATCAGGAGCGAAAGAAAGCGCTTCTTGGAAAGGATTATGAACCGCCGATCTATCTGGATTAGATAAAAGAAAAGAGTGAGAACGGGTGAACTGGGAGCAACTATTGTCGACAAAACGGAATAGAGAGAGTACGAATCGGAGTCGATATTCGAAGAATACAGATCTTCGAAGTGAATTTGAAAAAGATTACCATAGAATTATAGGAAGCGCTTCCTTTCGGCGTCTTCAGGATAAAACGCAGGTGTTTCCGCTGGATAAGAGTGATTTTATCCGCACACGACTGACACATTCTCTGGAGGTATCTTCCTTTGCAAAATCGCTCGGACAGAATATCGGAGAAAATATACTGGTATATAAGAAAGACCCTGGTTTCACTCCGCAGATGAAAGAGGACATCTGCAGTATCCTGCAATGTGCAGGGCTCATTCATGATATCGGGAATCCTCCGTTTGGACATTATGGGGAGGAGATTATCAGGGAATGGTTTGAGAAGAATCTTTCGTTAATGGAATATCATGGAAAGCCGGTTGATCAGGTTTTAAAACCGCAGATGCGGGAGGATTTTTACCATTTTGAAGGAAATGCGCAGGCGCTGCGTCTGGTGACGAAGCTGCATTTTCTGGTGGATGAAAGTGGTATGAATCTAACGTATGCACTGCTGAATACAATTATCAAATATCCGGTTGCATCGACAGAGATCAGACCGGATTCTGACGATATCAAAGAAAGAAAGATGGGATATTACTTTGCCGATCAGGATATCTTCCGGGAAATTGTCACGACGACAGGGGCCGGACGAAACCGGCATCCGCTTACATTTATTCTGGAAGCGGCCGATGATATTGCATATAAGACGGCAGATATTGAAGATGCGTTTGTGAAGGGCTTTTTAAGTTATCATAAGCTTCTGGAGGAACTTGCAGAGATTCAGAAAAAGGAAGAAAAATTGTATGGTGGGAATGGTGGATTCCGTCCGGCAGACAAGATGGAAGAATTGTATCGCAGAGGCCGCCAGATCAGAGTGGAAGATCCGGAAGAGTATGCGGTGAAAAACTGGATTGTCAAAGTTCAGGGATTTTTGATTGGATGTGCCACATATGGGTTTACTTCTCATTATAACGAGATTATGAGGGGAGAATATCGAAAGGATCTCTTTTTCGGCACATATGCGCAGGAGCTGATGGAACTTCTGGGCGATCTGGCATATCGTGAAGTGTTCATCTCAGAACCGATCTATCGTATGGAAGTCACAGAAGCGGTAATGCTGGATTATCTGATGGATCGATTTATGGCAGCAGTTATAAAGTATGATGACGAGACACAGAAGTTAAATTCGATTGATGAAAGAATGGTATCTTTTATATCCAGTAATTATAAAAAAGCGTACCATTATCATGCAAGAGGAAGATCTGAAGATTACAGATTGTATTTAAGAATTCTTCTGGCGACGGATTATATCTGTGGAATGACGGACAGTTATGCAAAAAGACTGTATCAGGAGCTGAAGGCAATTTTGTAAATGAATTCTGAAAAGGTATAAATTGACATTCCCGGGAATAGATTGTGATAAAGCCCAGGAATGGAAGTGAAGGATTGCAGAGATTTATTCGCTATCTGTATGAATATGAGCAGGCGAGAAGGCTTCGCAATGTAGGATTTGTTAAAGTAGAACAGGAAGATGAGGTGTGCACCGTTCACATTCACGGGAAGGGATTCCGCATGAAGGGAGAACAAAGGCTGGAAGTATCATTGTTTTACCTGGATGGTGAAGAGTGCGTGGGAATATGGCAGGGGACCGTAGAAAATATGAATCCTGCCATTAATTATCAGCTTCGATACACCCGGGAAGATACGGGTGTGCCGGAGAATTTTGAGCGGATTGACGGAATTCTTCTGGAAGATGTGGATGGACGGAGGTATGCAGCGGTCTGGGATGACCGGCCGGTGAATCCCGGGCGCATGCGTTTTTTTAAGCCGGTTTTACCACAGCCGGAAGAGCCGGTTCCGCCGTTCCCCGAGAACACGCCGGAGGAGATCACGGATCTGGATGACATGGAAAAGGCGGAACCATCTCAACAGCCTTTACACGATGCCGTGTCGGAAGATACAGATCTTTGGGGGATGGATTGTCCGTATAGGTGTACAAAAATGCAGAGGCAGGATCTGGCGAAGCTTCCGCGATGTGAATGGAAGCTGGCGAATAATCGATTTTTGCTTCATGGATACTATAATTATCACCATGTAGTATTGATAGATGATGGAAATGAGCTCAGACTGGGAGTTCCGGGGATCTATCATCCACAGGAAGCCAGAGCCGCAGAAGCATTTGGATTTCCAGAGTTTATTGAAGTAGAGAATATCGAGATAGATCGAAGCAAAGAGGAAGAACATGCGGACGAAAGGTTCGGATACTGGTGCAGAAAAGTACGGGGTGCGTGTCGTCGAACCACAAAGGTGGATTCGGAATGAGGAAATGTAGATGCATAATATTGATGAAAAATATATGAAAGAAGCGATCAGACAGGCGAAAAAAGCATATGCGATCGGAGAGGTTCCGATCGGATGTGTGATTGTCTATCAGGGAAAGATTATCGGACGTGGATATAATCGCAGAACGATTGATAAAAATACGCTGGCGCATGCGGAGCTGATTGCAATTAAAAAGGCGAGTAAAAAGATGGATGACTGGAGGCTGGAAGAGTGTACGATGTATGTTACACTGGAACCATGTCAGATGTGTTCCGGTGCGATCGTGCAATCACGGATGACCAGAGTCGTAGTGGGGTGTATGAATCCTAAAGCGGGATGTGCCGGGTCTATTTTAAATCTTCTCGATATGCCGGAATTTAACCATCAGGTAGAGCTGACGACCGGAGTTTTGGAAGAAGAGTGCAGTCAGATGATGAAGTCATTTTTCAAAGAGCTCAGAGAAGCAAAAAAACAAAAGAAAAAGGAGAAAGAAAATGATTTACAATAATATACTGGAAGCAGTGGGCAATACACCGATGGTTCGTCTGAATCATATGACAGGAGAAGAATGTGCAGAGATTCTGGTAAAATTCGAGGCAGTCAACGTCGGAGGATCAATCAAGACAAGAACTGCACTTCAGATGATAGAAGCGGCAGAAAAGGAAGGAAAGATCAACAGGGATACGATCATAGTAGAACCGACCAGCGGAAACCAGGGCATCGGTCTTGCACTGATCGGCGCAGTAAAAGGATATAAAACGGTGATTATCATGCCGGATTCTGTCAGTGAAGAGCGCCGGAAGTTGGTACAGAATTATGGGGCAGAAGTGATCGTCATCCATGACAGGGGAAATATCGGAGACTGTATTGAGGAATGTATGCAGACTGCTCTTCGAATGCAGAAAGAAGATCCGCATGTGTTTGTGCCGCAGCAATTTGAAAATGTTGCAAATGTAGAGGCTCACAGGCTGCAGACCGGCAGAGAGATTCTGGAACAGGTGAATGGACCGATCGATGGTTTTTGTTCCGGAATCGGAACCGGAGGAACCATTACCGGAATCGGTGAGGCGCTGAGGGAGAAAAATCCGGATATTGAGATCTGGGCGGCGGAGCCGGAACGTGCAGCAATTCTGTCCGGGCATCCGGTGGGAAGTCATTTGCAGATGGGGATTGGAGACGGCGTTATTCCAAAGATACTGAATCAGAACATTTATGATGATATCTGTATCGTTACGGATGAAGAGGCATTAGAAGTGTCCAGAAAACTGGCAAAATGTGAGGGACTGATGTGTGGAATCTCCAGTGGAACCAATGTAGCTGCGGCAATCAGGCTGGCGAAGAAGCTGGGAAGAGGAAAGCGCGTGGTAACGATACTTCCGGATACAGCAGAGCGGTATTTTTCTACACCATTGTTTTAATGTCAGACTGGAACGGAGGATAAAGGATGAGAGTATGCAGGCGTTTGGCTGCGGCGTTTTTAGTAACGGTATTGTGTATAAGTGTGGGGATAACTGCATATGCCGAGCCGGAGCAGACGGAAGAAGAAGCAGCAGAGGAGCAGGAAAGGCAACTGCAGGAACAGGTATACAATATGCCGGTTCAGTCTAATGAATGGACGAACTGGCCAAAAGGTCCGGGAACCTATGGTGAGGCTGCGATTGTAATGGAAGTCGGAACGGGTGCAATTCTGTATGCAAAAAATGTCGATGAGCATGAATACCCGGCAAGTATAACCAAAGTATTGACGGCATTGATTGCCCTGGAAAACGGACAATTTTCTGATAATGTTACATTCTCCCATGATTGTGTGGCTTTTATGAAACCGGGAGATTCTTCGGTAGGTTTGAAAGAAGGAAATGTAATATCGCTGGAACAGGCATTGTATGCGACCCTGCTTGCATCGGCTAATGAAGCGGCTTATGCGGTAGGAGAAAATGTCGGGAAAAATGCAGGACAGGATTATAACTGGTTTATAGAACAGATGAATCAAAGGTGTCAGGAATTGGGAGGCATGAACTCTCATTTTGCAAATACGAATGGATTACACGACCCGGAGCATTATACCTGTGCACGGGACATGGCGTTAATTGGCAGAGAATTATTTAATCATCCGGAATTTTTTACAATTGTGCAGACATTAAATTATGTGATTCCGGAATCCGAGACAACAGAAGAGCATGTGTTTCAGCAAAAGCATAAGATGTTGATTCCCGGAAATACCAATTATTATGAATGTGCGATTGGAGGAAAAACCGGTTACACATCCGATGCTCTGGCTACGCTGATTACGATGGCGGATAATGGAAGTATGCAGCTGGTATGTGTGGTGCTCCGGACGCATGGCGCCAATATCTATCCGGATACCCGTAACCTTTTTGAATATGCATTTCAGAATTTCCACAAAGTCAGTATAGCAGAAAATGAAAAATCAGAAGATATACAGGAAATCCTTACAGATAGAAACGACGGATATGTAGTCCTGCCCGATGGTGTAGAATTTGAAGATCTGGAAATGCAGATGATTGCCGATGATACCATATCGGCAGAAGACGAAACGACTTTAGAATATACGTATGAAGGAAACGTGGTAGGGACTGCAAGAGCAAAATTGAGTGAATCATATCTGGAGCGTGTAAAAGCAGATATCGGCAAGACCGAAACAGAAAGTAATGAGCCGGATGATCAGAAAACGGAAAAAGCAAAGAACTGGAAAACATATATAATAGAGATATTAGAGAAAATAAAGGATAAGTTTCAACAAAAGACAATGGTAGAAAAAGGAATAATTATAGGAGCAGCGGGACTTCTTGCTGTTCTGGTTATAAGCCTTATTGTCATGCTGGTGAAAAGAAAATAACAAAAAAGAAATGTGGAAAATGTTGGGATACAATAGATAGGTAACAAATAAAAAACAAGGATTCACTTCGATATGATATATTGGAATTGACTAGAAACCAATAATCTAAACGAAGGGAGAATCCTTGTATGCCAAGTTTATCACACCCAAAATATCATCGTCAACGTATTGTTAAATATGCACAGAAACATTCTATAACAGAAACGGCAATCCGTTACCGTGTGAGCCGTAAAACGGTTTATAAATGGATTTCACGGTACGACGGAACCATAGCAAGCCTGGAGGATCGAAGTCACAGACCCAAGACTTCTCCAAGAAGTCATACGGAACAGGAGCTTCGCCAAATCCGGCGTCGACTGAAAAAATACAAATGGACAGATCTGCTTCTGGCATATCAGGATTTAATAGAGAAAGATGGATATACCAGAAGCTATGGAGGTTTCAAACGAGTTGTAAGGCGTTTAAAGGCTTTAAAACCAGACAAAAGGAAGAAAAAGAAACGCAAACTGAAACCGTATCAACGAGCCGATTATCCAGGACAAAAAATACAGATAGATGTAAAATATGTGCCATCTTACTGTGTGACAGATGGAAGAAAGTATTACCAGTATACGGCGGTAGATGAGTGTAGCAGATGGACATACCGAGAGATGTATGACGAGCATAGTACCTATAGTTCCAAAGATTTTTTGATCAAACTAATACAGCATGCACCGTTTCCGATTCGAGAAGTTCAGACGGATAATGGATGTGAATTCACAAATCGGCTGTTGGTGATTAAGAGCAAACATCTCACCATGTTTGAGAAAGCGTTGGAGGAACTGGGAATCTTATATCATCGGATCCAGATAGCAACCCCAAGACATAATGGGAAAGTGGAGAGACAGCATCGTCAGGATGAAGCACGGTTTTATAAGCAAATGCGGATGTATAATCTAGAAGATGGACGAAAACAGCTTGCAGTATATCAGAAGAAATCAAACAACTATATAAAAACGTGTTTAGGAATGAGAAGTCCGAATACCGTTGTAAGAATATATCAAAATGTTATGTTTTAGAATAGCCAAGGGCGACAGCAAAGAGTGCTGCCGCCGTGAACCAGTATATCATAAAGGATAATGTCAAGGTCAGGTAGTATTCTCTTCGAGAATCTCCACCTTTCCCTTGACATTATCTTAGGGGTGAAGTGTTACCAATCATTGACACCTATACAAATAACAAAAAAGAAATGTGGAAAACCTCTTGACGTTTTCCACATTTCCTGATTATAATAGTACGGTAAAAAACGCTGACGAAGACAGTAGGGTATATCTGAAAGATACAGCGAATCGGGGATGGTGGAAGCCTGATGCAAGTAAGATACATCTGAATATCACTTCCGAGTTGCAGTTGTTGAAAGATTTCGGGAGAAATTTAGTAAATGCTGACGGGATTCCTCCGTTACAGGAACGCATATGATAGTATGTTAGGTGGTTTATAAACGTAAGCGTTAGCTTTCGTCCTATGCAGGACGGAAGCTTTTTTTGTTCCTTACTTTCTGTGGAAAATGTGGATAAGGGCATTGGGGACAGGCGATTTTAAAAAAGGGACAGGGGATTTTTAATTTGGGACGGAGGATTTTTAAAAATCCTCCGTCCCCGGAGGAGGTAGCTATGTATAAGAAGGTTTCTACAGACTTGAATTTTGTGGACAGAGAGAAAGCAACTGAGAAGTTCTGGGAAGAAAACCAGATCTTTGAAAAGAGTATGCGTGATCGTGAAGGCAACGAGATGTATATGTTCTATGACGGCCCGCCGACTGCCAACGGCAAGCCGCACATCGGCCATGTTCTGACACGTGTTATTAAGGATATGATTCCAAGATATCGTACCATGAAAGGATACGAGGTTCCTCGTAAAGCCGGATGGGATACACACGGTCTTCCGGTTGAGCTTGAGGTCGAGAAGGCACTTGGCCTTGACGGCAAGGATCAGATTGAAGAGTATGGTCTTGAGCCATTCATCAAGAAATGTAAAGAAAGTGTATGGAAATACAAAGGAATGTGGGAGGACTTCTCCGGTACAGTCGGATTCTGGGCTGACATGGAGAACCCATACGTTACTTATGACAACAACTTTATCGAGTCTGAATGGTGGGCGCTGAAACAGATCTGGGACAAAGGTCTTCTTTACAAAGGCTTCAAGATCGTTCCATATTGCCCGCGCTGTGGTACACCATTGTCAGCACAGGAAGTTGCGCAGGGATATAAAGATGTAAAAGAACGTTCTGCGATCGTTCGTTTTAAAGTAATCGGCGAAGATGCATATTTCCTTGCATGGACCACCACGCCATGGACACTGCCGTCCAATATCGGTCTTTGTGTAAACCCGGATGAGGAATATGCAAAAGTAAAAGCTGCAGATGGCTACACATATTATATGGCAACCGCTCTTCTGGATACTGTACTTGGAAAACTTGCGGGAAAAGCAGAAGATGGGGCAGCAGAGGCACCGGCTTATGAGATTCTTGAGACTTACCTTGGAAAAGACCTCGAGTACAAAGAATATGAGCCACTGTACCAGTGTGCATATGACTGTGCAGAAAAACAGCATAAGAAAGCTTTCTTTATTACCTGTGATTCTTACGTAACACTGACCGATGGTACCGGTGTTGTACACATCGCACCTGCATTTGGTGAGGACGATGCAAAAGTAGGACGCAAGTATGATATGCCGTTCGTACAGCTGGTTGATGAAAAAGGAAATATGGGAGAGACCACTCCATTTGCCGGATTATTTGTAAAAAAAGCAGATCCGGAGGTTCTGAAGGATCTGGAAGCAAGAGGGCTGCTCTTCGAAGCACCGAACTTCGAGCACAGCTATCCGCACTGCTGGAGATGTGATACTCCGCTGATTTATTACGCACGCGAGTCCTGGTTTATCAAGATGACGGATGTCAAAGATGACCTGATCGCCAATAACAATACCATCAACTGGATTCCGGAAAGCATCGGTAAGGGACGTTTCGGCGACTGGCTGGAAAATGTTCAGGACTGGGGCATCAGCCGTAACCGTTACTGGGGAACTCCGTTAAATATCTGGGAGTGTGAATGTGGACATCAGCATTCCATCGGAAGTATTGAAGAGCTGAAGTCCATGTCCGATAATTGTCCGGATGATATTGAACTTCATCGTCCATATATTGATGCAGTTACGATCAAATGTCCGATCTGCGGCAAAGAGATGCACCGTGTGCCGGAAGTAATCGACTGCTGGTTTGACAGTGGTTCCATGCCATTTGCACAGCACCACTATCCATTTGAGAATCAGGAATTATTCGAGAAGCAGTTCCCGGCAGACTTTATCTCCGAGGCGGTAGACCAGACACGTGGATGGTTCTATTCCCTGCTTGCAATCTCTACCCTGATCTTCAATAAAGCACCATATAAGAACGTTATCGTTCTTGGACATGTACAGGATGAAAATGGACAGAAGATGAGTAAGTCCAAGGGAAATGCAGTAGATCCTTTTGATGCACTGGAAAAATACGGTGCAGATGCGATCCGTTGGTATTTCTATGTCAACAGTGCTCCGTGGCTGCCGAATCGTTTCCACGGAAAAGCAGTTACTGAAGGACAGAGAAAATTCATGGGAACTCTGTGGAATACTTATGCATTCTTCGTATTGTATGCAAATATTGATGAATTTGATGCAACAAAATATGCATTAGAATATGACAAATTATCTGTTATGGATAAATGGCTTCTTTCCAAGCTCAACTCTGCGATCAAGGCAGTGGACAATAACCTTGAAAACTACAGAATTCCGGAAGCAGCAAGAGCGCTTCAGGACTTCGTAGATGATATGAGTAACTGGTATGTAAGAAGAAGCCGTGAACGTTTCTGGGCAAAAGGGATGGAGCAGGATAAGATCAATGCTTATATGACGCTGTATACTGCACTGGTTGAGATCAGTAAGGCAGCGGCTCCGATGATTCCATTTATGACAGAAGACATCTACCAGAACCTGGTAAGAAGCATTGACAAAGATGCTCCGGAGAGTATCCACCTGTGTGACTTCCCGGTGGTAAATGAAGCATACATCGACAAAGAGCTTGAGGCGAACATGGATAATGTCCTGAAACTGGTTGTTATGGGTCGTGCCTGCAGAAATACTGCAAATATCAAGAACCGTCAGCCGATTGGACAGATGTATGTGAAAGCTGATTTTGAGGTTCCGGAGTTCTATCAGGACATTGTAAGAGACGAATTGAACGTAAAAACTGTAACATTTACACAAGAAGTTCGTGATTTCACCTCTTATTCTTTTAAACCTCAGCTAAAGACAGTCGGACCAAAATATGGTAAAATGTTAGGCGGTATTAAGGCAGCGCTTGCAGAAATTGACGGAAATGCAGCCATGGATGAATTGAATGCCACGGAAGCACTGAAGTTTGTGATAAGTGGTCAGGAGGTCGTATTATCACGTGAAGATCTGCTGATTGAAACTGCGCAGATGCCGGGCTTTGTATCTGAAAATGATAACGGCATTACGGTTGTTCTGGATACCAATCTGTCCGAAGAGCTTCTGGAGGAAGGATTTGTACGCGAGATCATCAGTAAAGTACAGACCATGCGTAAAGAAGCCGGATTTGAAGTGATGGATAAGATTGCAATTACTTATGCCGGAACGGAAAAGGCAGAGAAAGTATTTGCTGATAATGCGGATACGGTAGCAGAGGAAACTCTTGCACTTGCCGTAACAAAAGCTGAACCGACCGGTTATGTGAAGGAATGGAAAATCAATGGGGAGAAAGTAATCCTCGGGGTGGAAAAACAATAGTTACAGTTCAGACTGAAGCTGGGAGATTCCTGCCCGAACCCCACATATGGAGGGAGATAGGACATGAACAATCCAAGATTTGAAAAAGACGCATTTAAAAAAGAAGTAAGAAATAATGTAAAAACTTTGTTCCGTAAAGAAGTAGAGGAGGCTACACCTCAGCAGTTGTTTCAGGCAGTTTCTTATGCTGTAAAAGAAGCAATTATTGATGACTGGCTTGCAACACAGAAGCAGTATGAGAAAGATGATCCAAAGACAGTCTATTATATGTCCATGGAATTTCTGATGGGAAGAGCGCTTGGAAATAACCTGATCAATATGACTGCTTATAAAGAAGTAAAAGAAGCGCTGGATGAGATGGGAATCGATCTGAATGCAATTGAGGATCAGGAACCGGATCCGGCACTCGGAAACGGCGGTCTGGGACGTCTGGCCGCATGTTTCCTGGATTCTCTTGCAACACTCGGTTATTCTGCTTACGGATGTGGTATCCGCTATCGTTATGGTATGTTCAAGCAGAAAATCAAAAACGGATATCAGGTTGAGACACCGGATAACTGGCTGAAATACGGCAACCCGTTTGAACTTAAGAGACCGGAATATGCAAAAGAAGTCCGTTTTGGCGGTAATATCCGTGTGGAATATGATGAGACAGGAAAGACGCATTTTGTTCAGGAAAATTATGAGTCTGTAATGGCAATTCCGTATGATTATCCGATCGTAGGTTACAATAACCATGTAGTAAATACCCTGCGTATCTGGGATGCGGAAGCAATCGTGAATTTCCAGCTGGAGTCATTTGACCGCGGAGACTATCACAAGGCAGTGGAACAGGAAAATCTTGCAAAGAATATCGTAGAAGTTCTGTATCCGAATGATAATCATTATGCAGGAAAAGAACTGAGACTGAAACAGCAGTATTTCTTTGTGTCTGCAAGTATTCAGGCAGCGATTGCAAGATATAAGAGAAAACATGACGATATTCATAAACTTCCGGAGAAGGTAACCTTCCAGATGAACGACACACATCCAACAGTAGCAGTAGCAGAGTTGATGCGTATCCTTCTGGATGAGGAGAACCTTGGCTGGGATGAAGCATGGGAGATCACAACGAAGACCTGTGCATATACGAACCACACGATTATGGCAGAAGCATTGGAAAAATGGCCGATCGACCTGTTCTCCAGACTGCTTCCTCGTATTTACCAGATCATCCAGGAGATTGACCGTCGTTTTGTGAACCAGGTACGTGCAATGTATCCGGGAAATGAAGAAAAGGTAAAAAGCATGGCAATACTCAGAGACGGACAGGTAAAGATGGCACACCTTGCGATTGTAGCCGGCTATTCTGTGAATGGTGTTGCAAGACTTCATACAGAGATTTTGAAAAATCAGGAACTGAAAGATTTCTATCAGATGATGCCTGAGAAATTCAACAATAAAACGAATGGTATTACGCAGAGACGTTTCCTGATGCACGGCAATCCACTTCTCGCTGACTGGGTAACAGAAAAGCTTGGAACTGATGAATGGGCAACAGATCTGTCTCTGATGTCCGCTCTGAAAAAATATGCGGATGACGAAGAAGCCAGAAAAGAGTTTATGAGCATCAAATTCAAGAACAAAGAACGCCTGGCAAAATACATTCTGGAGCACAATGGCGTAGAAGTAGATCCGAGATCTATATTCGATGTCCAGGTAAAACGTCTCCATGAGTACAAGCGTCAGCTGCTGAATATCCTGCACGTAATGTATCTGTACAATCAGATCAAAGAACATCCGGAGAAGAATTTCTTCCCGAGAACCTTCATCTTTGGTGCAAAGGCATCTGCAGGTTATATCCGTGCAAAACAGATCATCAAACTGATCAACTCTGTTGCAGAGGTGGTAAATAATGACCGCAGCATCAACGGAAAACTGAAAGTTGTATTCATCGAAGATTACCGCGTATCTAATGCAGAGTGGATCTTTGCGGCAGCAGATGTCAGTGAACAGATTTCTACAGCGTCTAAGGAAGCATCCGGTACCGGTAATATGAAGTTCATGCTGAATGGTGCACCGACACTGGGAACCATGGACGGAGCAAACGTTGAGATTGTAGAAGAAGTAGGAATGGAAAATGCATTTATCTTCGGACTGAGCTCTGACGAAGTTATCAATTACGAGCAGAACGGTGGATATAATCCATACGATATCTACAACAATGATCCGGATGTACGCCGCGTAGTAAATCAGCTGGTGGACGGAACCTATGCAAACGGGGATTCAGAAATGTATCGCGATCTGTATAATTCACTTCTGAACACCAAGGGCGGCAGCCGCGCAGATATGTATTTTATTCTGAAAGATTTCCGTTCTTATGCAGAAGCACAGCAGAGAGTGGAAGAAGCATACAGAGACAAAGACAGATGGGCAAGAATGGCACTTCTCAATACTGCATGCTGCGGAAAATTCTCTTCTGACAGAACGATTCGTGAATATGTGGATGACATCTGGCATCTGGAGTCGGTGTCCATTGATGAGGAAGAGATGGAATACTAGAATGGATAACAAAATGGTATAAAATGAAAAGCCTTTCCATACAGTGTATGGGAGGGCTTTTTTATGCGGCAGAGATTAAAAAAATGGGGATGTTATACGATTATCATCGTGCTCCTTCCGTATGTGGTTACGGTGTTTTTGAATGGACCGGGGATAGAGGCATCATCGCACGTTGATCAGACCTGTGTGAAGGTGCGGATTTCGACTGAGGATGAGGAAGAGACAGGGATTGTCAGAATGCCGATCGCAGAGTACTGTATCGGCGTGCTTGCCAGAGAGATTCCGGCCGATTATGAGAAAGAAGCACTCAAAGCACAGGCAATTCTGGTCCGGACCGACGTATATAAGAAGATTAAAGAATCCGGAAGCAATACGATTCTGGAAGGACCGTTCTGGACACAGAAAAAGATGGAGCAGGCGTGGGGAATTCAATATTCAAAAAATTATCATAAGCTAGAACAGATATGGGAAGAAACAGAAGGACAGGTTCTCATGTACAATGAAGAGCTGGCTTATACACCATTTTTCCGGTTAAGTAACGGATGTACCAGAGATGGTGCAGAAGCGCTGGGAAGCGAAGCTTATCCATATCTGAAAATCGTGGATTGCCAGGCGGATATAGAATCTGAAGAACAGATACAGACATTGGTAACAGATGATATGGATGCAGAAGTGACAGCGGTGGACAGCGCAGGATATGTAACCAATGTAAGGGTAGGGCAGGAGAACATAAGCGGAGAAGAATTTCGAAAAAACTATCATTTGCAATCCGGATGCTTTACGCTGCAGCGTTATAATGGAAAAATGAGGATTACGACCCGGGGAATCGGACATGGTATAGGAATGAGTCAGTACAGTGCCAATCAAATGGCGGAAAGTGGGAAAAAATATCAGGAAATATTAAATTATTTTTTTGAAGGAACGGAAATAAAAGAAGTTGCGGAAATATTACTGGAAGCAGAATAAGTGCATCACTATCTGGCAAAAATAGAGTCAGAGGTGGTGATAACATGAAAGAAAAGAAAAGTCCCTCACAGAAAAAAAGAGGTGCTACCGTCGCGGCAGTATTATGTTTTGTAGCAGCAATCGCAATAGTTGGAACATATACATTCAATGATTACAGAAAAACACAGCAGGATGAACTTGCCAGGGCGGAAGAAACGAATGATACAGAAGATAAAGCACAGGAGGAACCTTCACAGGAAGCCAATAACCTGGCTGTTAAAGAAGAAGAAAAAACGACACAGACAGATACCGAAGAAAAAGATGACAGCGATGGCGCCGAAGGAGCAGACGGAGTCGGCGGAAGTGGGATTCAGACAACTGCAGGGAGCGGCCATAATATTAATTTTAATGAAAGCAGCCAGCTATTGTGGCCGGTAGACGGAACTGTCATTATGAGCTATAGCATGGACAAGACGGTGTACTTTTCAACACTGGACCAGTATAAGTATAATCCGGCGATGATCATATCCGGAGCAGAAGGAGATCAGGTAATCTCAGCTGCACCGGGAATCGTAAAATCCATAGACGTGACCGCACAGACCGGCACAACAGTAAATGTTGATCTGGGAAACGGATATGAACTGTTCTATGGGCAGCTGAAAGAAGTGCCGGTAAAAGTGGGAGATTATGTAGAAGCCAAGACGATACTGGGGTACGTGAGTCAGCCGACCAAATACTATAGTGTAGAAGGATGTAACGTATATTTCGAAATGCGAAAAGATGGACAGCCGGTCAATCCGGTGGAGTATATGGAATGATAAACGGGACGGAGGATTTTTAAAAATCCTCCGTCCCGTTTATAAAATCCCCCGTCCCTCTTTAAAAAAAGAGAGAATGAATTTATAATGGGGATTAAGTGGATAACTTATGTGGAGAGGATTAGATCATGAATTACACATACATTTTAAAATGTCAGGACGGGAGTTTTTATACTGGATGGACGAATGATCTTGAGAAAAGGATACAGGCGCACAATGCGGGAAAAGGTGCGAAATATACGAAGAATCGGAGACCGGTGAAGCTGATATACTGGGAAGAATATGAGACAAAAAGCGAGGCAATGAAACGTGAATATGCAATTAAGCATATGAGCCGGCAAGAGAAGGAAAAACTGGTGAAAACGTGTGGATAACTCGGCACTTTAGCGCAGTAAAAAAGGGACGGGGAATTTTTAAAAATTCCCCGTCCCTTTTTTATCTCTTTAAAGTACGAAAGCGTACATTACAACGAAATGGCAAGCGCTTCCTGCCATTACGAAGAGATGAAAGATCTCGTGGCTTCCGAAGTATTTGTGTCTGCTGTTAAAGATAGGCAGCTTCAGTGCGTAGATGACTCCGCCGACTGTATAGATGATCCCGCCGGCAAGGAGCCAACCGAAAGCAGCCGGTGACAGAGTATTCAAAAGCTGCGTGAATGCCAGTACGCAGGTCCATCCCATGCCGATGTAGAGCACCGATGAGATCCACTTTGGACAGTACACCCAGAATGCCTTGATGAGAATGCCTGCTATGGCAAATGTCCACACGATCGTAAGAAGTATGATTCCGGTTCTGCCTTTTAAAACCAGCAGGCAGATCGGAGTGTAACTTCCTGCTATGAGGACACTGATCATCATATGATCTATCTTTTTGAGAATTGTGTTTACTTTTTTTGATCTGTCAAATGTATGATAGGTTGTGCTGGCAGCATATAACAGGATCAGGCTTGCTGCATAGATTGCTATCGAGATGATATATATCCTGCTGGGTTCGTGTGCTGCTTTTATCAGAAGTGGAACTGCTGCAAATATAGCCATCAGCATTCCTATGAAATGTGTAATTGCGCTTCCTGGATCTTTGATGTGTTCTGATAAATTTTCTGCCATAATAATACGCCTCCTAAATACTATGATTACAACATGTAGTTTTCAAAACCATATCATCTATACACGTATATTATACCCGGAAGAGGAAAAAAGCAAGCAGATAATTGAATTTTATGTTTTTTTCTTTGGAAATAGAACTGGACTGGTTAAAATATAAATAATTGGCTGTTTTTGTAAATCCAAAAGAATGGTAAGATTAGGAACGGTTAATGTAAGAACAGGAGGAAGAGAGAATGAGTACAAATGCGGTAAAATCAGGTAATATTGCAACGGATGGGCATGTGAAGGCCATGGTGATCACAGCTTTTTTTGCGGCAATTACATTTTTGGGAATTCAGTCTTTTAGGATTCCGCTTCCGGCGGCAATCGGAACACCATTCGTACATTTTGGTCATATTTTTGTAGTAATGGGTGTTCTGCTTCAGGGAGGAAAGCGCGGTGCAGTATCCGGAACATTAGGACTGATTATATTTGATATCCTGAATGGATATATGCAGGACGTTCCGCAGGTATTTATTGAGACGGTTGTAAAATGTCTGATCGTGGGAGCTGTTTTCATGATCCTGAAGAGAAAGGCGCAGCAAGATCAGAAAAAGGAGTACGGCTATGCGGTTATCTGTGCAGTAATATATGGATGTATGAACGTTGTGATTGAACTGACGATGGGAACGATCCGGATGATGCTTCTTGGCAGCGGACTTGCAGCAGCGTTTGCCGGTTCACTGGCTTCCATTCCGGCAACTGTGATCAATGCAGTATTTATGATCATTGCGATTGCAGTACTCTATCAGCCGGTAAAGAGAATCTATAATAGAATTGCTTAATGAAAACCATAGTAAAAATACTCGGCTGGAATTGCAGGATATTGACTGTACGATATGAAGGGTATTGTGTTTCATGATCCATAAAAAGGTGTCGCTTTCCGATCTGATTTGATGATATTTAGATTGGAAAGCGACACCTTTTCTAAATTCTTCTAAAATCTTTTGAAAGGAATCGGGGATCTTGCGCATATTATTAATGTAAGGCCTTAAGGAGTGAACATATATGTCGAAAGAAGAATTTGTAACCTTTGCAGAAAAGTACACGGATACCATATATCGAGTAGCGTATAGCTGGACAAAGAATTCCGATGACGCAAATGATGTGACGCAGGACGTTTTAATACAACTGTACAAAACTACCAAGGAATTTGAATCAGATTCCCATTTGAAAAATTGGTTAATCAGAGTCACTGTCAATCAATGCAAAATGCTATTCCGATCCCCATGGAATAAGATGGAGGATATTGAAGAATATGCAAATACTCTTGGATTTGAAGAGGAAAGTCATCTGGACCTGTTCCGGGCGGTGATGAATCTGGACAAAAAATACAGAGTACCCATACTGTTATTCTATTATGAAGGATATTCCACAGCAGAGATAGCATCGATACTAAGAATACCGGAAAAAACGGTCAGTACGAGACTGTTTCGTGCAAAGGCGAAATTAAAAGATTATCTGAAGGAGGAGTAAGAAAATGACAGATAAAGAAAAAATCCAGAGAGTTTTTGATAAACTGCATGCTTCTCCGGACGTATTAACGGAGGTGTTGAATATGACAACGAATGAGAAGAGTGTTCCGATTAGAAAGAAACGCTTGATTCCTAAAGTAGCGGTAGCGATAGCAGCATTCGTGCTTGTGGTTGGATCCGGTAGTGCAGCATATGCTATGGACGTTGGTGGCATCCAGAGAATCGTGCAGGTATGGATCCACGGGGATCAGACAGATGCCACATTTACTGTCGAAAATGGCAGCTATACACTTGATTATAAGGATGCGGATGGCAATGACGTTCATCAAAGCGGTGGCGGTGTTGCATATGAGAACGGTACAGAAAGACCATTAACGGATGAGGAGTTACTGGAAGAACTAAGCATGCCGGATGTTGAATACAAAGAAGATGGAACCGTATGGGTTTACTATCTGGACCAGAAAATGGAAATTACAGATAAATTTGAAAATGATATCTGTTATGTGAAGCTAAAGGCTGATGGGAAAACACAGTATATAACTGTTAAGTATCAAGGTGGTTTTGCTACAAGTCCTCATGGCTATGTTCAGCCGTCAGAGTTTTATTAAATAGCGCAAAGATTGAGCGTATGGACAGATGATCCATACGCTCTTTTTGTATCAGCGACGAGCCAAAGTCCAAGCTTGCTTGAGACCTTGGCGACCGTTTACAATCTCAGAACGTGCCCTTGGGCACTTCTGATGATTGGCTTTTTAGAAAAAGTAATGAAAAATTGATTGTTATTTTGTTTTCTTATCCGAACCCTTGTCTTTTGGGCGATTCCAGATATACAGGGCAACCAGAATTCCGATCGTGTACAGAATGCTGACCAGGATGGTAGGGTTGTCCTTTAAAAAGTAGATTACAAGAACGACTGCAAGCAATGAAACGGTCAGCAGGAATGCAGTCCAGATCCTCTTTTCACGGACTTCTTTGGCTTTTTGAAGAAGCTCCTGTCTCTGCTGCTCCAGCCGCAGGTATTCCATCAGATCTTCATCGCTGATTCGGGAGAGAATCAGTTCGTCACGTGACATCTCAGCCTTTCGGTGGGAACGGAAATGGAAGAAGCGGTGTGGTTTCTTTCCATCTCCGGCTTCGCTATAATCTTCCTCTTCAAACAGATCTTCTTCGTCCGGAGAAAGTGTACTTTCACCGGCAGAAGCGTTATCCTTTCCTGCGTGTTCCTCTTCAGGCATATTCTGCGGTTTGGCTGGAAGCGCTGCCTCGCAGGTCTCTGACGGGGTGTGAACTTCAGATTCGCTGCTCTCTGTCGGAGCAGGGGCCTCGCTGAGATCTGTTTCGACAGAGGATGCAGTCTCGTCGGTATTGTTTATGGTTTCGGACGCCGGATACAGTAAGACGTTGGATCCGGCTGTCGCTGATTCTATTTGTTCAGTTGTACTGTTTATTTTGTTTGCTTTTTCAGACATAGAAATCCCTCCGGACATTTTTTATTATCATAACAGTTCTCAGGAGAAAATACAAGAAATCTGGAAAATGAGGCTTAAAAATGCTAAAATATGATAGCGGCGTCAGCCTGACCGCTGGAAGGCCGTCAGTAACAACAAGTGGAGAAACAAGTCAGTCATCAGGTCAATAAAATAACCAATAGATTACAGGAGAAATATATGCATCTGCAACATGAAATCCCGGAGGGGTTCTGGGGGCTTTTCCGGTCCATAAACCGGGATATATATATCGAAGCACTTTTGAGTATTAACGAAGAATATCAATACAGCAACTATTTTCTGACGAAAGAAGTGTGCATTCAGGTCTTAAGTGATATGAATGCGAGGAAAAGATTTGAGCTTCAGAGGGAAGAAAGTGATACAGAATACGATATGCTGGAGACACCGGCATCCCGGATTCTAAACTGGCTTTTAAAGACAGGGTGGCTGAAGAAGATAGAGGATTACCGGACGCTGGTGACCCATATCGTGATTCCGGATTATGCGGCAATATTTATCGACGCATTTGAACGTCTGAATTCGGAAGATATGGAGGAGACGAATATCTATATTCAGAATGTGTACGCAACTCTGTTTTCATTTCGAAATGACCCAAGGGCAAATCTGAGTATGCTTCGGACGGCGCTTGTTAATACCAGAAAGCTGAACAAGGCGCTTCAGGATATGCTTCACAATATGGACCGCTTTTTTTCGAAGCTGCTGGAACAGAAGTTTTACGGTGATCTTCTGAGGGAACATCTGGATGGCTACGTCGAAGAGGTAGTCAGGAAAAAGTACCATATTCTGAAGACATCGGACAATTTTTACAGATACAAAAATGATATCAAGCAATGTCTGAAAGAGATCCGCGACGATGAGATGTGGATTGAAAAGGTGCGTGCAAGATCAAGAACGATGGGAGATACAGGGGATGATGTGCTGGATCTTCTGGATCTGATCGAGAGGGGATTTGACGACATTGAACATCGGATCGCAAATATGGACAGTGAGCATACGAAGTATGTAAGAGCGACGGTAACGAGGATGAATTATCTTCTGAGCGGAGAGACTGATACAAAGGGACTGGTGGTACAGCTTCTGAACCGGATGGCGGCATCTCCTGAAAAAGCAGACGACATGATCCGGACAGTCGGAACGAGGATGAATCTGTCATTGCTTGAGATTGTATCGGATAAATCACTATATAAACGGAAAAAACCAAGAAAAGATTTTATCAGTCAGATGCTTCCGGATGAAAAGACGGAGGATCTGGACAGAGAAGACGTGCTGAAACTGAATCGGATTCAGGTTCGTTATACGAAAAAGCAGATTGAGGAGTTTATCGAAGCTCATATGCAGGACGAAGTCATGGACGCAGCAAAGCTTGAGATTAGTGGGGAAGAGGACTTTGAAAAACTGATTCTGGCATATGACTACAGCACCCGTAAGAACAGTCGTTACATGCTGCTGGAAGAGGAACCTGAGATGGTGGAGAACGGTGGCTATCGGTATCCGGCCTTAAAGTTTGTAAGAAGAAGTCTGTAGAAAACCGGCAGAAGGAGGAAAAGCTATGATAGAGTATTACGAACAGCTTTCACAGGAAGAAAAAGAGGAGATTACGGAGGTTGTACAGACCCTGTACCGACAGACATTTCTTCTGGAACGAAAGTTTGATAAACGATCCGGAAGAATGCAGTATACAAAAGAATACCGGATCTGCAGCAAGCATCTGGAGTTCCTGAAATACTATTTTACGATTGCAGGGATTCAGTTAAAGGAAAATGTGCATATGGGTGTCATCTATATTCAGGGAGAGATGCTGTGGGGAGAAAAGCTGCCGCGTCTTGCAACCATATATCTGCTGGTGCTGAAGTTGATCTATGACGAGCAGATGCAGGCGGTATCTTCCAGCAGTCATGTAGTTACTACTCTGGGAGCGATCAATCAGAAAGCAGGAGAGTTCCGTGTGCTGCGGGGGATTCCATCTCCGACAGAGATGCGCCGGACCATTGCGCTTCTGAAAAAATACCAGATTATAGAGCCGCTGGATATACTGGAAGAGTTAAATGAGGAAACAAGACTTGTAATCTATCCGTGTATCCATGCAGTGCTGATGGCAGATGACATCAGAGAGCTGCTGGCAACATTCAGTGAGGAGGAACAAAATGGAGACGAAACAGCCGTTCAAAGCGCTATCGAAGATATGTCTGAATAACTGGCATTATATAGACAAGAAGATACTGACGCTGAATGAAGGAATCAACTTTTTTACCGGACATTCCGGGAGCGGAAAGTCGACGGTCATCGATGCGATCCAGATCGTACTGTATGCCAATACCGACGGAAGAGGATTCTTCAACAAGGCAGCGGCAGATGATTCAGACCGTACACTGATCGAGTACCTGCGCGGTATGGTCAATATCAGTGACAATAATGAAGCACAGTATCTGCGAAATCATAACTTTTCCAGTACGATCGTACTGGAACTGGAGCAGACCAATACGAAGGATAAGCAGTGTGTCGGAGTCGTATTTGATGTGGAAACGGCAACGAATGATATCAGCAGACTGTTCTTCTGGCATACAGGAGGGCTTCTTGAGAATCAGTACCGGACACAGTCAAGGTGTCTTACGACGATGGAACTGCGGGAATATCTTCAGCGGACATTTTCTCCGGAACAGTACTACTGCGGACCAAGCAATGAACGGTTCCGCAGACAATTATACGACATTTACCTGGGCGGACTGGATATGGAGAAATTTCCGAAGCTGTTCAAACGTGCGATATCATTTCGAATGAATATCAAGCTGGAGGAATTTGTAAAAGAATATATCTGTATGGAACAGGATATTCATATTGAAGACCTGCAGGAAAGTGTGATGCAGTATGGGCGGATGCGCGGCAAGATCGAGGAGACACTGGAGGAGATCCGAAGACTCCGGCAGATTCAGGAAGTGTATCAGGCCTATGAGGAAAAGCATGAGGAAGCACAGATGTGTACATACCAGATCGACCGTCTGGAGATGATGCAGCAGGAGGGAAAGAGTCGGGAATGTCGTGATAAGATTCAGGTCCGCCGGGAAGCCATCAAAGAACTGGAGGGGCAGCAGAATGTACTGGAACAGGAGCAGAAAGAACTGCAGAAAGAATATGAAGAGATCATTCTTCGGATCGCAGACAGCGGCTATTCCCGCATGGAGGCAGATCTTACTGCATTAAATGAGGTTCTGGAACGCCTGAATGCAGGAAAAGTACGCTGGATGCAGACGGCAAAGCGCCTGAAGGAATGGACACTTCAGGACATTACTCCGAATCAGGTTCTCTGGGATATTGAGAAATTTGCAGAAGGGAAGATATCCGAAGAAGAACTGCAGCGTCTGTCGGAAGGTCTTGGGGATATACAGGAAGAACTGGAAGAACAGAGACAGGAGACGGATGCAGATCTTCGTCGGATTAAAAAAGAAGAAAAAGAAGCCAGAGAGGAATTGAAGGCGTTAAGGCAGGGAAAGAAGGCATATCCGCGGGAACTGGAAGAGGCAAGATATGAACTTCGCAACCGACTGCATGAAAGATGCGGAAAGTTTGTGAACGTCCAGATCCTTGCAGACCTTCTGGATATCCGGGATGAACGCTGGCACAATGCGGTTGAGGGATACATGGGAAGCAACAAGCTGCTTTTGATCGTGGATCCGGCTTACGCAAAGGAAGCGCTGGACATCTATCGCGGTATGGACAGAAAGAAGTATTCGCGTGCAGCGGTGCTGGACACGGAAAAGCTTATGAAGGAGCCGCATACCGCCCAGGCAGGGTCGCTTGCGGAGGAAGTAACGGCAAAAGAGCCGTATGTGCGGGCTTATATTGATTTCTTCCTGGGAAATGTAAAAAAATGCGAGAGTGTGGAGGAACTTCGGGACTGCAGAATCGGTGTCACACCAGACTGCATGCTGTATCACAGTTATCGCCTCCAGCATATCAATCCGGAGCATTATACCAGAAGGGCCTATATCGGAGAGACGAGTATGCGTCAGCGGATTCGCAAGCTGGAAGAACGTTGTGAGAAGCTTCAGGAAGAACGCCTTCCGCTCCAGGAGACCCTGGAAGAGATCCGAAAGACTATGCAGCTTGAGATGCTGAATCAGCCGACGGAAGACTACATGCGCTGGCTGGCGGACATGAAGGCTATCTCGGGAAAAGAGCGGAAAAAAGCACAGATGGCCGAACAGATGCAGAAGCTGAAAGAAGAGACGGTCGATGCATGGGAGGGCAGAAAGCTTGAGGTGCAGCATGCACAGGATTCCAGAAAAGAGCAGCTTGGCAGGATACAGGAGACAATCTGGGAGAATAAAAAAGAGATTGAAAAGCTTCAGGAAGAGCTTCTTGTGGCAGAGACAGCGCTGAAAGAGGGCAGACAGAAGGTCAATAGCCGGATGTTCTGCGAAGACGGAGAGCGCCCATCGGATTATGAGATGGAATTTCAGGATTATCTCTCCGGAAGAAAGTCTGTGAATTATGATTATCTGAAGCGACAGAAAATAGCAGAAAGTTATAGGCTGAGAGAGGAGGAGGAGACCGCGTATCAGAAGCTGGTAGAAGAACGCAGCGGATATATACGCAGTTATCCGAACCGGATCTTCTCTGCTTCCTCCAGAGAGAATACAGCCTACGATCAGCTGTTAGACGAACTGCAGTGCGATAATCTTGAGGCTTACCGGGAGTCCGCAAAAGAGCAGGCGCGGCAGGCAGTGGAACATTTTAAGGACGACTTTATCTTTAAGATCCGCAGTGCGATCCTGGAAGCATATCAGAGGCGGGATGAACTGAACCGCATCATCAGCCGGCTGGACTTCGGAAAAGACAAGTATCAGTTTGTGATCACAAAAAATAAAGGTGTAGACGGAAAATATTACAAAATGTTCATGGATGATGCACTGCAGATTCAGCCGTCGATGCTGGAAGATACGATGGAGAATCAGATGGATCTCTTTACGATGGAGCATGAGAATCAGTACGGTGAGATGATGAATGAACTGATCAACATCTTTATCCCACCGGAGCATGCGACCAAGGAAGAATTGGACGAGGCGAAAAAGAACATGGACAAATATGCGGATTACCGGACTTACCTGTCCTTTGATATGCAGCAGATCGTGCATGGGGAAAAAGACATGACCATAGGCTTAAGCCGGATGATCAAGAAGAATTCCGGAGGAGAGGGACAGAATCCGTTATACGTAGCACTGCTGGCTAGCTTTGCACAGATCTACCGGATCAGTCAGTCTCCGAAGATGCGGCGGATGCCGACACTGAGGCTGGTGGTTCTGGACGAGGCATTCTCCAAGATGGATGCGGAAAAGGTGGCAAGCTGCATCTCTTTGATCCGGGGACTTGGATTCCAGGCGATCATCAGTGCGACCAATGATAAGATACAGAACTATCTGGAAAATGTAGACAAGACATTTGTATATGCCAATCCGAATAAAAAGCATATATCTATTCAGGAATTTGAGAAACAGGAATTTGGAGAACTGGACAATGCAGGTGAATCGGAGCTTTTATAGACAGTTTTTTTATGGATAAGGAGGGATATTTGTGATAACTAAGGGAACTTGTGGTATGTGTCAGGGTGGCTGTCAGGTGCTCATGACAATCGAGGATGGAAAGCTTGTGAAGATTGAGCCGGATCGTGAATCTCCGGTGGGAAGGTTATGCGTTCGGGGAGCGCTGGCGCCGAAATTGTTATATGGAAAAGAAAGAATTGCGAGACCGATGATCCGTACCGGGGAGCGCGGGGAAGGTAAGTTCCGTGAAGTGTCCTGGGAGGAAGCATTTGAGCATGCGGCACATTTGCTGCGGGAGACAGCAAATGAGTATGGTGGCAGATCGCTTGCTTCGTATTATGGAAGAGGGGTTCTGGGAACACCGGTAACGCGTATGAGTGTCAGCACAAAAAATCAGAAATCATTTCTGAAGAGGCTAGGATCTCCGAATGACATGAACTGTGGATCCATCTGCAATACGGCATCCAGCACGATCACTCCGATTACGACGCTTGGGATAGGAACGAGGCAGATGATCCAGGAAGTGGAGGAGAGTGATTATATCATTTCCTGGGGAAAAAACTCTACGACGGATGATGGGCCGCAGATGATGCTGAAACGGATCAAAGAGGCAAAAAAGCGTGGTGCAAAGCTGATCGTGATAGACCCAAGACAGACCGGGCTTGGAGAGATCGCGGACTGGTGGCTTCCGGTGACGCCGGGAGCGGACGGAGCACTGGCGCTTGCAATGTTAAAGCATATAATTAAAAGTAATCAATACGATCATGAGTTTGTTGAAACATATACGAAAGGATTTGACGAATTCTGTGCATATCTGGATACGCTGGAAATGGAGCAGCTGTCTGCATGGTGCGGTATTTCCGAAGAAGACATTCGGAAATTAGCGGACATATTCTGTTCCACAACGCGGATTTCCTTGGTGGCCTATACCGGGCTTGAATATCAGTTGAGCGCAATTCAGAACAACCGCGCAATCTATGTGTTATGGGCAATCACCGGTAAACTGGATGCACCGGGAAGCATCTACCTGAATGCAAGGAATATGCCGACGGTTCCGTTAAAGGATATGCCGGAGGAAGAAGAGATGCCGATTGGTGCCAGGGAATATCCGATTTTTTATAAATTTGCCGGAAATGGACAATTTTCCTGTGTTCCGGAAGCGGTGCTGAACGACCGTCCATATCCGGTGCGCGGGCTGCTTGTGATTGGCGGTTCTCCGGCCTTATCATTTCCGGACAGCAAAGTATGGCGCGCGGCCTATCAGAAGATGAAATGTATGATTGTCATAGACCGTTATCTGACAGAAGATGCCCGTTATGCAGATGTGGTCTTTCCGGCATGTACCCTCTTCGAATGCCCGAAAGCAGTGCCGGGACCGGAAGGAGTGCGGATACAGGAACCGGTAATTCATCCGGTAGGGGAGGCAAAAAATGACGTTTTGATCATTGCCGGGATAGCGAAAAAACTGGGGATTGCAGAAGGATATCCCCAGAATGAAGAAGAGCTTCGCACCTGGCTTGTGCAGGGAACGGCACCGTGTGCAGGTGATTTTCGTACGAATGCAGGAAAAGTGGAAAAACATTATTATAAGTATAAAACCGGTGAACTCAGAGCGGATGGAAAGCCGGGATTCCCGACACCATCCGGAAAACTGGAGATCTGTTCCACCTATCTTGCAGAAAATGGATATACACCATATCCGGAATACAGGGATATCCGTTCAATCGAAGAAATGAATCAGCCGGAATATCCGTTTACCATGACCTCCGGCGCAAGAAGCAATCACCGGATGGGAGTATTCGGAGCAAATATTCCTGAGATAGCAGCAATCGAGCCTTATCCACTGGCAGATCTGAATCCAGAAGATGCAAAAGAGCTTGGAATCTCAGAAGGGGAGATGGTAAGAGTCAGTACCCCGTTTGGAAGTGGAACATACAAGGCAAGAATCTGTGGGATGGCACGACATGCAATTCACATCCCACATGGCGGCGGAAGTTCGTATATGACCGAGCCATGGAAGGAAGGAAATGTAAATGATCTCTGCAGTCTGAAATATGCCGATCCGATCTCCGGATTTGTGCTGAGCAAGTCAGTACCATGCAGGGTGGAAAAAGGCTTAGATAATTAAGTGAGTAATTACGATAGAGTATGGAGGCAAGATTATGAAGTTGACAATATTGGGTACGGGTAACGCAGCGGTTTCGGAGTGTTATAATACATGTTTTGCAATCTCGGAAGGAAATCAGCATTTCCTTGTTGATGCAGGCGGCGGCAACCGGATCCTGAAGGTTTTAAAGGATACAGGTATTGATCTGAAGGATATTCATGATATTTTTGTGACCCATGAACATGTGGATCATGTGCTGGGGGTTATCTGGCTGATCCGAATGATCGGACAGCGGATGAACCAGGGAAAATACGAAGGGGAGCTGCGTATTTATTGTCACGAGCAGCTTGCGGAGAAGATTCAGGCGATTGCCAATATGACGATTCAGCAGAAGGTGTGCAGGCATATGGGCGAGAGGATTCGATTTGATGTGGTGAAAAGCGGAGATTGCCGCATGGTCCTAGGGTGTCCGGTGACATTTTTTGATATCGCATCTACAAAGGCAAAGCAGTTCGGATTTACCATGCAGCTTTTGGATGGAAGAAAGTTTACCTGCGTGGGTGATGAGCCGTATAATGAGGTGAATTACGAATATGTAAAAGACAGCGACTGGCTGCTTCATGAGGCATTCTGTCTGTTTGATGAAGCAGATAAGTTCAAGCCTTATGAGAAGCATCACAGTACGGTAAAGGAAGCATGTCAGCTGGCGGAAGAACTGAAAGTTACGAATCTCCTTCTGTATCATACAGAGGAAACCCATCTGGCAGAACGTAAACGGTTATACACGGAGGAAGGAAAACGATACTATCATGGCAATCTGTATGTGCCGGATGATCTGGAAATATTTGAAATATAAACGAATGCCCATGGATAAAAATGTTTCTGTGGAAAAGAAAAGTCCCGAATGATCGGGACTTGATACTCTCGCAGCAGTATTTGATGCATATAACGAAGGAATTGCAAAATAAATCCGGCTGTGTTATAAAGGAGTTGTTACCTGGTAACAGCTCCTTTTTGTAACTACATGTATGAAGAAGGCCGCTTACGTTGGATGCCGCAGGAAGTTATAGATGGAGTATAGGAAAAGTTAAGGAGAAAATATCTGAAATGAATAGGAAAAAAGTAGCTTTTTGTTTATTGATTGCTGCAATGTGTATGACACTTAGTGCCTGCAGTTCGAAGGAAACAGATGATACAGAGGAATTGAAAGAAGTGCAGACTGTGACAGATTCGACGGAAGAGGAGACGAAGGAGAGTACCTCTTCCGGGTTCCCGAAAGCAATGCCGGAATTTTCCACGATCGATCTACAGGGGAATGTTGCTGCAAATAATGTGTTTTCACAGGCAGATCTGACGGTTGTAAACTTCTGGGCAACTTATTGCAGCCCATGTATCAGTGAATTACCGGAGCTGGGGGAATGGGCAGAAGAGATGCCGGACAATGTTCAGATCATAGGCATTGTTGTGGATGTGGAGTCAGAAGAGTCGGATCAATATGCGTTAGCATGTCAGCTTGCAGAGCAGACCGGTGCGGGATATCAGAATCTGGTGGCAGCCGGAGAATTTGATGATATCATCTATGAGCTGATCGGCGTTCCGACAACAATTTTTGTAGATAAGGAAGGCAATATCGTCGGAGATCCGATTGTTGGAGCTGATGTAGATGGATATAAAGCATTTGTTGAGGAGTATATGAATGAATAAAAACAGGAGACAGATCTTCCGGGTCATGCAGATATTTATTCTGGTGGCAGCGTTTGGAATGCTTGCATATGGAATATACCGGGGAGAAGTCTCCATGGTTCTGAATAAAGCAGTCAATATCTGCCTGGAATGTATCGGATTGGGATAAGATCAGTTAGAGGTAAATGGATGAAAATACGTCAGGAAGTAAGAAGAAAAATAATTCAGATTGCAGCGTTTGGTTATTCAAACACTTATCTTGGTAATTTTATCAATGGCCGGATATACAAAGGGGAGTGGAAGCAGTTCTGTAATCCGGGAATGAACTGTTATTCTTGCCCGGCTGCGCGTCTGTCCTGTCCGATCGGTGCGATGCAGGCAGTGAGCGGATCGATACAGTTTCGGTTCAGCTTTTATGTAATGGGATTTGTGCTGGCGCTCGGTGTGATATTCGGAAGAGCTGTTTGTGGATTCGTATGCCCGTTTGGCCTGATTCAGGAATTGCTCTATAAGATGCCATTTCCTAAGAAAAAACTGTGGAAGGGATTTACTTACGTGAAATACCTGATGCTTCTGGTATTTGTACTGGTGCTTCCGGTTGTAAATACAAATATAGTGGGGATGGGAGAACCTGCTTTCTGTGAATATATCTGTCCGGTAGGGACGCTGGAAGGCGGGATTCCGCTTCTTGGAACACATCCGGAATTACGCAGTATGCTGGGGACATTATTTTCATTTAAAATGTGCATATTGATTGTAACGTTGATCGGGTGTCTGATGGTCTGTCGGTTTTTCTGTAAAGTGATGTGCCCTCTGGGGGCAATCTATGGGTTGCTGAATAAAATCAGCCTGTATCATATGGAAATCGACAAAGAGCGGTGCATTTCCTGCGGGATGTGCAGCGCAAACTGTCCAATGGATGTGGATCCGGTAAAACATCCGGATTCCGCGGAATGCATCCGCTGCGGAAAATGCACGGAAACATGTCCGAAGCAGGCGCTGAGTCTGAAGTTTCGGTGTCGTATAAAAAGTCAATGATTCAAACAGAAAAAGAATCGGCTTATGCCGATTCTTTTTCTGGGGAATTTCTTTGAGAGGAATTAATATGGAGACAGTATAATCTGAGATTATACGCTTTCAGCAATTTCTTTGGTGATACGAAGGAATCGATCAATATCGTCTGTTCCGTGACAATGGAGAGGAGATACACGGAGAGCGCCTTCAAGTCCAAGAGATTCTACGATTCTCTGAGAATACGGACTGCTCTTGAGACGTTCAAAGATAGTTACACCATGCTCTAAATATTTCTGAGAGCACTCTGCATATTCAATGCCTTTAATACCCATTGCAACGATCAGGTCTTTATATGTCAGATCTTCCATATCCACATATACTTCTACATTTTTGATATGACGAAGTCCCGGTACTTCATTGGTTCCTTCCAGCATACGATAGAGAAGCGCACGTTCCTGAAGGTGGATCCGATGCATTCCTTCTACGTATAAAGCACGTCTGTCTGTACTGTCGCTGAAATGCTTTCCAATCTCACATACATAATCAATGACAGCCATCATAGCGGCAAAGTTTCCCGGTGTAGGGGTTCCAAGCGCCCATACATTTGCTGGTTTGTGAGTCAGTTTGCGGTGAGACATAACTGCAACCCGGTCAGATACATATGCGAATCCGCATCCACGTACACCGAAGAATTTATAAGGTGCAAAGTTTGCCACGTCTACGCCCCAGTCTTCTACATCAATAACAGCATGAGGTGCATGCTGTACAGCATCGCTTACAATATAAATATCTGGATTGATCTCTTTTGCGCGGCGGGCAATTTCTTTGATATCCATGATATTTCCGGAAATATTTGATGCAGCCATAATACTTAACAGTACGGTATCCTTGTCTACATATTTCATGACTTCATCCGGGTCAATTCCACCGGTTGTCTTGTTGGCAGGAACGACACGGAATTCACGTCCTGTCTTTTCACAGTAATATTCTACGGCATCATGAGCAGATGGATGTTCCAGTGAAGAGGTAACTGCGTTCTTTCCCCATCCGGCACCTTCCATAATTGTGCCCACTGCATGGAACATCGTCTGAGAAGCAGATAACTCCGTGATCAAAGCACCACTTTTGGCTCCGAATACGATCTCCAGGATTTCTTTTGTTCCGTCACTTACGTAGTGTGATAATTCATATCCTCTTCCACGTACACGTTCCGGGCAGTCTGGAAATTCTTCTACGGCAGCTTTTACTTCTACTGCTTTTTTTAATCTCAGAGAACCTCCGGAGTTTTCAAAAAAGAGACGGGAACCATATTTCGGATCGTCGTCCGCATAACAAAATTGTTCTTTTAAACTTCTCTGATATTCATCAGAAAATAATAATCCATTTTTCGTATCCATAATGCATCCTCCTTGTTTGGACGTTTTTTCTTTTCTTCTTGGTTTTTATCATAGCACGAAGAAATAGAATTGAGAAATGAATAATTTTGTTGTATAATATTAAAAAAATTTATATTTGGAGGAGAAAGATGAATTTATCGGAAATAGAAACATTTTTAATGATTGTGAAAACAAAAAATATTACAAAGACAGCGGAAAATCTGTTTTTGTCACAGCCAACGGTCAGTCACAGACTGAAATCTCTGGAAGAAGAACTGGGGGTAAAACTTCTTACCAGAAAAAAAGGATATAAACAGATTGAACTGACGATGCAGGGAGAGGAATTCATTCCGATTGCAGAACGATGGATCTCTGTGTGGCAGGAAATGCAGGCATTAAAGGACAACAGGCAGAAACTGTATCTGACGATTGGGTGTACGGATACTCTGAACAGTGCCATGATGTATGACTTATATAGAAGTATGCTGGATGAAGAAGAACAGATTATGAATCTGAAAGTCAAGACACATTATTCGTCAGAAATCTATCAATATCTGGAGAATCATGATATTGATCTTGGATTTGTGCATCATCATCTTCATTTTAAAAATACGGTTGCGAATCCAATTCTGGAGGAGAAGATGTATATTATTCAATCAGAAAATGCAGCGGTTCAAAGAGAATTTATCCATACCGATGAATTGGATTTAAGTCGAGAAATATTTCTCAGCTGGGAGGCAGATTATCAGATTTGGCATGATCAGTGGGTAACAAAGGGAGTGCGCCCTCGTTTTCAGGTTGATACATTTGAATTATTATTTCACCTGCTTTCCAAGGAAAATATGTGGGCGATTGCACCGATTACCGTTGCAGAGAGGATTCAGAAGCTGCGGCCGGTAACGGTCAGTGAGATTGCCAATAAGACAAAACCTCCAAAGCGTATTACCTATATGATTAAACATAAATATCCGAATGAAGCAACGCTTCGTTCAGTCCAGGTGTTTGAAGAACGTCTGGAGGCTTATTTGCGGGATAAAGACTGGGGATATCTGGGTTAATAATAAAAAAAGTTAATATATTATAGCAAAATAATTTATTTTATTTAATAAAAACCTTGTGTTATACTTTAGTCAATCAATCAAAGATATCACAGAAAAAATTAGTAAATGTTCACAAAAACCTTTGAACATGAAAGGAGGACGTCTGATGGAGGCAAAATTCTTACTTGTCGGAGATGCGGCGATCTCGGTTCAGATGGGAGATGAGATCAGCCTGGAAGTCAATCAGCTGGTGAGAATGCTTTATCAGGAATTGACCAGGAATCCGATTGAAGGAGTTACAGAAATGGTCCCAACCTATGTATCATTGATGATCCATTACAGACCGGATGTAATCAGATATGAGGAGTTAAAGGCAAGAATACAGGTGCAGATGCAGCATATGGAAAATGTTGAGGGACAGTCGGGAACTGTCAAAGAGGTTCCGATCTGCTACGGCGGAGAATTTGGACCGGATCTTGAGGATTGTGCAGCGTTTGAAAACATTTCCACACAGGAACTGATCCGGATGCATTCAGAACATGAATATCTTGCATACATGTTGGGATTTGCTCCGGGACATGCATATATGTCAAGATTCGAAGAGCCGTTTCATTTCAAGAGAAGAGAATCTCCAAGAGTACATATTCCCGGGCGATCCATCGTGGCACAGTTATACCAGTCCAATTTAATCCCTTTTGATCAGCCTTGCGGATGGAATATTCTGGGTATGACGCCTCTTACAATATGTGACTATTCAAAAGAAGATCCATTTCTTGTGAGAGCCGGAGAGTGGGTAAAATTTATTCCGATTACAAAAAGAGAATATGAACTTATCCGAAAAGATGTTGAAAGAGGAACTTATCGGTTGAAAACGTATGAAAAGGTGGTGAAATAATGGGGATTGTAGTAGAAAATCCAGGGGTACAGACCACCGTACAGGATGAAGGACGATTCGGTTATCAGCAGTTCGGTGTATCACCGGCAGGTCCTATGGATACACAATCGTTTTACCTGGCAAATATTCTGGTAGGGAATAAACGAAGCGAAGGGGGTCTTGAGATGACGTTCTCCGGGGCCACAATTCGGTTTGAAAAAGATAATGTGATTGCCATCACAGGTGCGGATATGTCTCCGACGATCAATAAAGAACCCGTGCCGATGTATCAGGCAGTATTGATTCATGCAGGTGACACACTTTCTTTTGGGTTTGTGAATGGAAGTGGATGCCGGACATATGTGGCGTTTGCCGGAGGACTGGACATTCCGCTTGTTATGGGAAGTAAATCTACATTAATGAGAAATAAACTGGGTGGTGTCCATGGAAGGAAGCTGGAAAAAGGGGATGTTATAGGTTTTTTGGATCCAAAGAGTGAGCTCGCGAATATGGAGATTCGAAAGCTTGTGCCAGAGACATTTCCCAAAAAGGAATTGACCCTGCGGGTAGTGATCGGACCACAGGACGGTGAATTTTCAGAAAGAGAATTACGAAAATTCTTCTGGTATGGTGCAGAAATCACGAATGAATTTGATCGTATGGGTTGCAGATTGAAACGCGATGAGCCATTAAAACATAAAGGAGACGGCAACATTATTACGGACGGAATTGCATTTGGTTCTATTCAGGTGCCGTCAAACGGTCAGCCGATCATCATGTTGGCGGACAGACAGAGTACCGGAGGATATGCGAAGATCGGAACCGTAATCTCGGTAGATCTTCCGAAGCTCGCACAGAGCGTTCCGGGGTACAGGGTCAGATTTATCCGGGTCAGCATTGATGTGGCACAAAAACTGTACATACGCAGACGCAGGCAGTTGGAAGCGTTGGAACAAAGATTTGGAAATTAACAGGAAGAATAAAACAAGAAAATGTCATGAAATAAAAAGAATATTTAAAATGGAGGAAATGAACATGAAAATCGTAGTATTAGATGGTTACACCTTAAATCCCGGAGATATCAGCTGGGAAGGAATGGAAGCATATGGTGATGTGACGGTATATGATCGTACAAAGGCAGAAGATGTTGTGGAACGTATCGGGGATGCAGAGGTAGTATACACCAACAAAACTCCGATTACAAAAGAAACTCTGGATGCATGTCCGAGTGTGAAATTTATCGGCGTTCTGGCAACGGGATATAATATCGTTGACATTGAAGCAGCCAAAGAAAAAGGAATTCCGGTATCCAATATTCCTACTTACGGAACAGCTGCTGTATCACAGTTCGCGATTGCACTGCTTTTGGAACTTTGCCATCATATCGGAGCACATTCTGATGCGGTAAAAGCCGGAGAATGGACCAATAATGCTGACTGGTGTTTCTGGAAATATCCATTGGTAGAGCTTGCAGGAAAAACCATGGGTATCATCGGTTTTGGACGAATCGGTCAAGATACCGGACGAATCGCACAGGCGCTTGGTATGAAGGTTCTTGCGTATGATTCATTCAGAAAACCGGAGCTGGAAAGTGAGACCTGTCACTATGCAGATCTGGATACACTGCTTGCAGAGTCCGATGTAATCTCACTGCATTGTCCGTTATTCCCATCTACGGAAGGAATTATCAACAAAGATTCTATTGCTAAGATGAAAGATGGTGTCATGATCATCAATGATTCCAGAGGGCCGTTGATTGTGGAACAGGATCTGAGAGATGCACTGGACAGTGGCAAGGTTGCAGGAGCCGCACTGGATGTGGTATCAACAGAGCCAATTCAGATGGATAATCCATTGATCGGAGCAAAAAATGTAATTCTGACACCGCACATTGCATGGGCACCGAAAGAATCCCGCCAAAGACTGATGGATATTGCGGTTGATAATCTGAAAGCTTATGTGGATGGAGCCGTACAGAACGTAGTAAATAAATAAAACCCTTTGTTTTTGGGGGAACAGAAAGGAGAACACAAACATGTACAGTGTTGACTTGAACAGCGATATGGGTGAAAGCTTTGGCGCATACAGACTTGGTGGAGATGAAGACATCATTCAGTATGTGACAACAGCGAATGTGGCGTGTGGATGGCATGCCGGTGATCCGATGGTTATGGATAAAGTTGTACGCATGGCAAAAGAACGGGGAGTTATGGTAGGAGCACATCCTGGATATCCGGATCTTATGGGATTTGGAAGAAGAAAGATGGTGTTGACTCCGGCAGAAGTCAAGAATTATGTGAAATATCAGATTGGTGCTTTAGCAGCATTTGCCCAGAGCTATGGAATGAAGCTTCAGCATGTGGCTCCTCATGGAGCAATGGGAAATCAGTGCCAGTATGATGAAGAAATATCAACTGCAATCGTTGAAGCGGTAAAGGAATTTGATAAAGATCTGATGATCTATTATTGTGCAGGTGCTGTTCTTGGAGAAATCGCAGAAAGTCAGGGACTTCGGACTGCATGTGAGATATTCGCAGACCGTGCTTACATGGATGATCTTTCACTTGTTCCAAGAAAGATGGAAGGTTCCATGATTACGGATGAAGATGTAGCGATTGCAAGATGTGTACGCATGATTAAAGAAGGCAAGGTAACATCTATAAACGGAAAAGAACTTGATATTAAAGGCGATACACTTTGCGTACATGGTGACGGACCAAAAGCGCTGGCATTTGTGAAAAAGATTCGTGATACTTTTGAAAAAGAAGGAATCGCAATCAGGCATCTATAGGGAAATAAGGCAGGAGCATCGGGACAAATCAATGAATAATAAATGGGTCGAATCAGTGGTTTTGATTTGTTCCGGTGCTCTTTTTAGCCTTTTTTTAATAAGTGAACGATAAAGGAGAAAAGGGAAATGAGTAAAGAAGCTACAAAAAAACAACCAATGACTGTAGTAAAAAAGATGATGATTGCTCTGGTTGGAGGTCTTATAGTCGGAATAGCATTCCTGATGCTGAGAGAACATCTGATGTCTTCCGGAAATGAGGCGGCATGGGCATGGATCAATAAGATTCTGTTTCAGGATATTACAGTAGAAGAAGGTGTGGGAGCTGTCGGTATTTTCTATATAGTCGGACAGATTTTTATGAGAGGACTTCAGCTCGCAATTGTACCATTGGTACTTGTGTCTTTAAGTCTCGCAATGTGCAGCATCTCTAATTCCACAAAACTTGGACGTATCGCAGGCCGTACACTTGCAGGATTCTTCGGATTTTATGTATGTGGAGCATTTCTTGGATGTGTAGTAGCATATGCAGTTAAGAGTCTCGGATTTTTCAATGTTACACTGCCCAGTGAAGCAGTTACGGAAGCCGCAACCATTGATGCATTTAACCCACTTGCAGTAATTGTAAATGCTGTTCCTTCCAATATCACCGGAGCGTTCAGCACGAATAACAGTATTCTTGCAGTTGTAGTTGTTGCGATTATCATCGGGCTTTGTACTTTGTATGAATCAGCTTGGGGAAAAAGCAGATCCATTGAAAAAAGTATTTGAAAGTGCCAACGAAGTGATTCAGATGTATCTGACATTCCTGATCAATAAAGTAGGCCCGGTTGCAATTTTCTGCCTGATTTCCAGAACATTTGCAATCTACGGTGTAGAGTATCTGGTACCGGCAGCAGCATATGTAGTATCTGCAATGCTGACCCTGTTTGCCCTTGTTGTAACTCTGTATCCGTTGGGAATCTGGATTACAACCAAACAGAATCCAATTAAGTTTTTAAAGAAGATTGCAAAAGTGGGAGTATTTGGATTCTCAACAAACTCTTCTGCAGCATGCCTGCCGTTAAATACAAGAACCTGTATTGATGAACTTGGATGTAGCGAAGAAGTAACAAGTTTTGTTCTTCCGACAGGTATGACGATCAATATGAATGGTACAACCGTTATGCATATGTTTGCGGTAACATTTATCGCTACTTGTGCTGGTTTTGATGTAACACCTGCAAATATGGCAGTTATGGCATTCCTGTCAATTTGTGCTGCTGCCGGAACACCTGCAATTCCGATTGCCGGAACGACAATGATCTTTACGGTATTATCTGGTATGGGATGGACGACAGATCTGTGTATGATTGGTTATGCGCTTGTAGTTGCAATTAACCGTCCGGTTGAAATGGCATTGCTTCCGTTGAACGTAATCGGAGATGCCGCAGTAAATGTAATTGTAAATGCAAAAGAAAAAGAGTTGGATGTTGAAAAATACAATAATTAGGCTAGACGCGTAATATACTGGGAGGAAGAATACAATGGACACATTTATGGTACTGCTGGAAAAAATCCAGACATTTATCTGGGGACCGCCGACATTAATACTTCTTATGGGAACCGGCTTATATTTTACATTTAAATTAAAGGGAATTCAGCTTTTTAAATTCCCGAAAGCATTAAAAAGTATTTTTGAAAAAGAAGAAGGTGCAGGGGACGTCTCTCCATTTGCAACTTTATGCACAACATTGGCGGCAGATATCGGAACTGGCAGTATCGTAGGTGTGGCAACGGCACTCCGGATAGGAGGGCCGGGGGCTATGTTCTGGATGTGGATGTCAGCATTGCTTGGAATGACAACAAAATACGCAGAAGCACTTCTTGCAGTTAAATTCCGTGTAAAAGATGAAAATGGCGAGATTGCAGGAGGCCCGATGTACTATATTCAGAATGGTATGGGGGAAAAATTCCGCTGGCTTGCAAAGTTGTTTGCATTTTTCGGAGTTGTAACAGCACTTCTGGGATGTGGAACATTTCCGCAGGTAAATGCAATTACGGAATCTGTAAGTACGTCTTTTCACATCCCTGTAATCGTGATAGGAATTGTTGTTACAGTATTAACCGCAGTTGTTACATTGGGAGGAATTAAATCTATATCAAAAGTTGCTCAGTTTGTCGTTCCGTTTATGGCAATTTTCTTCATTGGAGGATCCTTTGTGATTCTTGCATGGAATTACAAAGCGCTGCCAGCAGCATTTGCAGAGATCTTTTCCTGCGCATTTTCCAAAGAGTCTGCAATTGGAGGAGCGACGGGAACTGCAATAATCTCATTCATGACAGCAATGCGTACCGGAGTTGCAAGAGGCGTATACACAAATGAGGCAGGTCTTGGCAGTTCTCCAATCGTAGCGGCAGCTGCTAAGACAGATTCCTGCGTAAAACAGGGACTAATCTCCATGACCAGCGTATTTTTCACAACAATTGTAACCTGTTCTATGACAGGTTTGGTCATAATCTCAAGTGGGCTTCTGGAGCAATCAACTTTAAGTGGAAGTGTACTGGTAACACAGGCATATAATTCCGGACTTCCATTCAATATCGGTATGTATATGGTAGCAGTCGGAATCATCTTCTTCTCGTTTACCACTATTCTTGGATGGAATTACTATGGAGAACGATGCATTCTGTATCTGACCGGAAGTACAAAAAGTATCAAATTATTCAAGGTGGTATACATAGCTGCAATTGCAGCGGCACCATTCCTGACACTGGAACCAATATGGCTGATGGCAGACATTACAAACGCATTAATGATTATTCCAAATCTGATTGCATTACTCGGACTTCGAAAAGTTGTTGTAGAAGAGACAAAAAAATACTTCGACCGGGAAGAAAGAACAAAAGTAAACGTATCAAGAACAGTAACACAGTAACGTGGAAAAGAGGGGACGGGGGATTTTTAAAAATTCCCCGTCCCCTCTTTGGCGCATTAATACGACAAAGAGGTGGGCAGAATGATTTTTTTTTCGCAGATGATTCAATTACAGTTGAATTTGTTTTTCCTCATTTTAATAGGAATTATAATGAAAAAAATAGGAGTTATTTCAGAGGCGGGGAAGAAATGTCTCTCAGATTTTACTGTTAATCTGATTCTTCCATGTAATATTATTCAATCGTTCAGAGAGGATATTCCGATATCGGCAGATTTCTTTGATAATTGTGTGACGGTGTTCGCAATATCTCTCGGCATCCAAACGTTTAGTATCCTTGTGGGTCACTTTTTTTTTCTGCGATATGAGGGAGATAAGAAAACGATATTTACATATGGATTGATTGTTTCGAATTCCAGTTTTATCGGGATTCCGGTCATTGATAGTTTATATGGTGCGTTGGGAGTTTTATATACTTCAATTTTTCAAATCCCGGTTCGTGTCACAATGTGGTCTTCAGGTTTGGCATTGTTTACGGATGTAAATAAAAAAGATGCCTATAAAAAATTGCTGAAACATCCTTGTATTGTTGCAATTGTTATAGGCATGTTATTTATGTTAATTCCGGTTGATCTTCCGGGCTTTATCGATAATACACTTACCGAAATCAGTAAATGTATGGTTCCGATCTCTATGATTGTGATTGGAGCAATGTTGGAAGAATCTAGAGTTCAGCAATTTTTCGATCTCTCCGTACTGTATTTTTCTCTGATACGCCTGATTGTATATCCTCTTTTGACATTGGGCATATTAGCGGCATTACAAGTGGATGTTCTGGTCATGGATGTGACGGTTCTTCTTTCAGCCATGCCGATGGCCGGAACGACAGCGATCCTTGCTGACAAATACAACAAAGATTCCAGACTGGCATCACAGGTAATCTTCGTATCTACTTTTTTGTCTATTATTACATTGCCGTTGTTTTCACTATTTCTGTAAACTATTTGTTATTCGTGAAATAGAAAAAAGAATAAGCTATAAGTATTTTAAAAGTGTTTCCTTTGTGTTCAATGAAGGATTATCGATGACAAGATCCAGTAACTGATTCAGCTTTTCGCCGATCTCCTTTCCGGGAGTAATGCCGGCGGCGATCAGATCCCGGCCTGTGACAGCAAGGTCCTTTAATGAGACGCACTGACCCGCAGAAATGATGTCCCCATATATTTTTTCGATTTCGTCCAGATTCTTTATTTTCTCATCCCGCAGGTACATACTCTGTGCCATGACATCCGCACGCCGTACTTCCATATAGTAAGGAAATAAATCTTCGCCGATGGTGTTCATAGCACGCCGCACATTCCTGGCGGTTGCGGGCATCCGGTAATCATGATAGAACACCAGCTTCGTAACTTTATTCAAAGTATCATTGTCAAATTTTAGCCTTTTTAATACCGTCCTTGCAATACGTTCACTTTCGACGGCGTGTTTTTTAAAATGTGCCGTTCCTTTCTCGTCTATGGTCTTTAACGCGGGCTTACCCATGTCATGCAGAAGCATTGTTAAACGGAGAATCTTATCTGCCCGCACATTTGACATTGCATGAAGCGTATGTTCCCCTACGGTATACATATGATGCGGTGTCTCTTGTGTCGTACACATGATTTCATCAAACTCTGGGAGAAATACTTTTGTAAGCCCAAGTACGTAAGCTTCCCGAAGAAGTTCCGGCCTGTCAGAAGTGATCATCTTAATCAGTTCTACCTGGATGCGTTCTGCACTGATATTCTGTAATGTAGGAGCCAGCTCACTCATTCCCCGGCGGGTTTCGTCTTCAATCTGAAAACCCAGCTGTGCGGCAAACCGGATTCCACGCAGGATACGCAGAGCGTCTTCAGAGAAACGTTCTTTGGCATTGCCTACACAACGAATCGTTTTTGCATTTAAGTCATTCAGGCCGCCAAAAATATCAACCAGTCCGTCTTTCTCATTATACGCCATTGCGTTGATCGTAAAATCCCGTCGCAGCAAGTCATCTCGCAGGTTTCGGGTAAAAGTGACCTCGCTTGGGTGGCGGCTGTCTTCATATTTCCCATCAATTCGATAAGTTGTAACTTCATACCCTACTTTGCCCAGAAGGACGGTAACCGTGCCATGCTCGATACCGGTGTCAAACGTCTTGTCAAACAGTGCTTTCGTTTCTTCAGGCATAGCCGAGGTAGTGATGTCCCAGTCACCGGGAGTCCGCCCGAGGATAGAGTCACGGACGCAACCACCGACCGCATAGGCTTCATGGCCATGCGCCTGCAAAGTAGCAATAATTTTATGAACATTATCAGGTAAATGAATATAACAGTTATCCACAATATTATCCTCCAATTATCAACATCCTAATTATAATACCACATTTTTGAGGGGGACGGAGGATTTTTAAAAATTCCCCGTCCCAAATTAAAAATCCCCTGTCCCTTTTTACAATTAGCTTTGTCCCTTTTGCTTTAATTCTGATTGTATAAGTTTGCGAATATTTTCTGCCTGTTGCATGGAAATATTAAAAAAGTTTTTTATGATGGTGTCGAACATTTTCCTGGATGGGATATTGTCCAGAATTTCTACTGCTGGGATGTCAAGATCTTGCTGCATGTTATGTAGTAGTGAAGTGGCAATTATTTTGCGCTGAAGCAATTCATCTTCGGGGAGATCAATAAATACTTTATCGGTGAAAACTGAATGGAAAGATTTGAAGTGCTCAAGAGATTCAAAATGATTATTGATGATTTCAAAAGCTATTGGATGAATGATGCCTGCCGAAGATGGTGAAGCATATTCTTTAAAACTACTGTAGCGGTAATTTTCAATAGATTTGCACATATTTGCTTTTACGGGATTCAGGTGAATGTACCGAAGGCAGTTAAAAAAATAGGATTCATCCTCGATGCATTGACTTCGAAAACGGCCGTCAAAGACGTAACCAACACGATTATGTTTTTGATTGTAATATACAGCATAAACTGAAAGAATTCTGGCCATAAAGGCTGACAGTTCTTCAATAGGAGCTCGCATTAGCAAGTGAAAATGATTTGACATAACGCAATATGCAAATATTTTAATGTTGTATTGGCTGATGGAATCATGAACAATATTTAGAAATCGGGAACGCTCTAGATTTTTTGAAAAAATAGGAAATTTGTTAATGCCGCGGCTGGTTATATGATAAAACTCAGTGCTGCTTTCTTGCCTTGGTTTCCTGGGCATGTCGGTACTCCTTTCTGAAAAGGAACGGAACATGAAAAGGGACAGGGGATTTTTAATTTGGGACGGGGAATTTTTAAAAATCCTCCGTCCCTTTTTAGAATTAATATGATTTTCCCCAATATGCCATATGTTTTGCCGGTTTTCCACACCAAATGCATTTATCAGAGATCATTTCTTCGTCTTCGATCAGACATCTGGTTGCAGCTCCGCCGGTGACATATTTTACTTCACCTTCGCATTCCGGATCTCCACACCAGCATGCTTTTACGAATCCGCGGTTTGCCTTGAATTTCTCTTCCATTTCGTCCATAGTCACTGCAGTGTCGATATGATCATTCAGGAATTTTTCTGCTCTGTCATACATATCCTGCTGTTCCTGCTCTAAGATCTCGCGCAGCTTTGTTGCGATCTCATCCAGAGAAACAACTGTCTTTTCGCGGTTATCACGACGTACAACAACAACCTGGTTCTTTTCGAGGTCTTTTGGACCGATTTCGATACGTGTTGGAATACCGAGGATTTCCTGTTCAGAGAATTTCCATCCGGTACTCTTGTCGGAATCGTCGATTTTGACTCTGTATCCGGCTTTCTTGAGTTCATCAAGCAGTGCGTATGCTCTGTCAAGTACGCCTTCCTTATGCTGAGCAATTGGAATGATACGACACTCAACCGGTGCTACGTGTGGTGGGAGTACAAGTCCGTCGTCATCACCATGAACCATGATCAGGCCGCCGATACTTCTTGTGGACCATCCCCAGGAAGTCTCATAGGCGCTCTGAAGCTGGTTGTTTTTATCTACATATTTGATGCCAAATGCATCTGGGAAGCCGCTTCCGAAGAAATGGCTGGTTGCGGACTGTAATGCTTTTCCGTCATGCATTAGTGCTTCAACAGTATATGTGTCCTGAGCTCCGGCAAATTTTTCGTGTTCAGCTTTTCTTCCGGCTACGAAAGGCATTGCAAGGGTTTCTTTGTAGCAGTCCTTGTATACCTGCCACATCTGGATGGTTCTTTCTTCCGCTTCCTCATAAGTAGCATGAAGTGTATGACCCTCCTGCCACAAAAATTCTCTGGAACGAAGGAAAGGTCTTGTGGTTTTTTCCCAGCGAAGTACAGAGTTCCACTGGTTCCATACTTTTGGAAGATCTCTGTAGGAACGTACTGTTTTTGCCCAGAGATCGCAGAATAAAGTCTCTGAAGTAGGGCGGATACACAGTCTTTCCTGTAATCTTTCCATACCGCCATGGGTAACCCATGCTACTTCAGGTGCAAACCCTTCTACATGATCAGCTTCTTTTTCCAGAAGATTTTCCGGAATTAAAGTCGGCAGATAAACATTTTCAACGCCGGTTTCTTTAAAACGTCTGTCCAGATCGGCCTGAATCAGTTCCCAGATTGCGTATCCATTTGGTAAATAATTCAGACATCCCTTTACACTTGAATAATCGCACAGCTGCGCTTCACGTACAACATCTGTGTACCACTGTGCAAAGTCTACATCACGTGGTGTGATATTTTTTACTAATTTTTCTTTTGCCATGTTCCTCTTCTCCTTTTCTTTTCTGCGAAGCCTCTTCTCCGCATTATTATAATGGGAGCCATTGATGCCATCAGGTGATCCGCGGATTCTTTTGTTAACGAAAATAAAAACGCCGGACCTTTCAGCTCCCCAAAAGGGACCGAAAAGTTCGGCGGTACCACCCTAGTTAACTACAAATTATTTGTAGTTCTCTTCATTTGCCATTAACGCTGGCAGGACGCTGCATTTTCATACAGTGGCTCCAAGACCGGTTCCATGCAGTTCAAGGCAGGTATCTTGCAGCAAATGATTCCCTCTCTGTGGCCTGCTTACATGTACTAATTCTCTTCGTTGCCATAAATCTTGAATTGACCATAATTTTAATCGAACGTTTCATTTTTGTCAAGACAAAGAAATGATTATCTCAGCAAACTAAAATAGAAAAATGATTATCTCAGTAAAACATAGATAAAGAATGCAAGGTATGCGATGAGAAACAGCATTCCTTCTTTTCGCTGGATTTTATGATTGCTGATTGCGGAAATATATACAATAATGCTTGCGACAATCAATATTAAAGTATCATAAACGGCAGTGACATCAAGCGTAATCGGAGTAATGGCAGAAGAAATCCCCAGAATTAATAAAATATTGAAAATATTAGAACCGACTACGTTTCCGACCGCAAGGTCATTTTCGCCTTTGCTGGAGGCTACCATGGAGGTAACAAGTTCCGGAAGAGAGGTGCCGAGTGCGACAATCGTCAATCCGATGAAGGTCTGGCTCAGTCCAAACGTTTCTGCAATATTGCAGGCACTGTCGACAACCAGATTACCTCCCCATACGATTCCGGCAAGACCAAGTATAATAAATACAGCACTTTTCAAAGGAGACATCACTTTGTAATCTTCTTCGGCAGTATCGGACCGGGAAATTAAGGCTGATTTAACCGTTGCATATAAAAAGATCACAAAAAGAATGAGGAAGAGAATTCCCGCCCATCGACCAAGTACAAATGTTTTGTTACCATCCAGAATTTTGATGATTGAAAAGTCAGAATCCAAAAATAACAAAATAATTGTAATAAATATGGAAAAAGGGAATTCTTTCCTTAACAGAGACCATTTTGCTTCAACCGGACGAATAATCGAACAACAACCGAGAACAACCAAAAGATTAAAAATATTAGAACCCAGGACATTGCTGACAGCAAGATCGTTATTTCCACGAATTGCAGCAGTCACACTTACGGATAATTCCGGCATACTTGTCCCAAATGCAACAACCGTCAGACCGATAACAATGGACGGAACTTTTAATAGTTTGGCGACACTGGAACTTCCATCTACAAAAAAATCTGCCCCTTTGATCAGCAGAATAAATCCAAGAATTAAAAGAATATAGTTCATAGCCGTAATCCTTTCTATTACTAACAGTTATGTTATCTTGCATATTTTAGCACACTATGATTAAATGATAAAGAAAATATTTCTAAAATAAATAAAGGAGATTCCAACATGCAGGCAGATGCGTTAAATATATTATATGAAGACAATGATATCATCGTATGTGTAAAACCACATGGAATTGCAACACAAAGCAAAAAAATAGGAAGACCGGATATGGTCAGCCTGTTGAAAAATCATATTTACCAGAATCACCCTGAAAAAGGAGAACCATATCTGGCTGTGATTCATCGCCTGGATCAGCCTGTAACAGGAATTCTTGTGTTTGCGAAAACAGCTGCAGCAGCAAAAGCATTGAACAAACAGCTACAAAGTCATGGATTTGGTAAATATTACAGAGCTCTTGTGGAAGGTTGTCCACCAAAAAAAGAGGATACGGTGGAAAATTATATGGTGAAAAATGGGAAAACAAATACGGCACGAATATGTGATAAAAATACAGAAGGCGCGAAATTAGCGCGTTTGCACTATGTTGTTGTTGAAAAGGGACAGGGGATTTTCCATTTGGGACGGGGAATTTTTAAAAATTCCCCGTCCCAAATGGAACTTGACATCCACCTGGACACAGGCCGTCACCACCAGATCCGGGTTCAGCTTGCGAACCTGGGATGCCCGATCATCGGGGATACGAAATATAATCCGCATGCGTCTGAATCCGGGGAATGGCAGCAGATTCAATTGTGTGCATATCGATTGGAGTTCGAGCATCCGCGGACACATAAGTTGATGAAATTCCAGTTATCCACGCTGTGATGTGGATAACTGGAATTTCTTTTGTAAATTATTGAGAAAATACATTGCAATATTTGTACATTTATGTATAATAAAAACGATGGAGAAATATTAAAAAAAAAGTATAGTATTAGAAAACATACGAGGAGGGAAGGTGTCGTTTTGGATATAGGAAAGAAGTTAAGAGAAATGCGTCTTCAGAATGATCTGACGCTAGAGGATCTGGCTTCACGCAGTGAGCTTACGAAGGGATTTCTGTCGCAGGTGGAGCGTAACCTTACCGCACCGAGTATTGCGACGCTTGAAGATATTCTGGAAGCGCTCGGAAGTAATCTGTCGGAGTTTTTTCATGAGGAGGAAGAACGGCAGGTTGTTTTTTCTACACAGGACTTTTTTGTGGATGAGCAGGAGGATTATCAGGTGGAATGGGTGATCCCGAATGCGCAGAAGAATCAGATGGAACCGATTCTTCTTACACTCTATCCGCATAAAAAGAGCCATGAGCAGCTGGCATACCAGGGGGAAGAATTCGGGTATGTGCTGAAGGGCAGTGTGACGATCGTGTGCGGCAATAAAAAGTACAAAGTAAAGGCCCATGAGACCTTTTACATGGACGGCTCAAAGAGCCATTATCTATACAACCATGGAAACAGTGTGGCAAAGGTGCTGTGGATCACAACACCGCCCATGTTTTAGGAATGAGAAGGGAGAAGTGAGATGGAAGAAAAGAAGCTGATAGAGTTTCGCGACATTGTGAAGAGTTTTGACGGACAGATTGTTCTGAAGGGAATTAATCTGGATATTTATGAAAATGAATTTGTGACTCTGCTCGGACCGAGCGGATGTGGAAAGACTACCCTGCTCAGGATTCTCGGAGGATTTCTTGACGCAGATGAGGGAAAGGTAATCTTTGACGGAGAAGAAATTAGTCAGAAACCGCCATATGAACGGGAATTAAATACGGTGTTCCAGAAATATGCGTTATTTCCGCACCTCAGTGTGTATGAAAATATTGCATTTGGTCTGAAGATCAAGAAGGTAAGTAAGGATATTATTGATCAGAAGGTTATGAAGATGCTGAAGCTGATCGGCCTGGAGGGATATGAGGATAAGAACACGACCCTTCTTTCCGGAGGACAGCAGCAGAGAGTTGCGATCGCCAGAGCACTGGTAAATGAACCGAAGGTCCTTCTTCTGGATGAGCCTCTGGCAGCGCTGGATCTGAAGCTTCGAAAAGAGATGCAGTATGAGTTGAAGAGGATTCAGCAGGAGGTAGGAATCACATTTATCTTTGTTACACATGATCAGGAAGAAGCGCTTACCATGTCAGACAAGATCGTGGTTATGAAAAACGGAGAGATCCAGCAGGTCGGCACACCACAGGAGATCTATAATGAGCCGGCCAACCGGTTTGTTGCAAACTTTATCGGTGAGAGTAATATCATATCCGGAACCATGCTTGAGGATTATAAGGTGCGGTTCGATGATATTACATTTGACTGTGTGGATTTTGGATTTAAGGAAAATGAGCCGGTGGATGTAGTCATCCGCCCGGAGGATATTGATATCGTAGATGTAAAAGACGGCAAGATGACCGGTGAAGTTCTGAGCGTTCTGTTTAAAGGTGTTCATTATGAGATCATGGTAGAGACGGTTCCGGGTACCAGTGTGACAGTCAACATGCGCGTGATTCGCAATCATGACGTGACCAGTGAAGACGGAAAGGAAAAGATCAGCGCAAATAACTTCTATGTAGATGTGGAGGATGTGGCAGATCTGGATGATAAGGACATTGTCGCACTTTCCAATGCACAGGCATGGGATACAGAGAGTGACGATTATATTTCTATCGCGAAGATTGAGTATGAGCTGAGTGAGGAAGAAGGCCAGTATCCGGTCGTATTCTTAACGGCAAATGGAACCAGCATTGAGAGAACCATTTTTGTGGTCAATCAGCCGTTTGTTAAGAATGAAAAGGCAAATGAAGCGATTATGGCCTTTAACTTCTTTAAAACGGTGGATGAGATTACAGAATCTCAGGCTCTGGATACCGATATTAAGACCTGGGCCAATGCACAGGGATGGAAGTTAAGTGATGAAGATCAGAGTATAGATATCAGTGTAGATTACGACTTTGAGCCGGAAGAAGTCAAAGAAGGCGTATATCAGATTACGTTTTCTACTACAGGACGTGAATTCAAGATTCATACAACGGATTATTCTGAGGAAGGTCAGGAGGTCGGCCTGACATTCTTCCCGGAAGACATTCATGTAATGTCTAAGGTGGCTTATTAATGAAGAGATTTTCGCAACTGGCAATCCCGTATATTGTGTGGGCTGCCCTGATGCTGGTGCTTCCGATGGCACTGATCGCCCTGTATTCATTTACCAATCAGGGCAACAGCATCATTGCATTTTCCTTTACGCTGGAGCATTATGCAAAGTTCTTTACCGACCCGGACTTCCTGCTGATTCTCTGGCGTTCCATTTTGATTGCCGTAAAGACTACGATTATCTGTCTGTTTTTGGGGTATCCGGCGGCATATTTTATCTCCAAGAGCAGCGAAAAGGCACAGAATCTTCTGGTTCTGTGTATTACGATTCCGATGTGGATCAATATGTTGGTGCGAACCTATGCATGGATCGGACTTTTGAGTGAGGGAGGACTGATTCAGAGGATTCTTGCCGTGTTCGGACTGGGAAAAACGGAGCTTCTGTATACGGAAGGTGCAGTGCTTCTGGGAATGGTCTATAACTTCCTGCCTTTTATGATCCTGCAGATACAGACGTCTCTGGCAAAGATGGATAACTCTCTTCTGGAGGCAAGTGCGGATCTTGGCGCAAGTCCGGTGCAGACATTCCGGAGAGTGACTCTTCCGCTATCTCTTCCGGGTGTGATCAATGGAATCACACTCGTATTCCTTCCGGCAGTCAGCTCATTTTTCATTCCGAAATTATTGGGCGGCGGACAGTATTTCCTGATCGGAAATATGATCGAGAACCAGTTCATTACCGTAGGAGAATGGAATTTCGGAAGTGCGATCTCCATGATTATGGCAATTATTATGATGCTTCTGATGATGGCGGTTCGCAAGATTGAGATTCGAAATCAGGGTGGAAAGGAGGCATAATCATTATGAAAAAATCAAAACGCCCTTTCGGGAAAATTTTAATGGTACTTATGATTGTGTTCTTCTACCTTCCGATCGTGTATATGGTGATCTTTTCTTTTAATGATGGAAAGTCACTGACCAGTTTTACGGGATTTTCCCTGCGCTGGTACAAACATATGCTGGATTCCCAGGACATGATGGAGGCTCTGTATACGACATTCAGTATCGCACTGCTTGCGACATTTATATCAACGGTCGCAGGAACGATTGCAGCAATCGGCCTCAGTAAGTCAAAGAAAATCATTCGGGATATCATGGAGCAGGTGAACAATTTCCCAATCATGAATCCGGAGATTGTAACGGCGATTGGTTTTATGCTTTTGTTCATTACATTTCGAATTGAGAAAGGGTATGTGACCATGCTTCTGGCACATATTGCATTCTGTATTCCGTATGTGATGCTTTCGGTAATGCCTAAGATACGTTCCATGGATCCGAACCTTGCAGATGCGGCGATGGATCTTGGCGCGACTCCCTGGCAGGCACTGATAAAAGTCGTGGTGCCGCAGATTACCCCGGGAATCATCTCAGGGGCGCTGATTGCATTTACCATGTCGGTGGATGATTTTATCATTTCCTACTTTGTGACCGGACGCGGAGTGAAAAACTTAAGTATTATGGTGTATACCATGAGCAAGCGTGTGAATCCAAGTATCAATGCAATCTCTACCCTTGTGGTGGTGATCATTACGATTGCGCTGATTTTTATCAATGTCGGGCCGCTGATCGCAGCAAAACGTGCATCCAGGGTCAGAAGCGGCAGAAAGCCATACGGACCGGCGATTGCAATTGTATGCGTGCTGGCGATTGTCGTTGGTGTGATTCAGATTCGGAACAAAGAATCGGAATTGCCGTTTGAGGGGCAGACACTTCATATATATAACTGGGGAGAATATACCGGAGAGAATATTATCCGGGATTTTGAAAATGAGACAGGTGCATCTGTGGTTATGGAAAACTTTGATTCCAATGAACAGATGTATATCAAAGTTGCAAATGGAGAAGCCTACGATATTCTGGTGCCAAGCGATTATATGATTCAGCGTCTGATCGAAGAAGACTATCTGCAGAAACTGGACCAGTCAAAACTGGACTGCCTGGATAAGCTGGATGACGCGGTGAAGAATCTCCCGTATGATCCGGGAAATGAGTATTCTGTGCCATATTTCTGGGGAACTGTAGGAATCGTATACGACAAGACCAAAGTCGATATCGAAGATCTGGAAAGAGAAGGATACAATATCTTCCTGGATGAAAAATACCGCGGAGAGATCTACCTGTATGACTCTGAGCGAGATTCCTTTATGATGGCGCTTAAAGCACTGGGTTATTCCATGAACACAGAGAGTGAGGCGGAGATTCAGGAAGCCTATGAGTGGCTGGTGCAGTGTGTACAGACCATGAAACCAGAGATCGTCACAGACGAGATCATCGATAACATGGCACAGGGAAGAAAGGCACTTGGCCTGATCTATTCCGGTGATGCTACTTATGTCATGAGCGAAAATGAAAACATGGGATACTATATGCCGGAGAGCGGAACCAACCTGTGGTCAGACGCAATGGTCATCCCGAAAAACGCATCTAATCCAGAACTGGCACATGCATTCATCAATTATGCCAGCGATTATGCCGGCGCATATGACAATTCCAGTTATGTGGGATATACATCGGCTAATAGAGAAGTAATGGATGATCTGGCAGGAGAAGGCAGAGACTTCGAAGGAATCAACGCATATATACCACGAACAGATAATCCAAACGATGAAGTCTTTGTATATAACGAAGATACGAAGAAAATCATCAGTAATCTGTGGAGTAAAGTAAAGATCGCGGCAAGTAACGCAAATTAAATTGGGACGGAGGATTTTTAAAAATCCTCCGTCCCAATTTAATTTTCCCCTGTCCCTTTTTTAAAAATATATGTTCTTATCACATCAAATGATGCCGGTCCTACATCTAATACGGCTTTATGGAAGCCTTTTTGTGTAAAGTTATCCCCCCATTTTTCCACGGCTTCTTTTTTCAATTCCAGAAATTCTACGTATCCGATATAGTATTTCAGATAGTTTGCGGGATCTGCGATGATCAGATCATAGATATCCTCGATGGTTGTGGTATCTGTTATCCCGTAATTGTGGAAAAATGCGATGGTGTCCGAAAGGGTCCATCCATCATAATGGATTCCCATATCTGCAAGTGCATATAAACCGAGGATGACAGAAGTATTTTTCTGCAGCAGAAGTGCCTGGTCTTTGGGAAGACCGGAGTAGTAGTAGCTGAGCATTTCGCTGTAGGTTGCCCAGCCTTCGGTATATCCGCCGTAATTTAACACGCAACGAATGGGATCAGGATGCTGGCTGGCGTAATAGACATGCTGATAGAGATGTCCGGGATAGCCTTCATGGGCCAGTGTTGTATAGAGAGTAAGCGTATCGGTCATTCGCCCCTGATTGATGTAGATGACATTTGCCTGTGTGTTGTCGATGGCAGGAACCATGTAAAATGCAGGACTTAAGTATTCTTCCATGGATTTCTGGACATATTTGATCTGTGTATCTACGTTCGGAAGGTCCGGAAAGGAATCATCAAGCTTTTTTCGAAGGTCAGACAGAATTTCATCTGGTTCTGTAATCTCAAGAAGAGATCCCTGAGTGCAAAACAGGTCTGAGGAAACGGAAGAGGTATATCCGGATGTACCTTCTGACGTATTTTCGGATAATACTTTTTGCATGGCACTTAAGTCGGACAAAATCTGATTACCGGTAAGCGTCTGAAGTTCTCTGATCGTGCGGTCAGACCCCGTCTCCTGTGCAACAAGAAGCTCATAGTATGTTTTCCCTTCCGGAAGATAGCAGAGCCCGTTATTGTTCTTTCCGGTATCGCGCAGTGTGCGCAGGCCTTCTGCCAGTTCTGTATAGGCGGGAAATACATATTGCTCCAGATAACTGTTATTTTTATCGATATAAGAACGTCTCTGGCTGTCAGACAGACCCGTCAGTTCATCCATACGCTCTTCAAAGGAAGTGTACAGATAATGTTCTTTTCCGATTTCTGTAAAGGCGAGACATTCATTGATAATGTCATCTGCACTGTAAGAAGCCATAAAAAGACCGGCATCCGCTTTCGCCTGTTCGAATTTCAGAATGGATCGGAAGTATTCGGGAGTTTTGGTCAGGAGTTCCAGATATGTATCAACATCGGAATTAGTATAAAATGGGAACTCAGACAACAAGATCGGAAGTTGTGCCTGTGTTCCGGTCAGAGGTGCCAGAGGCTCTTCGTACAGAGAATACGGTGCAAGGGAGAGGGCGCTGTCCAGATAGTCATCCAGGACATCGTAGGTCAGTTGATTTTGATCAGACAACGTAGAACGGTTATGAGAATGCAGCTTTGCCTGTTCATTTTCCAGAGCAGCGCAGATGGAAGCAGTATCTGTTGTACAGTTTCCATAGGAAACCGGAGTGTCCGGGATTCCGTAACCGGAGGGTGTTTTCAATGTATAATGCAGGGTAATTGTACTGCCGGAAACCTCCTGGCAGAAAAGATTCCGTGTATAGGCGGAGAAAGATCGGTCGGCATTAGTATTCAGACGTGTCGGAAGAATAAAAGCTCCGACCAGAATACACAGAACGACAAGTACAGCGGCTACAAGTGTGAGAGAATGTTTCCTGGAACGTATTTGCATAGGAGTCCTCGAAACATAATTTGTATCACTATATGCGAAAATGCAATCATTCATGCGAAAATGATGGCATCCAGATAATAAAACAGACAAAGTTTTGGTTAATTTTTACAATAATGCCATGGTTAGTTTTTAACGTGTTGTCGGAGCGGAATTCGGGTGCTATGCTTAAGAAAATGGGGAAGAATTATATGTGTATAAAGGAATGAGATATCATGAACAAAAAACGACAGAAAGATGCAGACATTCTCCTTCTTTTGGGAAAAGACCCCAAGGAAGGGATGGCACTTCTTGTGGAACGATATACCGGGCTGATCTGGAAGGTCATATCTTTGTATCTTTCTGATCCGGAAGATATTAAGGAATGTACCAATGATACATTTGCAGAATTTTATTTTCAGAGAAAGCGGTTTGATCCGGAAAAGGCGGGGCTGAATATCTACCTGACGGCAATTGCCCGCAACCTGGCGATCTCTTGGTATCGAAAGGAGAAGAGGCGGAAAACAGAGGCCTATGCGGAGGAATATATTTCCGTGGATCCGCAGATGGAACTTGTGGAGATCCGTGCGGATCTGAAAAAAGCGATGACGGTTCTGAAATCGGATGAATCGCAGATCATCCGGATGAAATATTATGAAGGAATGACGGTGCGGGAGATTGCTGATTCACTGGAACTCCCCTATGAAACGGTGAAGAAAAGACATCAGAGAAGTCTGGGGAAGCTTCGACACCAGATGTTCCTGTTCCTGATGGTTCTGAGCCTGCTGATGATTACCGCATGCAGTTACAGAATGCTTGTACATTATAAAGTAATTCCGGATTACCTTCATATCCTGTTCCCGGGATTATCTGAGGAAGAGGATGAAAAAGATACGGAACCGGAGATTCATCCGTTATTGATTCATGTTCCGGATCCGGAATTTCCCGGAAAGCAGGAATCAACGGAAGAGCCGGTAGTGACAGAAGATATTACAGCATATCAGTCCGGGCAGACGTCTTCGACCCCGGAAAAAGAGGCGGCAATACCGAACTTTACCTATGCTCCCGGATATGGTGTGAACTGGGAACCGGATGCTCCGTTTTATGTTCTTCAGGATTCCGGTGCGATTGAAAATGAATGGGTCACGCTGGAGCTGACAGATGCGGTCTATGTAAATCATACGATGCGGGTAGAGCTTCTCTGTACATCAAAGGAAGAAACTCTTCTGGATCTGAGCACATCCATGAGACTGGTCGGGAGCAGTCCGATCCTGAATTGTGAAAATAATCAGTGGAAATGTAAATATGTATCCAGCAGACAGCTGACTTCTTATCAGGAAAGAATAGAAGTGTATTATGAAAATATTGATCTTCCGGATACAGAGAAAGAGCCGCTTCAGATGTCGCTCAATAATCTTTTCCAGATAGAAGAGCCGCTTTTCTTTACACTTGTGCCTGCAGATGTTGCGGAAACACCGGAATATGTATATCAGCTGGAAGAATACGGGGGGCTGATTGCTATTCCGAGACTGGAGGATGGCTGTCTGATCGTGGAGATCTATCCGGTAAATGCAGACGAAGAATTCATGATCCTTCCGGAGCTGATCAGAGGGCGCTATGGAGAGAGTGAAGGCGGGCAGGTGACGGTCACCGGATCTGACGGGACGGAGAAGACCGGACAATGTGTTGGCTACAGCCCATCACAGAATGTGGATCATTTTGAATGGAACTTCGGACAGGCGGAGCCGGGAGAGTATACGCTTCATGTTCCGTATGTATATCAGACGACGAGCCTTCCGGAAGATTTTGTGATACCGCTCAATCTGGCAGAAGAGAGCTGGGAAGACAGATGCTATGAACTTCCGGAGGGAAGCCTTACCATTAACAGTTGTACCGGAAGTGTGTCACAGGATGGACGTGCGGCATGGGAGATACAGATAAAATATCAGTCAGAAAACAAAAATCGTATGATCTCACAGCTGTATTTTTCAAAAAAATGTCAGGAACGCGAAGATTATGTTCCGGAAATCTATCCACCGGGAAGTATTGTCTATGAAAAGCCGGGAGTAGATTTCAATATAAAGCAGGTAGACGGGGTAAATGGTCTGATATACGGTGAAGTGCTGGTAAATACGGACAGATATGATGCCTCCGGCTTTCAGATCACTTCCCTGTCATCACATTATACCGGCCATCCGGCAGGCGTTACTTATCGCTGGAACCAGAACTTTGATCTGACTTTTACGGTAAATATTTCTGAATAATATGTCCCCTTTCGCCCTGCAGATGCGAATGTAATATATAAAGATGCTTTTTACTTTATATATAATATTTTTGCATCCGGAGGGGGCTGCCGATGATGTATACATATGTAAATCATACCATTCTTTCACTTGCCAGAGAATGCATATCCATGGAAATGCAGGAGCGTCCTGAGCTTCTGTGGCTGAAATCCCGTCATGCGCGTATTCAGAAAAAATACAATTTCAGAAATAAACAGGAAACAGATCGGTTTCTTTATGAAAGCATGTATGGACAGAAGCCTCTGAAGTCATCCGAGATTATGAAAATGCGCTACTGGCGTACCGGTCGTTACACACCTGGAAACCGGGAACAATGCCTGTTGTACGGGAGAGCGCTTGAACTGTCGCAGGACGATATGCGTTATCTGTTGCAGAATTATTATGACCGTAGTCTGGATGTCTACGACCCGGACACCTGTCCGGAAGATTCCGGATATCTTCAGCGAGCGGCGTATATGAAAGAACTCACAGATGCCTATCTTCAAAAAATCCCGGTGGAAAAACTGGCTTCTTTTAAAGTGCCGGCGAATGCGCCTGAAAGCTGTCTGCGGCATCTGTATTTTACCGATCTCTTTTATTATGTGCATTCACAGATGACTCCGGATTCAGAACATCTGCAGCGTCATATCGTCAGTACCCGTTATGATTCGGAATTCAAAAGACAGCTGAAGCTCCTGGGAGAGATTCCACGCAAAACGATGCTGCGGCATCTGATTATATTTGATCTTCCGCATCTGACCTTAGAGAAACTGAATCGACAGCTTGAATTTTTCGGATATCTGCCCCTGTGCGAAGAGCATACCATGACAGGAGGGGAGCGGCTGGACTGGCTGCTGATCCGGCTGATTAAGCTGTATGAAGAGGCGTGTGCGGGAAAAGAGGAAAAGGAGTGCCTGGCATGGTTTCGGGAAGCCTGCCGTATACTGGATCGTTTTTTTGTGGAATCCGGGAAACAGAGGATGCGGTTTATGTATTTTAAATCCCTGGATTTAGAAAGAAACAGTCTATAAAAATGTTCTATAGTTGACCGGGCAACAACGCTCCTATATAATGGAATGACAGATATGTCTCGGGGAAAACATATACGATGAAGATCGGAAAACTACTTTATGAGAAGAAAGGAATACTGAGGATATGAAAAAGAGAACGATGAGAACCATGATCACGGCCCTCCTGACAGCAGTGCTCTGCCTTGGCCTTGTGGCCTGTTCCGGAGAAGATTTTGATGCGGCAGGCTATGTGAAGAGTGTGCTGGATGCCAATTATCACAAAGAATACAAAGGTTATGCGACTTTCCGCCAGCTGTCTGAAGAAGAAGCAGAGAAAGAGATTGTAGATAGTATCAATCTGCAGCTGGAGCTTGAGATTGCAACTGTCGGAGGAATTACGGAAGACGGAAAAGAGCGTTACAAGGAATTGTCTGCAGAAATTGACAAACTGGCGAAGTATGAAGTGACCGAAGCCAAAAAGCAGGATGACGGAAGCTATATCGTAACGGTATCCGTTGAACCATCCAATGTATTCCAGATCATGGAACAGGTGCTGACCGATGTTGCAAATGAGATGATGGGACAGGGAGCAACGCTTGAATCGGATGAGGAATTTACGGAGTATCTTCTGGAAGGAATGAGAAGATGTATTGATCAGAACGCATATGGAGAAGCGCAGACCGTGGAAGTGGCTGTGTCAGCGGATGATTCGGGTGCTTATGGAATCTCTGAGGAAGATATGCAGCTTCTGCAGGATACAATGTTCCCGGAATAGGGAATTTTCAGAGACGTGTTGGGATACAATAGATAGGTAACAAATAAAATACAAGGATTCACTTCGATATGATATATTGGAGTTGACGAAAAACCAATGATCTTAACGAAAGGAGAATCCTTGTATGCCAAGTTTA
>NZ_JBDOHS010000006.1:0-185833 GCF_039832105.1 Dorea sp. YH-dor226 | reverse complement strand
CTTAGCATATATGGATCAGGGGAGTGTCCAACTATTCTCCCCCGGCTCCTTGTAACTTATCAAGCATATCAGTTCATTATAAAAATCTTAGATTTTTGTCTTGACAACTGAGCCACTATAGAGGAAGGTTACCAGGAACTGCAGGAGAGTGAAAAATGGGAGATCCGTCCGGGAGGTAAATACTATGTAACCCGGAATGGTTCCAGTATGATTGCATTTTGTATAGGAGATGAATTAAAGAGTTACAGTTATAAGGTAGTAGCTTCACATAGTGATTCGCCAACATTTAAATTAAAAGAAAATGCCGAAGTTGAAATCAGGGAGAAATACACACAGTTAAATACGGAAGGCTATGGCGGGATGTTATGTGCGACTTGGTTTGACAGGCCACTTTCGATTGCCGGAAGAGCAGTTGTTAAGAGCAACGAAAAATATGTAACAAAGCTGGTGAATATCGATAAAGATCTGGTATTGATCCCAAGTATGGCGATTCATATGAATCGGGAAGTCAATGATGGATATGCTTACAATAAGCAGATTGATATGCTGCCATTGTTCGGGGGAAGTGCGTGTAAGCCAGGCAATCTGAAAAAGATGATTGCAGAGGAACTTGAGGTGGAAGAATCGGAAATTTGTGGAACTGATTTATATCTTTACAACCGTATGATGCCAACAAAATGGGGCGCGAATGAAGAATATATTTCCTGTCCGCAGCTGGATGACCTTGAGTGTGCTTATACTTCATTGAAAGGTTTTCTGAAGGGTAGGGATAAGAATACGGTAAATGTATTTTCCTGTTTTGACAATGAAGAAGTGGGTTCAGGAACGAAACAGGGTGCAGGATCTACATTTTTATATGATGTACTCTATCGTGTGAATCTGGCGCTTGGAAAAGAGGAAGAAGATTATTACAGAGCAGTCGCATCCAGTTTTATGTTGAGCTGTGACAATGCGCATGCAGTACATCCGAATCATCCGGATAAGACGGATAAGAATAACTGTGTATATATGAATGAAGGAATTGTAGTGAAGTCTCATGCAGGACAGAAGTATACGAGTGACGGTGTCAGTATTGCCGTATTCCGTGATATTTGCAGGAAAGCAGGCGTACCACTTCAGTTTTTTGCAAATCGTTCTGACATGGAAGGTGGAAGTACACTGGGGAATATTGCAATGTCACAGGTGTCAATGAACGCAATCGACATAGGCTTGCCTCAGCTTGCAATGCATTCTGCATATGAGACTGCAGGAGTAAAAGACTGCTGTTATATGATGAAGGCGGTAGAAGCGTTTTTCAATGCTTCTATACGCGTATAAGGGTTTAACGATTCATTTCGTTGCCATAAATAATTCCTTTTTAAAAATATTACCCTCGGTTTTCTGGGGGTAATATTTTTTGAAAATGTTGGTTAAGTACAAGGAGCGTAATTATGAAAACAGGGATAACCTTTAAAGAATTTGTATTGATGCTGTTTGGTATGTTTTTAATGTCAGCAGCTGTATATTACGAAATGATGCCCAATAATCTTGTGTTGGGGAGTCTGTCAGGGCTGGTAATGGTTCTGGCACACTTTATCCCATTTAAAATATCTACCCTGACATTTGTAATAAATGTTGTGCTTCTCATAATTGGATATGTGTTTATCGGAAAGGAATTCGGGATAAAAACAGTGCTTACTTCTCTTATGCTGCCGATGTATCTTAGAATTTAATATGAATGCTTCCTCCGGTGGAATTGATATTATTGCAAAACTTCTGAATAAATATCTGGGGTTTAAGATGGGACAGAGTCTGACGATAGCCAGATTTGTTATTTCCTGTACATCTATTTTTGTGTATGACAGGCAGACACTTGTGATCAGTCTGATAGGCACATATATTTACGGAATTGTTGTGGATCGGTTTTGTGATGGATTCCGTGTGCGAAAAAGGGTTTGTATACTTTCCGGAAAGTATCAGGAGATACAGAAATATATTGTGGAACAGATGAAACGAGGAGTAACCATTTATCATGCATATGGTGGCTTTGAAAACGCAAAGCATATGGAGATTGTAACGATTCTTGAGAAGAATGAGTACAGCAGATTGCTGGCATTTCTCCAACAGACAGATCCGGCTGCGTTTGTAACTGTGAGTACGGTAAATGAAGTGATTGGAGAATGGAATCAGAAGAAAAGTATTTTGGGATAGGAGCGGAATAGGAATCCGATTTGACCATGAAGAGGCGTATAAGTTTTCCTTATGAGATATTCGCCTTTCTTGTTGGATATTAAGAACAACGAGAGATAAAATTGTAATAGAAAATGAATAACAAAAGAGGAGTGAAATGCAATGGAGAGGAAAAATATGTGGAAGCAGTATACCACGGAGCAGAATTCCGAGCTTGAATCTCTATGTGTCAGATACAGAGAATGCCTTGATGCGGCAAAAACTGAGCGTGAATGTGTAAACCTGGCAATTCAGATGGCGGTGGAAAAAGGATATATGAATCTGGATACATGCATGAAAGAGGGGAAAAAGCTTTCAGCAGGCGATAAAGTTTATGCGGAGTGTATGGGAAAGGCATTGGCATTATTTCAGATTGGTACGGAGTCACTGGAGAGAGGAATGAATATTCTTGGGGCACATGTAGATTCCCCAAGGATGGATATTAAGCAGAATCCTCTGTATGAAGATAGTGATATGGCGTATCTGGATACTCATTATTATGGAGGAATAAAAAAATATCAGTGGGTAACAATCCCTCTAGCAATTCACGGAACTGTTGTGAAAAAGGATGGAACAGCAAAACAGATTGTAATTGGTGAAAAGGATGATGATCCGGTACTTGTGATTTCAGATTTACTGATACATCTTTCACAGGAACAGATTGAGAAAAAAGCAAGCGTTGTAATTGAGGGAGAAGGGCTGGATGTTCTTGCTGGGACAAAGCCACTTTGTGCCGGTGAAGAAGAAAAAGAACTGGTAAAAAATTCCATTCTTCATTTCCTGAAAGAAAATTATGATATGGATGAAGAAGATTTTCTGTCAGCAGAACTTGAAGTTGTTCCTGCTGGAAAATCAAGAGAGTGCGGACTGGATAGAAGTATGATCATGGGATATGGTCAGGATGACAGAGTCTGTGCATTTACGTCACTTTTTGCAATGCTTGAGGCTCAGGATTTAGAGCGCACCGCGTGTTGTATTCTTGTTGACAAAGAAGAAATCGGCAGTGTAGGTGCAACAGGTATGCATTCCAGATTTTTTGAAGATGTTGTTGCCGAAATCATGGCTCTTACAGAAGACGGAGACACATTGAAAGTCAGACGTACATTACGTAATTCCTATATGTTATCTTCAGATGTAAGTGCGGCATATGATCCATTATATGCTTCAGCATTTGAAAAGAAAAATACAGCATATTTTGGAAGAGGACTTGTGCTTAATAAATATACAGGCAGCAGAGGAAAGGTCAATACAAGTGATGCGAATGCTGAGTATATCGCAAAAGTACGTAATGTGTTTGATAATAACGGAATCGGATTTCAAACTGCCGAGATGGGAAGAGTAGACCTTGGCGGCGGTGGAACAATAGCTTATATAATGGCGAATTATGGCATGAATGTTATTGACAGTGGTGTGGCAGTGTTATCCATGCACGCACCGAATGAGGTAACAAGTAAATCTGATATATATGAAGTATATCGTGGATACAAGGCATTTTTAAAAGATATGAGATAAAGAGAAATTACTTTTTTTTGAGTTTCCATACCCCTAATTGAAAGCTCCTCAGGCAAGGTAGTATTGCCTGAGGAGTCATTCTTTAGAATACAGGCAATGATTTATAATGGATGTGAGAAACAGACAGGAGGATAAAAATGTTATGAAAGGACAAGATAAAGGCGGAATAATAAAGGAATATGGACTTTTAACATTAGCAGCAATCGGATATGTTATTTCCGATTATTTTTTTAAGTTTCCAAATTATTTTAGTTTTGGAGGTGTGACAGGTATTGCGGTACTATTTAGTGGTCTGTTTGGTGGTACAGCGAGTACGTATTCCTTTGTGATGAATATTATATTGTTGATTATGGGGTTCCTTGTATTGGGAAAAGGATTTGGAATAAAGTCTGTATATGTCATATTACTTTATAGTTTTGGAATCGAGATGGTTCAGTACATATTTCCTGTCAAAGAACCCTTAACGAACCAGCCTGTGCTGGAGCTGCTGTTTTCCTTTATACTCGCAACTGTGTGCTCTGCCCTGGTTTTTAATCTGAATGCGTCAAGCGGAGGTACAGATATTATAGCATTAGTTCTGAAAAAATATACGAATGTGTCTATTGGGAAAGCGCTTATGATTACTGATTGCTGTGTTGTAATTGCTTCCTTCTTTATCTATGGAGTTTCAATAGGTCTTTTTTCACTTGCTGGTTTTCTGGCAAAGACATGCTTTATAGATACGGTAATAGAAAGTATGAACCTGTGCAAATATTTTACAATAATATCTACAAACCCGGAGCCAATCTGTGACTATATTCACGAGAAGCTGAATCACAGTGCGACAGTGTATCATGCAGAAGGATCTTACAGTCACAAAGATAAGACGGTAATCTTGACTGTAGTAAATCGAAATCAGGCTATTAAGCTCAGGGATTTTGTGAGAAGGATTGATGACCAGTCGTTCATGATGATTACAAACAGCAGTGAAATAATTGGAAAAGGATTCCGGGGGAAAATATAAATGTAAAGTATCTCGCAGAAGAGTTGTATGAAAATGAACCGGAGCGGTTTTGAGTATGATAAAAGTACAGAACAAACATTCGGATGTTCTGTACTTTTATTTTATCTTCTGATATAATGGCAACAGAAAATACAGAGCATAGATTGAGAAGTTAGTGACAGGTTCAAAGAAGGCAATCAATGCCAGATATTCTTATGAGTTACGGGGGCGGGTAAGACTGTTATCATGGCAAATTAAGGAGTTCTTTACGGAGAATGTGGTAGAGTGTGCATTGCGGATATTAGGCATTTTTAAATGATTTGATAAGGGGCTTAACAGAAATACAAGAAAAAAGGGTTGATACTGAAGGAAAGGGATGGAATGTAATGGGGGATACAAATAGTAAAAAAGAGGTTGTAAAGGAATACGGGATTATCACAGTAGGGTCATTTTTGGTGGCAGTCGCAGTGAGTATGTTTATGGTTCCGGGAAATCTGGTTATGGGGAGCGTGTCAGGACTTGCTTTGGTTTTGATACATTTTATTCCTATCCGTATGTCGGTCATGAATCTGATTTTGAATATCTTTTTTCTGATATTGGGATTTATATTTATTGGAAAAGATTTTGGAGCGAAGACGGTGTATGCAGCTGTTATCAGTCCGGTGTTCATCTACATTCTGGAAGGAATATTCCCGAATCTGACATCTCTGACACAAGATACATGGCTGGATCTGCTCTGCTGTATTCTGATTGTCAGCGTGGGACAGACCATACTGTTTAATGCGAATGCTTCTTCTGGTGGGCTGGATATTCCTGCAAAGATTATGAATAAGTATTTCCATGTTGATCTGGGAAAGGGTGTTACTTTTTTTGGATTGCTAACAGTTGTCAGTTCGATTCTGGTATATGATACCAGGACCTTGATCGTTGGTATCCTGGGCACCTATTTGAATGGAGTGGTTGTGGACGAGTTTATCAGTGGTTTCTCAAGAAAAAAGAGAGTATGTATTCTCTCGGATTATCATGAAGAGATTGAACGGTTTATCATGCAGGATATCAACCGGGGACTGACATTATATAAAGCAGCCGGGGGATATGAGCGAAAAGAAAGACCTGAGATTGTCACAATTCTGGCAAAGAATGAATATGGGAAACTCTTGAGTTATATCCGGGAAGTAGATCCGAATGCGTTCGTTACCGTTACGTCTGTCAGCGAGATTATGGGAATTTGGAACAGCAGGGGGAGAGTAAGAAGATTGTGATATGATAATATGATAGCAGGGCTGATACAAAAGTATATACCACCCAACAGATATCATAAAATGTTTGTGGAAAAATGGTATCTTGTCCTTTACCAGATAAAAGATGATACAGTGTATGTAGATTACATTCTGGATTGACGCAAAGACTATAATTGGATTATTCAATAAGATTTGAAATTATTGAGGATCGTCTGGAGAAGATATGGCATAATAAAATAAAAAGAGAAAGGATACAGAACAAATGTTCATTTTGCTCTGTACTTTTTTTTATTCTGATGCTATACTGTACAAAGAACGGTCGCGGAAATCTGTGACCTTCGTTACATACCGTGATGCCTTGTATTTTCTGGTGTTGCGGCGTTTTGAAAAAGTGAATTTGTGACTTCCATTCGTGTAATTGAAAAAGTTCGCCTATAGACCAACGAAAAAAATGAAAATTACACGAATTTTTTTCAGAATTACACGAATTTGATGGCTTATAGTAGTCGAAGTGACTTCGTGAAAAGGAGGTTTTTACCATGCCAGAGTTTAGATTACATGCCCCATATCAGCCCACAGGAGATCAGCCACAGGCAATTGCGGAACTGGTCAAAGGATTTAAAGAAGGCAATCAATGCCAGACTTTACTAGGGGTTACGGGTTCCGGTAAGACATTTACCATGGCAAATGTGATTCAGCAGCTGCAGAAGCCGACGCTGGTCATTGCCCATAATAAAACATTAGCTGCTCAGCTTTATGGAGAATTCAAGGAAATGTTCCCTGAGAACGCAGTGGAGTATTTTGTGTCCTATTATGATTACTACCAGCCGGAGGCTTATGTCCCTTCTTCTGACACCTACATCGCCAAGGATTCATCCATCAATGATGAGATTGACAAGCTGCGCCATTCTGCTACGGCTGCATTATCTGAGCGGCGGGATGTGATCATTGTTGCCAGTGTGTCCTGCATCTATGGTCTGGGTTCGCCGATTGATTATCAGGAGATGGTCATCTCTCTGCGCCCCGGGATGGAGAAAGACAGAGACGATGTGATCCGTAAGCTCATTGACATTCAGTATGACCGTAATGAGATGGATTTTAAACGTGGTACATTTCGGGTACATGGAGATGTGCTGGAGATCTTTCCGGCAGGTTCTGAAGAATATGCGATCCGGGTGGAATTTTTCGGCGATGAAGTAGACAGAATAACAGAAGTGGATGTACTGACGGGAGAAGTAAAGAATGAACTGAGTCATATTGCAATATTCCCGGCATCTCATTATGTAGTGTCGAAAGAGAATATGGAGCGTGCAATCCGTGAAATCGAAGTTGAACTGGAAGAGCAGATCCGTTTTTTTAAAAATGAAGGAAAACTTCTGGAAGCACAGAGAATCTCGGAGCGAACAAATTTTGACATTGAGATGCTCCGGGAAACGGGATTCTGTTCCGGAATTGAGAATTATTCCAGACACCTTACCGGTCTCGCACAGGGACAGCCGCCGCACACACTGATTGATTATTTCCCGGATGATTTTATTATGATGATTGATGAGTCACATAAGACGGTGCCACAGATTGGCGGAATGTATCACGGGGATCAATCCAGGAAGAAGACGTTGGTGGAGTATGGATTCCGCCTGCCGTCGGCGCTTGATAACCGTCCGCTCAGTTTTGAGGAATTTGAGAGTAAGATCGATCAGGTGATGTTTGTATCTGCGACTCCGGGACCATATGAAGAGCAGCATGAGCTGCTTCGTGCAGAACAGGTGATTCGTCCTACGGGTCTTCTGGATCCGGAGGTGGAAGTGCGTCCGGTAGAAGGTCAGATTGATGATCTGGTGGGCGAGGTGAATAAAGAGATTGCGAAGAAGAATAAGATACTGATCACGACCCTTACCAAGCGTATGGCAGAGGATCTGACTGATTACATGAGGGAACTTGGAATTCGTGTGCGGTATCTGCATTCGGATATTGATACTCTGGAACGGACCGAGATTGTACGGGATATGCGTCTGGATGTATTCGATGTTCTGGTTGGAATCAATCTGCTGAGGGAGGGGCTTGATATTCCGGAGATTACGCTGGTTGCGATCCTGGATGCGGATAAGGAAGGTTTCTTACGTTCAGAAACGTCACTGATCCAGACGATCGGACGTGCTGCGCGTAATTCGGAAGGTCATGTGATCATGTATGCAGATAAGATTACTGACTCCATGCGGATTGCAATTGATGAGACCGAACGGCGAAGAAAAGTGCAGATGGCGTATAATGAAAAACATGGAATTACACCGCAGACGATTCAGAAGGGTGTACGTGATCTGATTGCTGTATCTAAAAAAGTGGCGGCAGAAGAGATGCGCCTGGAAAAGGATCCGGAATCCATGAGCGAAAAAGAACTGGAGAAACTGATCAGAGAACTGGAAAAACAGATGAAGAAGGCTGCTGCGGAGTTGAATTTCGAGGCTGCTGCAGAGTTAAGAGACAAGCTGATCGAGTTGAAAAGATTAAAATGAGAGGAACATACAGACATATGGAAGAACAGAAAAACAGTAAACAGTTTATTAAGATCAGAGGTGCCAATGAGCATAATCTGAAGAATATAGATCTGGACATCCCAAGAGATTCGCTGGTGGTACTCACCGGACTCAGTGGTTCCGGAAAGTCATCTCTTGCATTTGATACCATCTATGCGGAGGGGCAGAGAAGATATATGGAATCACTGTCTTCTTATGCACGGCAGTTTCTTGGACAGATGGAAAAACCGGATGTGGAAAGTATCGAAGGATTATCTCCGGCAATTTCCATTGATCAGAAATCCACAAACCGGAATCCGAGATCTACCGTCGGAACCGTGACGGAAATCTATGATTATTTCCGACTGTTGTTTGCCAGAGTCGGTATTCCGCATTGTCCGAAATGTGGAAAAGAGATCAAAAAACAGACAGTTGATCAGATGGTGGATCAGATCATGGAGCTTCCGGAGAGGACAAAGATCCAGCTTCTGGCTCCGGTTGTACGGGGAAGAAAAGGAACGCATGCGAAGCTTTTGGAGGGAGCGAAAAAAAGTGGGTATGTCCGCGTACGTATCGATGGAAATCTGTATGAATTGTCAGAAGAGATCAGTCTGGATAAAAATATCAAGCATAACATCGAGATTATTGTAGACCGTCTTGTGGTAAAGGAAGGGATTGAGCAGCGGCTGACAGATTCTATTGAAAATGTACTGGCTCTTGCAGAGGGACTGATGATCGTCGATGTGATCGGTGGAGAATCCATTCATTTCAGTCAGAGCTTTTCCTGTCCGGATTGTGGCATCAGTATTGAAGAGATCGAACCGAGGAGCTTTTCGTTCAACAATCCCTTTGGTGCCTGTCCGGAATGCTTTGGTCTTGGATATAAGATGGAATTTGACGAAGACCTGATGATACCGGATAAAAGCTTAAGCATCAGTGAAGGGGCAATCGCGGTCATGGGATGGCAGTCCTGTACGGATAAGAAGAGCTTCACATATGCGATTCTGGACGCTCTCAGTCAAGAGTATCAGTTCTCTCTGGATACACCGTTTGGAAAATATCCGAAGAAGATTCATGATGTCCTGATGCATGGCACGAACGGAAAAGAAGTAAAGGTGCATTATAAGGGGCAGCGCGGTGAAGGTGTGTATGATGTCGCGTTTGAGGGCCTGATCAGAAATGTGGAACGCCGTTACAGAGAAACTTCTTCCGAGGTGGTCAAAGCCGAATATGAAGAGTTTATGCAGATCACACCATGTCATGCATGTGGAGGGCAGCGATTGAAACCGGCAGCGCTTGCGGTTACCGTTGGCGGAAAAAATATCGCAGAGCTGACAGACATGTCGATCGAACGTCTGCAGAGATTCCTGGATAAATTAAAGCTGAATAAACATCAGATGATGATAGGCGGACAGATTCTGAAGGAAATCAATTCCCGAATCCAGTTTCTGATGGATGTGGGTCTGAATTATCTGACACTCGGACGTGCGACGGGGAGCCTGTCAGGTGGAGAGGCACAGAGAATTCGTCTTGCGACACAGATCGGTTCCGGACTGGTAGGGGTTGCATATATTCTGGATGAGCCGAGTATCGGTCTTCATCAGAGAGATAATGATAAGCTTCTGGGTACTTTAAAACACCTGAGGGACCTCGGTAATTCAGTCATTGTTGTGGAACATGATGAGGACACCATGCTGGCTGCTGATTATATTGTGGATATCGGACCGGGAGCGGGTGAACATGGCGGAGAAGTGATTGCGACGGGTACGGCAGAAGATATTATGGCGAATGAAAATTCCATAACCGGAGCATATCTGAGCGGAAGAATCCGAATTCCGGTTCCGGATGAGCGCAAAAAGCCGACCGGATGGCTGAAAGTGATCGGAGCAAGGGAAAATAATCTGAAAAACATAGATGTGAAGTTTCCGCTTGGAGTTATGACCTGCGTGACAGGAGTATCCGGTTCCGGAAAGAGCTCCCTGGTCAATGAGGTGTTGTATAAAAGACTGGCCAGAGATCTGAACCGTGCGAGGTGTATTCCGGGAAAACACAAAGAGATACGTGGAATTGATCAGCTGGATAAGGTAATCAATATCGACCAGTCTCCGATCGGAAGAACGCCGAGATCCAATCCTGCGACTTATACCGGAGTCTTTGATCTGATTCGTGACTTGTTTGCGGCAACGCCGGATGCAAAGGCACGTGGCTACAAAAAAGGAAGGTTCAGTTTTAATGTAAAAGGCGGACGATGTGAAGCCTGCAGCGGAGATGGAATCCTGAAGATCGAGATGCATTTTCTCCCGGATGTGTATGTGCCATGCGAGGTATGTAAAGGAAAGCGTTATAACAGAGAGACGCTGGAAGTAAAATATAAAGGAAAGAGCATCTATGATGTACTGAATATGACGGTGGAAGAGGCATTGCATTTCTTTGAACATGTGCCGAGTATCCGAAGAAAGATGGAGACGTTATATGATGTGGGATTGTCATATATCCGGCTGGGACAGCCATCTACCACATTGTCCGGAGGGGAGGCGCAGCGAATCAAGCTGGCAGCGGAACTGAGTAAAAGGAGTACGGGAAAGACGATCTATATTCTGGATGAACCGACGACCGGACTTCATTTTGCCGATGTGCATAAGCTGACGGAGATTCTCCATCGCCTGTCAGAAGACGGCAATACAGTCATTGTGATCGAACACAATCTGGACGTGATCAAAACGGCAGATTATATTATTGATATCGGTCCGGAAGGTGGAGATAAGGGCGGCACTGTCATTGCCCAGGGAACGCCGGAAGAAGTAGCTCAGAGTCCGGTTTCCTATACCGGAAAATACATTGCTTCCATGCTTCAAAAGCAGGAATAGAAGTCAGAATTCTGCGATCGTCATTTTGTTACAGGGATGCAAAGATTTCGTCATATTGTAATATTTCTTTTAGAAAGCTTCATAAAGATTTAAGCAAAATAGGGCTTTTTATTTTAAAGGAATTTGATTATAATGGAACGTGCATTCAGGAAGATGCATTGTGATTAACAATACGAAAGATAGGATATAGATAGCAAAATGAAGGGAGAATAAGCATGTCAGTTGATATTGGAATTGATTTGGGAACAGCCAGTGTTCTGGTATATGTGAAGGGCAAAGGCGTAATATTAAAAGAACCATCAGTGGTGGCGTACGACAGAGATACCAATGCGATCAAAGCAATTGGTGAGGAAGCAAGACTTATGCTTGGAAGAACGCCGGGAAATATCGTGGCAGTCAGACCTTTAAGACAGGGTGTAATTTCGGACTATACAGTTACAGAGAAGATGATAAAGTATTTTGTTCAGAAAGTGTTGGGAAAACGTACATTCAAAAAACCAAGGATCAGCATCTGTGTTCCGAGCGGAGTAACAGAAGTGGAACGTAAGGCAGTGGAGGAAGCGACTTACGCTGCAGGTGCCAGAGAAGTGAATCTGATCGAGGAACCGGTTGCAGCGGCGATCGGTGCAGGAATCGATATATCAAGACCGTGTGGCAATATGATCGTCGATATCGGAGGAGGTACCTCTGATATTGCGGTGATCTCTCTTGGAGGTACAGTTGTCAATACTTCTCTTAAGCTGGCAGGAGATGATTTTGATGAAGCGATCGTGCGATATATGCGAAAGAAACATAATCTTCTGATCGGAGAAAGAACAGCGGAAGATATCAAGATTAAGATTGGTACGACGTATCCGCTGATTGAGGAAGAAGCGATGGAGGTCCGTGGACGGAATCTGGTCACAGGTCTTCCGAAGACCGTGACTGTTACGTCTTCCGAGACAGAAGAGGCACTGCGTGAGACGACCGGTCAGATCGTGGAAGCAGTAATCAGTGTGCTGGAACGTACACCGCCGGAGCTTTCTGCCGATATTCTGGATCGCGGGATCGTACTGACCGGAGGCGGTTCCATGCTTCGCGGAATGGAAGAACTGATTGAAGAGAAGACCGGTATCAATACCATGACGGCAGACGATCCGATGAAGGTGGTTGCGATTGGTACCGGAGAGTATGTAGAATTTATGGGTGGGCGTAAAGATTTTTAATGGACAGTATAAAAGGATATGTAGAGCACATTGTATATCGGAATGAGGATAACGGATATACAGTTTTTCATCTGGAAAATAATGATGGAGAGATGACCTGTGTCGGGAATTTCCACTATATTGAAGAAGGAGAACTTCTGAAACTTGACGGTGAGTATACGACACATAAGATGTATGGCTTGCAGTTTGCGGTGGAATCTTCAGAAGTGTGTGAGCCGGAGGATCTGGTTTCCATTGAAAGGTATCTGGGATCCGGTGCAATCAAAGGAGTCGGAACTGCACTTGCGGGAAGGATCGTCAGGAAGTTTAAAGAGGATACTTTCCGGATCATAGAGGAAGAGCCGGAAAGACTGGCAGAGATCAAGGGCATCAGTGAGCGCAAGGCCCGGGAGATTGCCGCTCAGGCAGAAGAAAAAAAGGATATGCGCCAGGCAATGATATATCTGCAGAAATATGGAATATCGACGACTCTGGCTGCAAAAATATACCAGCACTATGGGCGAAATGTTTATCGTGTGATAGAAGAGAATCCATATCAGCTGGCTGATCATGTATCAGGAGTTGGATTTAAGACCGCTGATGAGATTGCGTCAAAAGTTGGAATTCATACGGATTCTGATTATCGCATTCGCAGCGGTATTTTCTATACACTTATGCAGAGTGTGAATGAAGGGCATATCTATCTTCGTCAGAACGTACTTCTTTATCGCGCGGGAGAATTGCTTGGAGTTGAGATCCCCGATATGGAAAAGTATCTGATGGATCTTGCGATGGAAAAAAAGATTGTTATGAAACAGGCGGAAGATGGCAACAGGATATACGCATCCCGCTATTATTACATGGAGCTGAATGTAGCCAGAATGCTTCATGACCTGAATATTTCCTGTGATGTGGCAGAGGATCATATGAATCGAAGGATTCAGGCAATCGAAGACAATACGGGACTGCATCTGGATGAGATCCAGAGGAAGGCAGTCGTGGAGGCGGCACGCAGGGGAATTATGGTATTGACGGGAGGACCGGGAACGGGAAAGACAACGACGATCAATGCGATGATTCATTTCTTTGAAAGCGAGGGCATGGATATCTATCTTGCGGCGCCTACCGGGAGGGCAGCAAAGCGTATGACAGAGGCAACCGGTTATGAGGCGCAGACGATACACCGTCTTCTGGAGGTCAGCGGTAATCCGGAAGACGAGAATATCGGAGGATTTCAGAGGAATGCCGAGAATCCGCTGGAAGCGGATGTCGTTATCATAGACGAGATGTCAATGGTCGATCTTCCGTTAATGTATGCACTGCTGGGAGCAATCATGCCGGGGACAAGGCTGATTCTGGTGGGAGACCGCAATCAGCTTCCGAGTGTAGGACCGGGAAGTGTATTAAAAGATATCATCGACTCAGGATGTTTCCCGGTCGTGATGCTGACAAAGATCTTCCGGCAGGCCGGAGAAAGTGACATTGTTGTAAATGCACATAAAATAAACCGGGGAGAAGAAGTAGTCCTGGATAATAAGAGCAGAGACTTTTTCTTTTTGAAAAGACAGGATCCAAACATGATCATCAGCAATGTGATCACACTGATCCAGAAGAAACTTCCAAAATATGTGGATGCGAGGCCTTACGATATCCAGGTACTGACACCAATGAGAAAGGGCGTTCTTGGAGTGGAACGGCTGAATCGTATCCTTCAGGAGTATCTGAATCCGCCGGAAGCAGGCAAAAAAGAAAAAGAATATTCGGACCGGATCTTCCGGGAGGGAGATAAGGTCATGCAGATCAAGAACAATTATCAGCTGGAATGGGAAATCTCAACCAGATATGGAATGACCATAGACAAAGGACTGGGAGTTTTTAACGGCGACATGGGAATTGTTTGCGAGATCAATACATATGAGGAAACGGTAACAGTGGAATATGATGAGAAAAAGAAGGTAAAGTATCCGTATCAGCTTCTGGATGAGCTGGAACTTGCCTACGCTGTTACCATACACAAATCTCAGGGGAGTGAGTATCCTGCGGTTGTGATTCCGCTTCTGCAGGGACCCAGACAGCTGTATCACAGGAATCTGCTGTATACGGCTGTGACGAGGGCAAGAAAATGTGTGACACTGGTGGGAAGTGATACCGTGTTTCAGGATATGATTCACAACACCAACGAGCAGAATCGCAATACAAGTCTTGCCGAGCGAATCCGGGAAATTGGATGAAAACATTTTTTATAAAAACAGCAGCATTACTGTGGCCGGAAGTATGTCCGTTCTGTCAGAAAGTATGCAGAACAGGGATCTGTGCTTCCTGCCGCAGAATGATCGAGAAATTAAGAGTTCGTGAGCCAAGGTGTATGCAATGTGGTAAACCGTTGCGACATATGGAGCAGGAATACTGCCATGACTGTATGCATACACATCACTATTATGAGAAGGGAATCAGTCTGTGGATACACAGACCACCGGTCAATACGTCTATCTATCAATTCAAGTATCACAATCAGAGAAGATATGGAATCCGTTATGCAGAAGAAATTGTTAAAATTCATGGAAAAACGATTCTGAGCTGGGATCCGGATCTGCTCATTCCGATTCCATTGCATCCCAAAAGAAAAAGAAAACGAGGCTTTAATCAGGCGGAAATTCTGGCAAGAGAATTGGGCAAAAGACTCAGTCTGAATGTTGATTCGATAAGCCTGATCAGAAAACTGAATACAGATCCACAGAAAAAGCTGGGGCATGCTGAGAGAAAAAACAATCTGAAGAAGGCTTTTTTTCTGCAGAAAGAACTGAGCGGAGTGAAAAATGTTGTCCTGGTAGATGATATTTATACGACGGGAAACACGATCGATGCGGCAGCGAAAGTCCTGAAAGAAGGCGGAGTTGAAAAAGTCTATTTTTTAACTATAAGTATTGGACAAGGATACTGATATTTGTTATACTGAAAATAGTGTTTATATGTGAGTTTTAAGACCTTGAGGTGAATATATGTTAGATGAAGAAAGAGTAAAGCTTATGACCCGACTCGCACTCTATGAACAGACGAAAGGGCAGGAAGATTTTAAAATCAGCGCGTACTACCGCAAAGATTATGCAAGCCTCCATGTGATATGCTCACTGATCAGTGTGACGATCGGATATGCATGTGTTGTGGCACTTGTGGTGCTTGCGATGTTTGATTCTCTGATGGCAAAGATGTCAAATGGACTGATTCTCTTTTTACTGTTGGTTGTATTTATTGGATATGTGGTTGTTATGTGTATTTATGCAGGATTATCCAGTTTTATTTTTAACCGGAAGCACAAACAAGCAAGACAGAGAGTGAAGAAATATAATCATAATCTGATTAAATTACTTAAGATGTATGAAAAGGAGAATGAATAAATGAATACGATGTATGTGATTCGTGGAAAGCTGCAGGAATTTTATGCGGAAAAGTCAATGATAGTCAATAAATTGCTGCAATTTGTTCTGGCGCTGGTGACATTTACGGTCATCAGTCATAATGTCGGATATATGAAGGCTGCGGCAACTCCGGTTGTATCACTGGCACTGGCAATTGTATGTACCTGCCTGCCGCTGATTATGACGGTTGTCATGGCTACGGTTTTGATATTGGTTCATATGTATTCTGTTTCTTTGGGGATTCTGGCAGTAACAGCTGTGCTTTTTCTGGTAATGTATATTTTTTATCTGCGCCTGACTCCTAAGATGGCACTGCTTGTATTACTGACTCCGCTGGCGTGTGCGCTTAAGATTCCCTGTGTGATTCCGATCGCAGCAGGACTGGTTGCGACTCCGATCAGCCTGATCGCAGCATTCTGTGGTACAATTGTGTATTATATGATGGAATATGTAAAAGCAATAGCCGGATCTACCGAAGGAAGTGGAAGTAAGGCGTTACTTTCCCAGACATCGACATATGTAAAGCAGGTGTTCTTGAATAAGGATATGTGGGTGATGATATTTGCATTTACGGTGTGCTTCTTTCTGGTATATGCACTGCACAGAATGGCGGTAGATCATGCATGGAAAATTGCGATTATCGCGGGGGCAGTTGCAAATGTGATTGTGATCGCTGTGGGAAGTGTGGCTCTTGGGCTTAAAGTATCTTATCCTTCTCTGATCCTCGGAAGCGTGCTGGCTGTTCTGGCAGGACTTGTTCTTGAATTTTTCTTCTTCTCTGTGGATTATGCGAGAAGTGAGAACCTTCAGTTCGAGGATGATGAATACTTTTATTATGTTAAGGCAATTCCTAAGGTATCTGTCACAACGCCGGAAAAGACAGTAAAGAGAATCAATGAACGGCAGGAAACAGAGATTATTGATACAGAGGAAGTCAGAAGAATGGCAAAAGGAACTTCTGAAAAAAAAGCTCAGCCTGCGAAAAAGAAGAGTGTTCGTGTAAGTAAAGCGAATCCGGGGAATAAGCGTCCTCCCAAAAAAGGACCTGTTGCGAAAAAGCATGATATGAAAGAAGTAGATAAGATGCTTCTTACACAGAGTCTCAGAAGAGATCTGGAAGGAAAAGAATAATATTTTTTGATAATAATGTGTGTATGTCTGAACACATAAAGGAGGTGAGAGACAGAATGATGATATCTGAATTTACAGAAAAATATAACTTATATTTCCCTGATATAAAATTGACGGATATTATAGAAGTTCTGATTCTTACATTTCTTATCTATCAGGTGATGGTCTGGATCAAGAATACGAAAGCATGGATGCTCTTAAAGGGAATCATTGTTCTGGCAGTGTTTATTCTGATCGCAGCTGTCTTAAACATGCATACAATATTGTATCTGGCGAAGAATTCAGTTACGGTTATGGCCACGGCAGCAATTGTAGTATTTCAGCCGGAACTGCGAAGAGCCCTGGAAAAACTGGGAGAAAAGCAGTTCCTGCCTTCGGTTGTCCCGTTTGAGACGAGCAGAGAAGCACGTTTCAGTGAAGAGACAAGAGAAGAGATGATCCGGGCAGCTTTCGCGATGGGCAAGGTGAAAACGGGTGCATTGATTGTGGTAGAGCAGGCGATTCGTCTTACGGAATATGAAAGTACCGGAATCAGGATGGACTGTCTGGTGTCCAGTCAGGTGCTGATTAATATATTTGAACATAATACTCCTTTGCATGATGGGGCTATTATTGTTCGGGGAGACCGCATTGTATCTGCAACCTGTTATCTTCCGCTGTCTGATAATATGGGAATCAGCAAGGATCTGGGAACCAGACATCGTGCCGCAGTGGGAATGAGTGAAGTAAGTGATGCACTGATTATCGCAGTGTCAGAAGAGACGGGTGCGGTTTCTGTGGCACAGGGAGGAAGGCTGGCCCGTAATGTTACGGAAGAAGAACTCAGAGACAGATTGTCCGATATTCAACATAAAAAGAAAGAAACAGGCCGAATAGCAGCATTATGGAAAGGAAGGCGTAAGAATAAGAATGAGAATGAGAAGAAAACTGACCAACAATCTCAGCCTTAAAATACTGGCCTTTCTGATCGCGTCCTGTATGTGGCTTCTGGTGGTTAATATTGACGATCCGGTGACAGAGGAAACGTATTCCGGAATACCGGTCGAAGTGATTCATGAAGAAGTTGTGACGGACCAGAACAGCACATACCAGATTGTTGATGATACGAATGAGGTCAGTGTAACGGTTACTGCCAAACGGTCCGTGCTGAACAAGATCAAGTCGGAAGATATCAAGGCGGTTGCAGATATGAGAGAGCTGACGCTTCGCACACAGGTGCCGATAGAAGTAACGGTCGAGGGTTACCGGTATGACAAGGCAGTTGCAAAGCCTAGAAATCTTCAGGTACAGATAGATGAGGAAGCAAAGAATAATTTCCCGATCACTCCTACGACAATCGGAACCGTAAGAGAAGGATATGTGATTGCGGAAATGAATGCAGTTCCTCAGAAGGTGACTTTGCGTGGTCCGAAGACTGTGATCGACAGTATCAGTAAGGTCATGGCGGAAGTAGATGTATCCGGATTGTCGGAAGATACGACGCTGGAAGCAAAGCTTGTGTTGTATGATGCAAATAACAATGTGATTGATCAGACGCTGCTGGCGAACAATCTTGGAAAAGAGGGTGTGAGCGTAGCCGTTGAACTGTTCCAGATAAAGAATGTGCCGATCCGGCTGGATACTTCGAAGATAACAGCGGCGGACGGATATAAGATAGGCAGTGTGGAAGTGGAGCCGCAGGAAGTCAGTGTGACCGGAGATAAAGATACACTGAAGAAACTGTCGGAGATCAATATACCTGCAGAAGAGCTGGAGATATCTGATTTGACGAAAAAGTCGGAAGAAACGATAGATATATCGCCGTATCTGCCGGAAGGCGTCATGCTGGCAGAGTCGAATGCGAACAATGTTGTGGTGACGATTACGGTAGAACAACCCGGAACCAAGATGTATGAAGTGTCGACCGGATCAATTGTGGTGAATAACCTGGCGTCTGATCTGGAGTTGAGTTTTGGAAACACGGTAGATCTGGAGATACAGATTAAGGGACCGAGTGAAAAGCTGGAAGTATTTTCCATTGCAAAAAAAGTCAGCATTGATCTGAAAAAATATACGACTCCTGGAACTTATACTGTTCCGGTGGCTGTGGAGCTCCCAAATGGATGCTCTCTGGTTAACGATGTAAGTGTCGAGATCGTATTGGAAAAAAAGAAAGAAGAATAACACGGAGGGAAATATGGTTAGTCAGAAAGTTACAATTACTAATCCTACTGGTCTGCATTTGAGACCTGCAGGAATATTCTGCAATACAGCCAGCAGATATGACTGCAGAGTGACATTTAAGTACGGTAACATGACAGCAAATGCAAAAAGTGTTCTGAGTGTTCTCGGAGCGTGCATTAAAAAAGGTGATGAAATCGAACTTGAATGTGAAGGAAAAGGTGAAGAAGAAGCATTAGCTGCTATGGTAAAAGCCGTAGAAGATGGGCTTGGGGAATAGGTAACAAAAGAAAGAACCGGGAATGGAGCAGACATTCCCGGTTCTTTCTTTGTAAAGTACTTGCATTATCCTGAGAAAAGAGTTACAATACCGTTGTTCACGAAAATAAAAAAGGAGAAAAACATGAACATTCAAGAATATGATATCATGAACGCTTTGACTGAAAAGAGGTTTCACTCACAAAGAGAACTCTCAGCTTATACGGGATATTCTGTTGGAAAAGTAAACAGTGCATTAAAAAAACTGATCAATAGTGCGTATATAGATGAAGATATGAACCTTTCTCAGAAAGCGCTATGTGAAATACAGAAGAAAAAACCCAAAAATGCTGTGATTCTTGCTGCAGGATACGGTATGCGAATGGTTCCGATCAATGTGGAGATGCCGAAGGGTCTGTTGGAAGTTCACGGAGAGCCGTTGATCGAACGTCTGATTCTGCAATTACATGAGGCAGAAATATATGATATTGATATCATCGTCGGATTCATGAAGGAACAGTATGAATATCTGATCGATAAGTTTGGAGTGAATCTGGTGTTCAATGCAGATTACTCAAGGAAAAATAATCTGCATTCTCTGAACAGAGTGGTAGAGAAGATTGGTAATACCTATATCATACCATGTGATATCTGGTGCAGAAATAATCCGTTTTCCAAAAAAGAGTGGTATTCCTGGTATATGGTGACGGATGCGTTTTCTGAAGAAAGCTCTGTCAGGATCAATCGAAAAAAAGAATTAGTAAGTGTGAAACGAAATGAAGATGGCAATGCCATGGTCGGAATTGCATATATGCTTGAGAGTGACGCTGAAAAATTAAAGAAAAACATTCGGGAATACTCCGCAAAACGGGAATATAATCAGGCATTCTGGGAACAGGCACTTCTGGAAGGGGATCGGTATCTTGTCGGACCAAAAGAGGTGAGTGCAGAGGATGTGTTTGAAATTAATACATATGAACAGCTGAGAGAGCTGGATGACAACTCCAATCAGCTTCAGTCAGATGTGATTGCATTAATTGCGGAAGTACTGAACTGTAATGAAGATGAGATTGTTGAGATTCGGTCTCTGAAGAAAGGAATGACAAATCGCTCCTTTCAGTTCCGGTGCAGAGACAAAAAGTATATTATGCGGATACCCGGGGAAGGCACAGATCAGATGATCAATCGCAGACAGGAGTACGAAGTATATGAGCAGCTGAAAGGTACGGAGCTTACAGATCCTGTGATCTATATTTCACCGGAGAACGGGTATAAGATTACAGAGTTTGTTGAGAATGCAAGAAACTGTGACAGTGATAACCCGGAAGATGTAAAGATATGTATGGATCTGCTGCGGGAATTCCACAACATGAATCTGAAGGTCGAACACACTTTTGATATATTTGAACAGATGGAATATTATGAAAAATTAAGGGGAGCAGAGCCTTCCGCATATCGGGATTATCAGGATACAAAAGTAAAAATGTATGAGTTAAAGCAGTATATTGATGCACAGCCGAAACAGATCTCTTTGACGCATATTGATGCAAACTGCGATAATTTTCTTCTGACGAAGGAGAAAATCTATCTGATTGACTGGGAATATGCAGGAATGCAGGATATTCATGTTGATATAGCCATGTTTGCAATCTATTCCATGTATGACAGAGAAAAGGTCGATGAGCTGATTAATCTGTATTTTCAGGGACAGGTGGATCAGAAGATCCGGATTAAAATCTATTGCTACATTGCAGTGTGCGGCTTCCTCTGGAGCAACTGGTGTGAGTACAAAAGAGTGTGTGGTGTGGAGTTCGGAGAGTATTCACTGAGACAGTATCGATATGCGAAAGAATATTATCACATTGTAAAAGAAGAACTGGAGAAAGGAGCAATTGATGATACGGATAGATAATGCAGTCATCATGGCTGCCGGAATGTCGACAAGGCTGGCTCCGTTGTCGTATGAAAAACCAAAAGCACTGCTTACGATCCATGGAGAAGTTCTGATTGAACGACAGATCAGGCAGCTTCAGGAAGCGGGAATCGAAGACATTACAGTAATCGTCGGATATCACAGAGAACAGTTTGAATATCTGAAAGAAAAATGTAGAGTTACATTGATTGAAAATCCATATTATCTGGAAAAAAATAATCATTCCAGCCTGTATGTGGCAAAAGAAAAGCTGAAAAATACTTATGTATCCTGCAGTGATTATTATTTTCGCGAGAACCCATTTCGCAGGGAAGAAGAGCGTCCATATTATACGACCATGTATAAGCAGGGGAAAACGGATGAATGGTGCGTTTTTTCGGATTCGGAAGGGAAGATTACAGAGGTTGTGATCGGAGGTAAAGATGCCTGGGTCATGCAGGGAATTGTATTGTTTGATGAAAGATTCTCAGGACAGCTGATACCACTTCTGGAGAAAGCGTTTGAAGATCCAAAAGCAGCAGATACCTACTGGGAAGATCTTTATCTGGAACACATACAGGAAATGGTACTGTATGAGAAACGGGAGGATGCCGGGAATGTGCTGGAATTTGACAGCTTTGAAGAATTAAGAGAGCAGGTGCCTGAGTACCTGACGTCATCAGGATGTCATATCATGGAGGCAATCGCAGAACGGTTGAAATGCGAAGAAAAGGATCTTTATGGATTTGCACCGGTAAAAAAAGGGAATCATGTATCAGGGGTTTGCTTCAGATACCGGGAGGATTCCTACACATATGATTATGGAACTGGAAAACTGTGTGTAATGGAGGGAAAATAATATGTCACAAAAGAATAACAAAAAAATAATGGAACGACTGGATCTGTCTACCATGATCGTCCCGCTGATTGTGATCATCGCACTGTGTGTTGTCTTTATGATCTGGCCGGAACAGTCAAAAAATGTTCTGGGCAATATAAGAAATTTTCTGGGGGATGATCTTGGAATCTATTATGTACTGCTTGGCTGTGGTGCAGTGATCTGTTCACTTTATATGGCATTTTCCCGATATGGAAAGATTCGCCTTGGAGATCAGGACAAGCCGGAGTACAGTACATTTAAATGGGGAACCATGATATTTACTTCAACAATGGCGGCAGATATCCTGTTTTATTCTCTGTGTGAATGGGCCTTGTATGGCAATGATCCCCACATCGTTGCGATGGGGGGTATGCAGAAATGGGCACCTACCTACACGTTGTTTCACTGGGGACCGATTGCGTGGAGTTTTTATATTATTCTTGCGGTTGCCTTTGGATTTATGATTCATGTCAGAGGCAGAGAGAAACAGAAGTTCTCAGAAGCATGCAGACCTCTGCTTGGAGATAAAGTAGACGGAATCATAGGACGAATCATTGATCTGCTTGCGGTCATAGCTTTGCTTGCAGGAACAGCTACAACGTTTTCGCTGGCAACTCCACTGCTTTCTGCGGCACTCAGCCATGTGTTCGGACTGACGCCCGGAATTACGCTTACAATTATTATTCTGCTGATGATCGCATTCGTATATACACTGACGGTATGGTTTGGCATGAAGGGGGTATCCAGACTTGCAAGCATCTGTGCGTATCTGTTCTTTGTTCTGCTTGCCTATGTATTGATTGGAGGCGGAGAATGCAGATACATTCTGGAAACAGGGGTATCCTCGATTGGAAATCTGGTACAGAATTTTGTTGGGATGGCAACCTGGATGGATCCCGCCAGAGAAACTTTCTTTGTGCAGAACTGGAGTATTTTCTACTGGGCCTACTGGATGGCATGGTGTGTGGCAACGCCGTTCTTTATCGGAATTATCAGTAAGGGAAGAACCATCAGAAATACGGTGCTGGGAGCATATGGATGTGGTCTTGCCGGAACATTTATGTCATTTATCGTGCTGGGGAATTATGGATTGTCGCAGCAGATGAAAGGTGTAATAGATGTTGTCGGTGAACTGGAAAACGGAACGGATATTCCGGCTGTGATCATAGAGATTCTGAATACGCTGCCGTGTGCAAAGCTGGTGCTGGTAATCCTGGTAGTTACGATGATTGCATTTTATTCGACGACGTTTGATGCATTGACAATGGTTGTTTCCTCCTATTCCTACAAGTTTTTAAAAGCAGATGAAGAACCGGATAAAAAGATCCGTACATTCTGGGCTGTGCTGTTTATCCTGTTTCCGATCGCACTGATCTTCTCTGAAAATTCGATGAACAGTCTGCAGTCGGTGGCGATCATTGCGGCATTCCCGATCGGGATCATCGTCATGATTATTGTAGCAAGCTTTTTCAAAGATGCAGGAAAGTATCTGAAAGAACAGTAATAAGTAAGAAACACTATTAATGAAAATACGGTTTCCAAAGGAGCGCTCTGGTGCATGCCAGAGGTTTTCCAAGGGAAACCGTATTTTTATGATGTCATTTTAATGACGTTGTTCATCCTTATGATTGCTTCTGTAATTAGTTGGCATATCCAAGCCATACACCGTTAGAATCAAAGACGCAGATGCGTCCGTCGATCAGAAGAGAGCCGGTTACCATGAAACCGTTGTTGTTTGGATCGAAATAATACCATTTGTAATTGATCTTCTTCCAGCCGAATACCAGATTACCATTCGGGACATCCAGATAAACATATTTTGTACCTGTACTCGTGTCTATCTTTCCCCAGCCGGTTACCATGGCGCCGGTTTCTGTAAAGTAATAGTGCTTTTCATTGATCGTCAACCATCCATCACATGCCATGGCATTGAGATCGTTCGGATTCATATAATACCATTTTCCGCTGGACTTGAGCCATCCGGAGTGCTCGGCACCGTCACTGTCATAATAGAAGTAAGCTTTATAATAGGATGAGTAGTACCAGCCAACGGTCATGGAACCATCTTTATTAAAGTGATATGTCTTTCCGCCGAGATCACGCCATCCTTCTTCCTGCATCAGGTTGGCATATGCCGCGTTACTGTTCGGATTCATATAATACCACTTTCCGCCGGACTTTACCCAGCCGGTGCATTCATATCCATTGCTGTTGTAGAAGCGCCATCCTGCTGAGAATTGATACCAGCCGATGACCATGGACCCGTCTGAACGGAAGCAATAGATCTTGTCGCTGATCTCGTAACGTCCATTTGCGATCATTGCATAGCCATATCCTGTATTCGGATCCAGATAGTACCATTTTCCTCCGTCATTGAGCCATCCCCGGTGCTGTGCTCCGTTGCTGTCAAAGTAGTACCACAGACCTTCGAATTTGAACCAGCCGGTCACCATATATCCTCTGGAGTCGAAGGCATAAGTAACACCACCTATGGTATAGATGCCATTGCTCAGATATCCGCCGCCAATGATTTCGAACCAGTATCCGTTGCTGTTGTGATGCCAGTATCCGCTTCCGGAATCAAAGAGTACCGGAGCTTCGGATTCTTCCGTAACAGAACCGTTCTCAGATTCCGGAACGGAGATATCTTCAGGCACTTCCTGAGTTACTTCTGTATCAGAAACGTCCGCCTCGTCTGGAATGTCCGCATCAGGCTGTTCCTGACCGTCATCTTCTGAAACAGACACTTCTGCCTGCACATCCGCAGCTTCATCTGTATCCACGTCTGCCGCAAGTGCTGTGAGCGGAGCTGCACAGGTTAATGTCAGAGCCAGAAATAATGACAGTAATTGTTTTTGGTATCCTTTCATATCATTACCTCCTCATAATGTAAAAGATAGTATTATTATACAAAAGAAATATGGTAAAGACAATTGAAATATCAGAAAAAAAGGCAGAATTAATCGAAAATTCCTTTTAATACAACAGGAGAGAAAAATATTGTATAAATATTTAATAAATGGTATGATTTGTATAATTGATAGTGCAGATTACCTGTAATAGTAAGGAGGAATGGGAATGATAAAAAGAAAAAAGCTGGTTGCACTTTTCAGCATTATGGCATTATCGGTAAGTTCCGTAACGCCTGCATTGGCACAGGACAGCGTATCTGATGATGCAGTACAGGAAGAAGTGGTTCAGGAGGAGACTGTAACAGAAGATGTTCCGGAGAATGTAACAGAAGAAGTGGAACTGTCTGAGGAAGCGACAGCGGAGGAAGAGGAGACCAAAGCGGAACAGACGATAGAAGAGACAGAATCTGAGGATCCGGCGGTTGTATCAGACGGAGGAACTGACGTGGGGATTCCGGAGACGGGCTGGTATGAAGAAGACGGATACCGGTATTATTACGTGGACGGCGTAATGCTGGAAGACACCATGTACCAGATTGAAGGAGACTGGTATTACTTCTGGTCTGGCGGAACGTTGATGGTGAACGGGGATGTTTATTACTGGAATGAAGATACAGAAAAAGGCGGATATATCAGATCAGCTGAAGATGGAATCTTGATTACCGGCTGGTATTATGATGAATATGAGGAGGAATATCAATATTACGGAGAAGATTTCTTCCGGTATGAAAGTGAAGTGCTTGAAGAAGACGGCAATTCCTATTATTTTAATACCAATGGATATCTGGTCAGAAACGGCAATGTGCTGATTGATGACGTACTCTATTATGCGGATGAAGACGGAGTACTGACGGTTGTTGACGATGCAGATCTGAACGGCTGGCAGATGATCAACGGCGCATGGTATTACTTTGAAGATGGTTCATATGTCTGTGATGAGATAAAAAATATTGACGGCAAGGACTATTATTTTGACTGGAATGGTGAGCTGCAGACCGGTACGATCTGGACCGGTGGGGAAAGACCATACCTTACTGACAGTAACGGCGCAATCATCAAGCATGCAAAAGGCTGGTATCAGTCACCGGAAACGAAGTACTGGTATTATTTCCTTGAGGACAATCAGATTGTTACCGGCGAGATCGTGACTGATAAGGGAAAACAGTATTACTTTGACTGGGAAGGAATCATGCAGACCGGTTCTTTTGTAGTATCGATCTGGAATGAAGAAGAGGAAGATTATGATGATGTATGGCTTCTGGCAGACCCGGACGGAGTGATTATTCAGAAGACCGGATGGGTGCAGACCGGTGGTGAATGGTATTATATCGGGGAAGACGGTAATCTGTATACAGATGGTCTATATGAGATTGGCGGCAAGAAATACCTCTTTAACTATGCTGGTGTCATGGACCAGGGCATGTGCTGGTATGACGGAGAAGTGTATATGACAGATGCCAAAGGTGCGCTTGTAATGAATGATTGGGTGCGCTTTGGACTTAGCTGGTATCGTACAGATGAACAGGGAAGAATACTGACCGAACAGTGGGTAGACAATCATAAATACTATGTAGACTGGGATGGCGAGATGGTGACCGGTGTATATGAGATTGAAGGAGAGTCCTATCTCTTTGCTGATAACGGAGCACTGGTTAAGAAGCTTGGAGCAAAAGCAGGCTGGGAGCTCGCAGACGGAACATGGTATTACCGGACGGAGGATGGAGAACCGTACAGTGGATGGCTGCAGGACAGATATTATATTATGAATGGTGCTATGGCGACGAATATGATTGTCGATTCTGATGACGGATGTTATTATGTCGGATATGACGGTGAGATCATGAAGGGCTGGATCAAGACTCTATATGGCGAATGGTTTTATGCAGATTCTGCCACCGGAAAACTCATCACGGATGAGGGATGGAAGCTGATTAATGGAAAATGGTATTATTTCACGGATTATTATACACTTGCAACCTATCCGATCGTTGATGAAGGAAAATTATATGATATTGATTCTTCCGGATATTATCTCGGTGAGATCAAGGGGAAAAAGGCATGGAAGAAAACCCGTACGGGAGACTGGTATTACTTTAATGAAGACGGAACTTTGAATCAGGAAGCAAAGCTGGAGATTAACAATGTCACCTATTATTTCGATGGGAATGGGGTGATGGTTTCCGATATGTTCTGGTATGACGAAGATACAGGAGAAGAATACTATATCAATGCTTCAGGAGTAAGAACAGATCTGAAGAACGGCTGGAAGAAAATTGATGGTTCCTGGTACTATTATAAAAACGGAGAGCAGCAGACCGGACTTCAGACGATTGACGGAAAGCAGTATTATCTGGATCCGGAGATGAGGACAGGTTATGTCTGGGTAACAGAACTGAATGGCTATAGATTTTTCGGAAGCAACGGTGCCATGACAGAGGTAAAGACAGGATGGTATTCTGTGAAGGAGAATTATGGAACCTTCTGGTACTATTTTGTAAACGGAAATCCGGCAGAAGGACTGAAAACGATTGGAGGCAAAGCATATTACTTTAACAATGGCCGTATGCATACAGGTTTGTTCTATACAGGGGTTGAATTCTATCTGTTTGATGGCAGTGGTGCCATGGTAAAAGGCGGATGGGCAAAAGTAGATGGATACTGGTATTATGCATCTTCTAACGGACGCCTGTATACCGGTGAAAGAACCATTAATGGAAAGAAATACTGGTTCACAGGAAGCGGAATATGGGTTAAATAATACATAAAACAGAATATGCTGCGAGAATAAAGAATGGAACAGGGTGTTGTTTTATAGCCGGAAAGGTTGTGAAGCAACACCTTTTCAATGGATGAAAAAAGATGTTATAATAAAAGCGGTGTAATAAAAAGCAGGATGGAGGAATGATCATGAGAAAGAGAGTGTTGGCGCTGCTGCTTGTGGCTGTGATGCTCATATCCGGCAGCTGGTGGGGGATGACAAGACAGTTCGTGGTGCATGCGGCAGAGCCGGATGAATCACAGGCAGGGATTGTAGAGGAGATGTATGTCAACCCCATTTATCAGGATGTGGTCAGTGAAGAGGATCTGACGGCCGTTGCAGAAAATGGAATCGCGACATATGCAGAACCGGAATACGAGACGGATGAAAGTGTCCAGAATATTGCATCTATCATTCGTGAAAATATGATTCAGCGGGAAAGTATCATTACTGTATATTATAAGTCTGAACAGGAATATGATAATACGAAGTTGAAAAGCTGGGTAGAACTGGCAATGGCAGAAACGGAGGATTCGCATGCAGGGGATTATCTCCGCTGGACCTATGCGGGATACAAAGCCAGTATTTCTTATTCTTCCTCTCAGGGGATGTGGTACTATACATATACGATTAACATGACGTATTATACGACTGCAGAGCAGGAAGCGGAATTGGATGCAGCACTGACATCGCTTCTGGCAGAACTTGGAGTCAGGGATGCCGGTATGGCGGATTATGACAAAGTAAAAAAGATCTACGACTATATCTGCAGCAATGTTACCTATGATTATGACAATCTGGATGATGATACATATAAGCTGAAATATACCGCATATGCGGCACTGATTCATAAGACGGCAGTCTGCCAGGGATATGCGGCTCTGGTCTACCGGATGATGGAAGATGCAGGGGTGGATACACGACTGGTCTCCGGCACCGGAGGCGGGGGAGCGCATGGATGGAATATTGTGAAACTGGGCTCCAGATATTATTATCTGGATTCTACCTGGGATGCGGGCAATAAAACTTACCGTTATTTTTTGAAAGGAACCTCTGATTTTAGTGGACACACACCGGAGAGTGCATTTTTAAGTTCCTATGCGCTTGCGGATACGGCCTATGCAGTAACCGGAATGACACTGGACAGAACGGCTCTTGAATTACGGACAGGAGATATCGATACGTTGGCGGTAGCGATAGAACCGGATGGTTCCGGAGAAGGAGAGAGCATTACATGGAGCAGCAGTAATGAGACGGTGGCTGTCGTAGACGGACAGGGAACCGTGACAGCTGTCGGGGTTGGCCAGGCAGTGATTACGGCCAAAGCCGCCGGAAGACTGGCACAGTGTACAGTAAATGTTACAGAATTACCTGAAGTTACCAGCATAAAAGCAGTACTTACAGAAAACGGGGCAGAAATCACCTGGGGTGCTGTAGACGGGGCAGACAGTTACCACATCAGCGTTGCAGAAGCAATGGAAGACGGGACGCCGGTATGGGGAGATCTGATCGGAACTTCTGCCGAATGCAGTTTCTTGTATTCCTGGGATGATATCAGAAGTGACTGTGAGCCGGAAGTGCTGGAAGGTCATGAATGGGTATTGCGATATTCTGTTGCTGCAGTTTCTGATGGAGAGATCATTGCAAGATCCAGGCTGTATGATCTGACAGTGTCTCATGCATGGAATGAGGAATATACCATAGATCAGGAAGCGACGTGTACCGAAGCCGGAAGCGAAAGCATCCACTGCAGCGTATGTGATGAAGTGAAGGAAAACTCGGCAAGAGAGATTCCGATGAAAGAACACAGCTGGGACAGTGGAAAGGTGACTACGGAAGCGACGTGTACGGCGGACGGCGAAAAGACCTATACCTGTACAGTCTGCAAAAAGACCCGGATAGAAAAGATCGAAGCGACCGGTCATATCTGGAATGAGGAATATACAACAGATCAGGAAGCGACATGTACGGCAGTGGGAAGCGAGAGCATCCACTGCAGCGTGTGTGATGAAGTGAAGGAGAACTCGGCAAGAGAGATTCCGATGAAGGAACACAGCTGGGACAGCGGAAAGGTGACCGAAGAAGCGACGTGTACAGAGGACGGTGAAAAGACCTACACCTGTACGGTCTGCGGAAAGACCCGGACAGAAAAGATCGAAGCGACCGGACATATCTGGAATGAGGAATATACCATAGATCGGGAAGCGACGTGTACCGAAGCCGGAAGCGAAAGTATCCACTGCAGCGTGTGTGATGAAGTGAAGGAGAACTCGGCAAGAGAGATTCCGATGAGGGAACACAGCTGGGACAGCGGAAAGGTGACTACGGAAGCGACGTGTACGGAGGACGGCGAAAAGACTTTCACGTGCAGGGACTGTGGAATCACCAGAACGGAAGCGATTCCTGCAGCGGGACATGCATATGGAGAATGGCAGACGGTAAAGGAAGCAACGACTTCGGAAGAAGGTTGTAAGAAGCGTGTGTGCGGCAAATGTGGCGATGAAGAGTTTCAGAGTATTCCGAAGCTCCCGGGCAGTGAGTGGAAACAGAATTCCAAAGGCTGGTGGTATGAGAATCCGGATGGAACTTATCCGACAAGCTGCTGGATGCAGATTGATGGCAGCTGGTATTACTTCAATGCTTCCGGATATCGCATGGAAGGATGGCAAAAGATTAAAAATATCTGGTACTACTTCGACCCTGAGACTGGAATTATGTATGAAGAGCAGTGGCTGGAACTGGGAGGAAAGAAATATTATCTGAATAGCGGCGGAGCGATGGCAACGGGCTGGCTGGAACTGGAAAAAGGCTGGTATTATCTGAATGGAAGCGGAGTCGGAGTGACCGGCTGGCTCAGTTCGGGAGGGAAGTGGTATTACCTGAGTCCGTTAACGGGGGTCATGTTTGAACATGAATGGCTGGAACTGAACGGAAAGAACTACTATCTGGAGAGCGACGGAGCGATGGCAACGGGCTGGCTCAAACTGGATGATAAGTGGTATTATCTGAACAGCAGCGGTGCGAGATTGAACGGCTGGCAGAAGATCGGAAGTACCTGGTATTACTTTGAACCGTCCACAGGCATTATGCTCGAACAAGAATGGCTGGAAGATACGTATTATCTGAAGAGTGGCGGAGCAATGGCAACAGGCTGGCAGAAAATCGGTGAAGATTATTATTACTTTACTTCCGGTGGAAAAAAAGTGACCGGTAAATGGGTTGGCAATTACTATCTGCTTGAAGATGGTGTCATGGCAACAAAACAATGGGTTGACCAGGGAAGATATTATGTGGATGAATCCGGAAAATGGGTTCCTGGTATGACACCGTAAAAAATATAGGATGTGTTTAGGGACTGTAAGATAAGCCTATTATCAGGCTCTCCAGAACCGACAATGTCGGTTCTGGAGAGCCTTCGTTTTTGAGATTCTGATGGAATTTTCTTTTTTCATACATAGAATTGATATCGGATATTTTGATGGTAAATTTCAAGAAAAATTTCATGTATAAATTGGAGGATTGATATCCTGATGGTAAATCCCAAGAAAATAGTCATGTATAAACAGGAGGACTAATGTCCTGATGGTAAATCCCGGAAAAAATTTCATGTATAGACTTGATATTTGATTTTTTGATGGTTCTTCTCACAAAGCCTGGTTTTGATCAAGGTCAAAACCAGGTCGGATTCTTTTGAACGGCTAAGGTTTTTCAGTTCGGAAAAGATTCTGCAGTCCGTAACATAGATCTTAAAAGGTTAGATTTTTGAAATGAAATATTACTTTTTCGCACTGTCTTGCTTGAATAATTTCTGTTTTTTTGCAATAATACAGGCTAGAATATAATGAGATAAAAGAGGTATTTTTATGAATTGTAGAAAGCGATATGTGCTTTTGATGATGGCAATTCTTTTTCTGTGTAATTCCAGGCAAGTGGAAGCTGCCGGAGGGGAGACCCGGATTCATTTTATATCCCTGGACAGTGCTACGGATGCCATATTGTTGGAAAGTAACGGACATTATGGGATGGTAGACTCCGGTGAGGACTGGGACTATCCGGATGGCACAGATTATCCGCTTCGTTATGGCGTGACGACAAATTGTGGATATGAGCAGCAAGTGATTCATTATCTGGAGCAGCTGGGAGTAAAGAAGCTGGATTTTTATATTGCTACACATGCTCACAGTGACCATATCGGATCCGGAGATGAGATACTCCGGCATTTTCCGACGGACCGGTTATATATAGGAAGATATGATGACTCTTATATGCTGGATGCACATGGGCGAGATAAAAATGATCCCTACTATGTATCGGATGCAAAGGAGTATCGTCTGTGGGATAATCAATATGTATATGATCGTCTGATTCAGGCCGCAAAAGAGACCGGTACAGAGATCATTACAGACCTGGATCTGGAGGAGCATGCGGATGAACGTTCCTTTACCATGGGTGATATGTCAATTGATATCATGAATTATGAGAGACTTCGCGATGAAGAAGGTAATATTGTTCCGGTATCCAGTGAGAATCTTAACAGTCTGGTTGTAAAAGTGGAAGCTTATGGAAGGGTTGCGTTGCTGACTTCAGATCTGGAACCGACGGACGGTGACAGTATTAAGATTGCACTTCAGTTGATCGATGAGTTGGAAGACACCAATTCGAATCAGGATCCGGTTCCGGATATAGAAGAGAATGGAACCGAGGAGCAGCCGGATGATGATATAAAGGATAATCCGGATGATCGTTCTGATCAGGCAGAGGAGATGATGGAAGGCTATAAAGAAGAACTGTTGGAGGATATTTTTGCACTGCAGGGAATCAATGATATGATCAATGAGGCATGGCCGAACACAGGAACCACAATTACATTGGATTTGATGAAAATGTGCCACCATGCGATAGACTATAATAATACTACGTATTTCCTGACTTCTCTGAATCCGGAAACCGTGGTGGTTACCAACGGCATAGACAGTATCAGTATACGTGAAAGATCCTGTCTTCCGGATGCGCAGATGTATGCGACCAATTCTGATTCTGCTTCGGTCATTGCCACGTTTACAGCAGAGGGAATACAGACAGAATATACAGAATTGACACCGGGATGGCAGCGAATCGATGGTACCTGGTATTATTTTGATAAGAATGGCCGGACGCTTCCACAGGGAGCGCATGAGGCAGACGGCAGATGGTTTTATTTTGACCGGTATGGAGGACTGAGCCAGACCGGATGGATCCAGGAGAACGATAACTGGTATTATGCGGAACCTTATACCAGAAGACTTTGCATCGGCTGGAAGACATTGAACGGCAAAAGATACTATTTTGATGAGTCTGGAGTCATGCAGAAAAATATGATGATGGAAGGGGTATATCTGGGAGAAGACGGTGCTGTGATACCGGGATATATTCCATCCGGCTGGGTGAGAAATGAAGGACATTGGAGCTACTATACAGCGGATGGAACACTGAGTGTAAGCTGCTGGAAATATCTGAGCCGGCACTGGTATTATTTTGATGAGAATGGCTGGATGGTGACCGGCTGGCAGAAGATCGGTGGTAAGTGGTATTATATGTATGACAGTGGTATCATGGCTTCCGGCACATGGATCGGAAACAGCTACGTAGATGCCTCCGGGGTCTGGATACCGAATGCGGCGAAGAACGAATGGCTGTTATCCGGTGGCAGATGGTGGTATCGGCATGGAGATGGGAGCTATACCAGATCCGGCTGGGAATCCATTGACGGAAAGTATTATTATTTTGATTCAGAAGGCTGGATGGTGACTGGCTGGCAGAAAAGCAATGGCTTCTGGTATTATCTGCTGGAATCCGGGGAGATGTATTGCAACGGTTGGAAGATGATTAATCAATGCTGGTATTATTTTGATGAGTCCGGAAGGATGATGACCGGATGGTTTCCGTGGAATGGGAAGACGTATTACTTTCAGAAGAACGGGGCGATGGCAAAAGACTGGAACTATATCGACGGAAACTATTATTACTTTTATTCGGACGGAGTGATGGCATATGATGTGTGGATTAATGGATTTTATCTGGATGTATCAGGCGCATGGAATCCGGATAAAGCATAGTGACACATTTTATTTCCAGAAAAGAAAGGGGTAATCATGAAGAACGTAAAGCGGATAATATGGAAAACTCTTGGCGGTCTTTTTTTCTGTTTCTTTTTGATGGGAGCTGTTACATTGAGGGTAAATGCACAGATGGAAACGCAGACGGCGGGATCGTCTCTGGGAAAAGAGGTTGAGGATACAGACGGAAAAGTGGCAGCAGATGCAGGGAAGGCAAGATCCCTGGCAGGCTGGAAAGAAAATGAAACGGGAAAGTGGTATGAGTATAGTGACGGCAGTTATCCGGTCAGTTCATGGAGAAAAATAGATGGTCTGTGGTATTATTTTGATGCAAATGGATATCTGGTAGAGGATAACAGCCATGAAGAGGGAACCATCAAGGGGATTGATGTATCACAGTGGCAGGGAGACATCAATTGGCAGGCTGTAAAGAATGATGGGATAGAATATGCCTTTATCCGGCTTGGATATGGAAGTCAGAAACTGGATACTTATTATCAGAAGAATATGAAAAATGCGAATCAGGTCGGGCTTCCCGTCGGAGTCTATTATTACAGTATGGCAAAGAGTGAGAGTCAGGCGATTCTGGATGCACAATTCGTAATTAAAAATCTGTCCGGATATACGGTGTCATATCCGGTCGTGATTGATCTTGAAGATTCTTCACAGATCGGACTCGGTAAGACGCAGATCGGAAAGATTGCGAAAGCATTCTGTGATGAGATCCGTCTGGCAGGATATACGCCGATGCTCTATTGTAACGAATACTGGTATACGAGCTGTATCGACGTGAGTCAGATACCGAATGTGGCACTGTGGATTGCAAGATACAGCTATACATATAATGATTCGATTTCCAGAGATATCTGGCAATGCTGCAATACAGGACGTGTGAATGGTATCTATGGCAATGTGGATATTAATTTTGGGTATGTAGATTATACCGATGTGATCACTCCGAGAAGCGAGGCGGCATCCGGATATTATTATCGGACCGGTACCTGGAAAGAAGACGGAACCGGCTGGTGGTACCAGTATCTGAAAGGCGGATATCCAGCAAATAAATGGGAAAAAATCGGAGGAAAATGGTATTGGTTTGACAGCCGGGGATACATGGTCACGGGCTGGATCAAGCAAAATGGAATCTGGTATTATCTGTCAGAAAATGGTATGATGGCTACTGGATGGAAACAGATCGACGAAATCTGGTATTACTTTAATAGTTCCGGAACGATGGTAACCGGCTGGATTAAGTCGTCCGATAAATGGTACTATCTGGGAGCTGATGGAGCGATGGTCACGGGCTGGATCAAGTCGTTCGGCAAATGGTACTATCTGGGAACTGACGGAGCAATGGTCACGGGTTGGAATCCGGTAGACGGGATTACATATTATTGCGATGAAAACGGAGCAATGGTTACTGGATGGAAACAGATCGACGAAATCTGGTATTACTTTAATAGTTCCGGAGCGATGGTCACGGGCTGGATCAGACTGTACGGTATCTGGTATTATCTGGATATAGACGGTAAGATGATGACCGGCTGGCTGACTCTGGATGATGGTACCTATTATCTGTATGACGATGGAGCGATGGCAACCGGTGTCCAGACAATAGACGGAGTATCTTATGAATTTGGAACAGATGGAAGATGTCAAAACAGATAGGATGACGGAATCATCAAGAAGGGGAACGTATATGGCAGGGAAGAAGATTTGTAAAAAAGTGAGAAGTATGATGGCAGCTGTATTAGCGACTGCGCTGATTCCAATGACTGTTTCTGCGGAAAATGTACAGGATACTTTGGCAAAACAGGAGATGGAGACAGCGATAGAAACTGCAGGAGAGATCGTGGAAGAGATACAGATTCCGGAGATGCTGCAAAGTGTGACAGTGAATGGACGCTGGGTACAATCCGGCGGTTACTGGTATTTCCTTCAGACAAACGGACAATATGTGAAGAACAGCACATTGACGATCGGTGGCTCTACTTATTATTTTGATGCAAATGGAAGAATGAAGACAGGATGGTACAACGCGGGCGGAGATATCTGGTATTATTTTAGCAGTTCCGGGGCAATGGTTACCGGCTGGAAGAAGATTGACGGCAAATGGTACTACTTTCACGAGGCAGACAGCGTGGAATCCGGAAAAGGCTTCATGTACAGCGGAAAGATCTTCAGTGAGACTGAAGGAATTGCAGAGATTGCAGATGTGCTTTACCGGTTTGATTCAAAGGGATCTCTTTATGTAGGATGGTATACATACAATGGACTCAGCATGTATTTTTCTGTCAATGGTGCAGTAGATTCCGGGTGGGTGGCCATTAGCGGAACGTATTATTACTTTAAAGACGGAAATGTACAGAAAACCGGGTTCACACCAATTGGTGATAAGGTTTATTTCCTGGATCTGTCCACAGGAGCAATGGTGACCGGCTGGCTGTCGCTTGGTGGTTCCTGGTATTATTTCTCGGGAAACGGAGCGATGGTAACAGAGTGGAATAAGATTGGCGGTAAATGGTATTATCTGGATCCATCTACCGGAATTATGGTGACAGGCTGGCTGCCGGAAGGAGGACATACTTATTATCTGAATCCGTCCAGTGGAGCAATGCTGACGGGCTGGCAGAAGATTGATGATGAGTGGTATTATTTTAATGGAAGCGGATATCTTCAGACGGGCTGGCAGAAAGTAAATAACGTATGGTACTTCCTGGATGCCGAAACTGGAGTCATGGTGACAGGCTGGTCAACGGATGAAAAAGGGAATACCTATTATCTGAATCCATCCAGTGGAGCAATGCTGACGGGCTGGCAGAAAATAGAAGGCTATGATTATTACTTTAATGCCAGCGGAGTCTTGCAGAAAGATACCTGGATTGGCAATTATTATGTGGATGAATCCGGCAGATGGATTCCGGGAAAAACAAAATAAAGGAACATTACAGGACTGCTGCATAATCATTTGTGATCATGCAGCAGATTTTTTGGCATAATCTGGGGACTGTTATCTGATATGAGGAGTAGATTTTATTGCACAATTATGATACAATAACTTAGTATGCATAAATGTATGCAGAAAGGAAGTTATTATGGGATACAAACAGTATGATCCGGCAGTTCTGAAAAGGATTCAGGAAGAAGAACTGGGAATTTTAAAGGAATTCGTAAGAATCTGTAATAAATATGATATTCAGTATTTTGCAGTATTTGGAACAAATATCGGAGTTGTCCGTCATCATGGGTTTATTCCGTGGGATGATGATATGGATTTTGGAATGCTCAGAGAAGAATATGAGAAGTTCTTAAAGGTTGCTCCGAAAGAAATAGAGGGACGCTATGAGATTGCAGGTCCGGACCGTCCGGAAAAGTTTTACAATTTTGTCAGCAAGTTTTATAAAAAAGGAACACGGTTTGCAACAATCTATGATCATGGCAACTTTAATATGGGGATCAATATAGATATTTTTGTCTTTGACGGTCTTGCAGAAGATGCGAAAGAGAGGAAGAAACAGATCAGGCGTTCCATGATGCTTCGGAGTATCTATATGATGAAGAATGTTAACTTTTATGTGAGTACGGTACATAAAAAAGGGAAACTTTTCAAGCGTCTCACATGTGGAGCATTGCATTATCTGTTAAAGCTGCTTCCGATTTCGAATGAATATCTCTGCAGAAAATGGAAAGAAAATGCAACGCGCTACAACGGAAAGTCATCTGTGGTGACACAGTTTAATGATACCATGATCGAGGAGAGCGCAGTCAGTCTGAGTGAACTGGAGAATCTGGTTGAGCTTCCGTTTGAAGATATTATGGTAAAAGTACCGGCGAATTACGACCAGATTCTGCGGGCGATGTATGGGGATTATATGCAGCTTCCACCGCCGGAGAAGCGCCAGAACCATTATCCGTATATTTTAAAGTTTGAGGAGGATGAATCATGAAACGAGTAATTACTTATGGAACATTTGATCTGCTTCATTATGGACATATTAATCTGCTTCGCAGAGCCAAACAGTATGGGGATTATCTGATTGTTGCTCTGTCTACGGATGAATTTAACTGGAATGAAAAACAGAAAAAATGCTATTTTACCTACGAAGAGAGAAAGAAACTGCTGGAAGCAATCCGTTATGTAGATCTGGTTATTCCGGAAGAAGGATGGGAGCAGAAAGTAACGGATGTTAAAGAGTATCATGTGGATACTTTTGTGATGGGAGATGACTGGGAAGGCAAGTTTGATTTCTTAAAAGAACAGTGTGAGGTTGTCTATCTTCCGCGAACTCCGGAGATTTCTACAACTCAGATCAAGAAAGATCTGAAGGTATCAAAGTAAGAAGGGGCAGTGGAGGAGTTCATGGGATTTAAAAGTGAGACAAGCAGCCGTTCAAAATTTGTATGGAATATGATCGGAAGTATGTGCAATGCACTTTCTTCTTTTGTATTGCTGACTGCAGTCACAAGAATTAATGGAGCTTCGGATGCCGGTCTGTTTTCTCTGGCTTTTTCGACGGCTCAGCTTTTGACAACGATCAGTTGTTTTGAAACCAGGGCAATTCAGGCAACAGATGTAAAAGAAGAGTATAAGTTTAAGGTTTACTTTACATTTCGTGTATGTACCTGTATCTGTATGATGCTGGCGGCAGTTGGTTTTATCTGGTTTCATCATTATACCGGGGCGGATGCTGTGATTATCTTTTTCATCTGTCTGTATAAAGCGATTGATGGTATCTCTGATTCCTATCAGGGAATGTTTCAGCAAAAAGGAAGGATCGATCTTTCCGGACAGGCTCTGGGAATACGTGTAATCTTAAGCACCATAGGATTTATTCTGGTACTTTTCGTTACGAATAATCTGGTACTTGCCAGTTTTTCCATGGTGGGGATTTCGATCGTTTTTATCTATTGTTTTGACCGTTCCAGATCTGTACATTTTGATCGTGCCGGACTTTTATGGGACGGACACAGCATGAAAGGACTGTTTCGGGAATGTTTTCCGCTCTTTATCGGAAGCTTTATGATCAATTATGTGGTAAATGCTTCCAAATATTCGATTGAAGCCTATTCGACAAAGGAAATGCAGGCGTATTATGGATTCCTTCTGATGCCGGCTTTTGTGATCAATCTGTTCAGCCTCTTTGCGTTCCGTCCGATGATGACGCCGATGGCAGTTGCATGGAATGACAGAGATATGAAGAGTTTCAACCGGATTATCATTACGTCCTGTGCATGGGCATCATTCCTGACGGTCGGGGGAGTGCTGGGGGCATATCTTCTGGGAATTCCGATCCTGAATCTGGTGTCCGGAGTGGATCTTGGCTCATATAGAACAGAGCTGTGCTTTGTAATGTTCGGCGGTGGTCTGAATGCATTGATCACTATCTTCTATTATGTACTTGCGGTGTTAAGACAACAGAAGATGATTGTGGTCAGTTATGGAGTTGGATTTGCGGGAGCGTTAATATTTACCCCGATTCTTGTGAAACGTATGGATATCACAGGGGCAGTCATAGGATACATTGTTCCGATGCTGCTTGTGGATGTCGTGATGTTTGTTGTAATGCTTTGGTGTATACGGAGAAAGAAGGTGAGTGAACATGAGTAACGGAAAAAAATATTGTATATTCTCGGCCCAGTATCTTCCGCATATGGGAGGTGTGGAGCGTTATACCTATAATCTGGCCAGGCAATTGATAAAGGATGGGAATGAGGTAGTAGTGGTTACTTCTAACATCTATCATCTGCCGGCATGTGAGCGGATGGATGGAATTCTGGTTTACCGTGTTCCTTGTTTTAACTTGCTGGAAGGCAGGTATCCGGTGCTGAAACCAAATAAAGAATTCCGGAAGATTCACAGGAGACTGAAAAGAGAAAAGTTTGATATGTTTTTGGTAAATACCAGATTCTATCCGCATTCGTTATATGGAATGATTTTAGCAAAGAGCAAAAAATGTCCTTGTATAACGGTGGAACACGGAACCAGCCATCTTTCAGTGCACAGTCGCTTCTGGGATACCGTGGGTGGTGTATTTGAGCATATGTTGACAAGGGTTGACCGATTGTTTTGCAAGAATTATTATGGAGTATCAGAGGCCTGTAATCAGTGGCTTCGACATTTTCATATCCAGGCAAGAGGGGTAGTATATAATTCGATCGATCTGGAAGAGATTCAGACGATCAGGGACAATGCGGTTCCTGTTTTTCGTGCAAAATATCATATCCCGGAGGATGCGATTGTAATTACATTTACCGGAAGACTTCTGGAGGAAAAAGGCTTGCCAAGTCTTTTGAATGTGATGGATGAGATATGTCAAAAAAGAAACGATGTCTATCTTTTTATCGCAGGTGATGGAGATCTGGAAGAAGAAGTGAGAAGAAGAAAAACAGAGCATATTATCCCACTTGGAAGGATTGATTTTGAGAAGGTTGTATCTTTGCTGAATGAGACAGATATTTTCTGTCTTCCGTCTTTTTCGGAAGGATTTTCCACATCTATTCTGGAAGCGGCAGCATGTCAGTGTTATGTTGTCACAACGGCCAGGGGCGGTGCTAAAGAGTTGTTGATCAATGATGCGTATGGAAGTGTGATTCCGGATAATAAAGAGGAAAATCTTCTCCCGGCATTGGAAAGGGCAATTCAAAATCCGGAACATCGAAAAAAAGCAGTGGAACTGACCTATGAGAGGCTGAAGAAATGTTTTACATGGGAGATCGCAGCAAAACAGGTGGAAACGATATGCGAAAAAAGTAATATACAGAAAGTGTGTAAGAGGTAACCAGATGAAAAATGTAGAATATAAGGAATATGAGCCGGAAGTGCTGAAAAAACTACAGAAAGTTCAGACGGAGATATTAGAGGATTATATTAAAGTATGTGAGAAATATAATCTGACATATTTTATGCTTGGCGGTACCGGAATCGGAGTTGTTCGTCATCAGGGCTTTATTCCGTGGGATGATGACATTGATGTCGCAATGCCAAGAGAAGATTATGACAGATTTATGGAGGTGATGGAATCCGAGCTGGGTGACAAATATAAGATTCTCACACCTCTTGTTGATAAAAATTACGCATGTAATGTTACACATCTGCAGAAAAAGGGAACGAAATTTGTACCATATACATCTCGAAAGATGAAGTGCGATCTATGTATTGACATAGATATTTTTCCGTTGGATCATATGCCGGATGATCCGAAAAAAAGGAAAAAACAGTTGAAAAGAACGTGGATTTTGAATAAACTGATCTTTTTGTGTGGTACACCGACACCGATTATTCCGTTAGAAGGATATAAGAAACAGATTGCGTCTGTGATTTGTGCGATTGCACATTATGGATTGAAAATACTTCATGTTTCACCAAGGTTTTTATATAAATGTCTGATTCGGGAGGCAACAAGATATAATAGTGAACCTTCGAAATATATCAATGCATTTGAAGTTACAATGTCTCATAAAGCATATATTTCAGAAAAAGAGTTGTATCCGCTTAAGAAGATGCCGTTTGAGCATTTGATGGTAAATATGCCGAATGATTATGATACTTATCTGAGACGTTTGTTTGGAGATTATATGCAGGTTCCGCCGCCGGAAAAGAGAGTGAACCACTGTCCGTATATCTTAGAGTTTGGTGATGAAGGAGAAGAAAGGTAATGGAAAAAGAATTACTAATTATTATTCCTGCTTATAACGAAGAAGAAAATATTGAAAATGTAGTTAATTTTATCAGGGAAAAATATTCACAATATGATTATATTGTTGTAAACGATGGGTCCAAAGATCGTACCGCAGAGATATGCCGGGAAAAAGGATATGAGCTTTTGGATCTTCCGGTCAATCTTGGACTGGCGGGCGCGTTTCAGGCAGGTCTTAAGTATGCACATAAACAGAATTATTCTTATGCAATACAGTTTGACGCAGACGGACAGCACAGACCGGAATTTATTGAGCCGATGTTGGAGCGGATAAAGGAAGGTTATGATATTGTGATCGGTTCCAGATTTGTCAATGAACGTAAGAGTGGATCGCTTAGAATGATCGGAAGCAGAATGTTGACAGTTGCGATCAAACTGACGACCGGAGTCAGAATCTCGGATCCGACATCGGGAATGAGGATGTTCTCAAAGCCGATGATTGAAGAATTTGCGAAAAATCTGAATTACGGGCCGGAGCCGGATACAGTGTCATATCTTTTGAAAAACGGAGCAAAAGTATCAGAGGTTCAGGTCAGGATGGAAGAACGACAATTTGGAGAAAGCTATCTGAACTTAACAAGATCGGCATCTTATATGCTGAAGATGATGATTTCGATATTGTTGGTTCAGAACTTTAGAAAAAGAGCATAAGAGGAAATGATATGTCAGGCTTATTAAGAATTTTATTAATTGTCAGTGCAGTATTGATGCTGTTGTTTATGCTGCGCAAGATAAGACAGTCAAAATTAAAAATTGAATACACGGTATTTTGGATTTTATTTGCAAGTATTTTAACTATTATGGGGATTTTCCCGAAAGTATTTTATAAAATATCTGATTTTATCGGATTCCAGTCGCCAATCAGCATGGTTTTTCTGGTTGTCATATTTGTACTGATCATTCGGATGTTTTTTATGACGATTCAGATATCACAGCTGGAGAATAAGATCGATAATCTGGTTCAGCAGATCGCGATCGATCGAAAAACAGATCAGGATAGGGATGAAGAATAATTATGAAAGAATATATGATATGTTTCCTGTTTTGGGGATGTTTTATTGTACTTTTGTACTGTTTGGGGAGAGCGCTTTTTCCTCAGAAGAATCATCGCTCTGAGAGTCTGCTCCTGGGATATCTGGGATACAGTGCTGCTGTAGGCGTGGGCGGAATTGTAATTCAGTTCCTGAATCTGAAATGGGTATATTTTGAGATCTATATGGGACTCGTATGGTGTGCGATCCTTGGCTATATTGTGTATCGGGTGAAAAAGAAGAAAGTACGTCTGTTTCAGGGAACACTTGCAGATATACTGAAGGAGAACTGGGTAGCGGTTCTGGTATGCGTGATTCTTACGGCACTGCTTCTTTTGTATTACAATGCATACTGGTATGGGAATCATCTGGATGATGGATATTATGTTACCAAGATTGCAACGATGCCGTATAATGAGACCGGTTTTCGAACCAATTACTCGGTAGGGGTAGGAAAGAGTGGAATCGATTCTTATGTATTGAATACCTGGGAGCTGGAAGCTTCGGTGTATGTGAAGCTGCTGGGTGTAAGTGTAACGCTGTTTTTAAGGCTGTTTCAGTCCGCGTTTCACATTTTCCTGATGGTGAACTGTGTACTTGTCTTTGCATACAGGATATTTGAAGTGACCGGATGCAAACTTGAGAAAAAAGAGATCCAGATTCCGAGTGTGATTCTGATCTTATTTGGTACATATTATCTGTTCCTGCAGGATACGAATCTGTTCTTTTTAAGAGATGCATGGCAGTTTAATTCCGGAATGTTTCTGGGATCATCGATCGTCCGGATGCTGGGAATCTTTCTTCTTCTGTTTGAATATATCGGTGCGGAAAAGATCACGAAAGAAACGGTACTGGGTGTAGCGTTGATTTCGTTCGTCCTGATCACAAAATCATCAACGGCACTTCCGCTGATCGTGATTGTGGCGTATGCGTATCTGTCCACCTGGCTGATTGTGATGGGACAGAAAAAAATGATAAAGGCAGCAGGCGCTTTGCTGATCGTGCTGTGGGGAATCGCAAGTGTGATTGTTCCGAACAGCATTAACCAGCAGACGGAGGTGTTCCTGTATGGAAGGATTTTCCTTCGTTCACCGGTATTTATCGTGTGTACAGTAATATTCATTGCGAGTTTCCGGCTGAAGAGCCGTGCAGTGAATCAACTGAATGCAACGATTATCCTGATGATCGCGATGATGATGGTTCCGCAGTTCAACGATATCTTTGAGCAGCTCTCCATGTATGCGTTTGTGGCAGGAAGAACATGGACGGTGCTGGGATATACTTATATTGCATTGAATTCGATCTATTTATATATCATGCTGAGAAAAGCAGTAAAGAAGAAATGGGCTGTACAGGGTGCGTACGGAGTCATTGCAGCTGCGTCAACAGCGATAGCAGTCGTATCGTTTCAGATGTATGGCGGAGAGCTGTTCCTGACGGAGGAACCTCCGGTGAAGGCAGATCTGAAAGCAAATCTGAATGTAATCTACAATAACCATTACTTTGTTCCGAATTCCTCTATCCTTCTGGGAGAGGATCTGGAAACGCTGCAGGAAGAAAAAGGAGAACAGCTGTATGTGGTGTGTCCGGAACTTGTTGCAATTGACGGCGCCGCACATTCTCTGGCTTCTCAGATCAGGAGTTTTGCGCCGGATATCATATCCGTGTCGGCGGTAAATCGATATTCTGTGGATGAAGACTGCGTATTATATGGATATGAACAAAGCGTATATGACGAGTTTGTAAGCAGCCCCGGAGATGCAAGTGCAGAAAAATTTGCGGAAGCGGTGAAAAAGCATGGCATAAACTGTGTGCTTACGATCAATTCTGACTGTGAAAGCTATCTGGAAGAGATGGGATTCGAGTGTTATAAGCAGGCAGGAGACAATATTTATTATATCTGGTATCGACAGTAGGACTTGAGTGAATGAAAATACTTGAAAAATATATCGAAATGAACAAAATAAGAGGGATCATTTCTGCGGTTGTACTTGTCTTGTTTCTTACAGCGTGGGAATTACTTCCGAAAAGTTTTTCTTCGACATATACGCATGTGGAATATGTACTTGTGCTTGTGTTGTGCGTGTTATCAGGAGTGAAATTCAAAGGTCTGGAAAAATATCAGGGAGCTTTTTGTATTATCCTGCTTTTGGTTTCTCCCGCAGTCTGCCTGTTCAATACGGAAAGGGTAGTGAAAAATTCGCTGTGGGATATGACGTTTTTGATGGTGACGCTGAATTATGCGGTCTATTTTCTGGTGTTTCTGGTCTTATATGCTCTTACCAACCGGATCCGTGTTGCAGTTTCTGTGGGAATGACGGTTTTTACCATTTATTCCCTGGCCAATAGTTTCGTGCTGGAATTTCGCGGATATGGAATCCGGACAAGTGATGTCTATGCAATACAGACGGCTATGAATGTATCGAAAGGGTATGAACTGACGTTTACCTATAAAAGAGCATATATCATTCTGATCGCGTTAATCGTAATCCTGATTGCAATGCATTGTGAATATAGGGCAAAGGGAAAAGGAAGCAGAATACTGGCAGGAGTCGTGACACTGTGCTATATGCTAGTTTTATATCAAGTGTTCTGGAATGATGATTTTATGACGGACAATTATGTAAAACCTTATCAATGGGAGATTGCAGCCAGTGCAGAATATCATGGCGCATTCCTGGACTTCTGTGCCGGGATTCCCTATCTTTCGGTAGAAAGTCCACAGGGGTATTCTGCGGCGAAGGCGAAAGAGATTGAACAGACATATATGGAAAAAGAAAGCGATGTTCTTTCTGTTGAGACAGATTTGAATGGTAAGAAACCGGATGTTATCGTGATCATGAATGAGTCTTTTTCTGATCTGAGACGAAACGGTGGATTTACGACGGATCAGCCATATCTGGAATGTTATGAGAGCCTGCAGGAGAATGCGATACGTGGATATACAAGTGTTCCTGTGTTTGGAGGACTGACCGCAAACTCAGAATTTGAGTTTATGACCGGCTTTTCCAATGCGTTTTTCCCTGCCGGAGCCTTGGCATATCAGAGTTATGTAAAGGACAGTACTCCGAACCTGAATGACTGTATGAAGGAACAGGGATACTACAGTATCTTTATGCATCCGATGAGTTCCAGCGGCTGGAACCGGAAAAATGTCTATGCATCTTTTGGATTTGATGAAGCGTATTATCTGCCTGACTGGCAGAATAAAGAATATGTCCGCGGCGCGATATCGGATCGCGGCGATTATAAGGATCTGATTCAGCGGTATGAGGATGCAAAGGAAGAGAACGAGCAGGTGTTTTTGTTTAATGTGACCATGCAGAATCACGGAGGCTACATGGATGCAAAATATGGAAGCTCCGTGCATATCACGGATATGGAAGGTTACTACCCGCAGACGGAGCAGTATCTCACGCTTATGAAAGAATCGGATCAGGCACTGAAGGAATTGATAGACTACTTTTCTGAAGCAGAGGATCCGGTGCTGATCTGTATGTTTGGAGATCATCAGCCGTCTGTAGAACAGGAATTTTATGATGAACTGCAGAGCAGATCCGGATATTCTGAGGTGGAAAAGCAGGCAGGTCAGTACCAGACCCCGTTTATCCTGTATGCCAATTATGATATAGAGGAACAGTATTATGAAAATATCAGTCTCAACTACCTGCAGGTACTGCTGATGGAAGCAGCAGGGCTTCCGCTTACAGACTATCAGAGTTATCTGAAGGGGTTGTATGAAGAATATCCGGTCGTAAATGTCAATGGTACCATGGATAAAGAAGGCAACTGGTATGAATGGACTCAGGCGGAAGAACTGGAAGCGGTGGAAGAATATTCTATCGTACAGTACTGGCAGCTTTTTGGAGGTGGAAAATAGCAGGTGCAGGCGTTGTGCTTGATATTTTGTATACATGATGATATAATGTGCAAAAGAAACTTATGAAATTGGAGGTCAGATATGAGAACGTATCTAGTAACTGGTGGAGCCGGATTTATTGGTTCTAACTATATTCACTATATGTTTAAGAAGTATGATAACGAGATTCGTATTATTAATGTAGACAAGCTTACTTATGCCGGAAATCTTGAAAATCTGAAGGATGTTGAAGATAGAGACAACTATACATTTGTAAAGGCTGATATCTGTGATGCAGAGGCAATCAATCGGATTTTTGAAGAGAATGACATTGACCGTGTTGTTCATTTTGCGGCAGAGAGCCATGTAGACAGAAGCATTAAGAATCCGGATGTGTTTGTGAAGACGAATGTACTCGGAACGCTGGTAATGCTGAATGCGGCCAAGGCTGCATGGGAGCTGGAGGATGGTACATTCAAGGAAGATAAGAAATTTCTTCATGTATCCACGGATGAGGTATACGGATCCCTCGAGGAAGAAGGAGAATACTTCTATGAGACGACACCGTATGATCCGCACAGCCCGTATTCCGCAAGTAAAGCATCTTCGGACATGCTGGTAAAATCTTATATGGATACCTATAAGTTCCCTGCCAATATTACAAACTGCAGTAATAATTACGGACCTTATCAGTTCCCGGAAAAGCTGATTCCACTGATCATTAACAATGCACTTCAGGGTAAAAAGCTTCCGGTATATGGTGATGGAAAGAATGTCAGAGACTGGCTCTATGTGGAGGACCATGCCAAGGGTATTGATATGGTACAGGAGAAGGGACGTCTGTTTGAGACTTATAATATCGGCGGACATAATGAAAAGCAGAATATTGAGATCATTCATATTATTCTGGACACATTACAGGAGATGCTGCCGGAAGGTGATCCGAGAAAAGAACTGGTAAGTGAAGATCTGATCACTTATGTGACGGACCGCAAGGGTCATGACAGGCGTTATGCAATTGCCCCGGATAAGATCAAGGCAGAGGTCGGCTGGGTGCCGGATACCATGTTTGCAGAAGGAATTAAGAAGACGATCAAGTGGTTCTTTGAACATGAAGACTGGATGAAGAATGTTACGAGTGGTGATTATCAGAAGTATTACGAGGACATGTATAACAAATAGAGCAGACAGCAGTATCGCAAGATACTGCTAGTTTGCGTTAATAAGTAATTATAATTTAGGAGGTTTTTTATGAAAGGTATTATTTTGGCAGGCGGATCAGGAACAAGATTGTATCCATTAACACAGGTAACCAGTAAGCAGTTGCTTCCGATCTATGATAAACCGATGATCTATTATCCTCTCAGCATTCTGATGGAAGCCGGGATCAGGGAGATTCTGATTATTTCTACACCGGATGATACACCTCGTTTTGAAGAGCTTCTTGGGGATGGAAGCCAGTTTGGAATTCATCTGAGTTATAAAGTGCAGCCATCACCGGACGGACTTGCACAGGCATTTCTGATCGGAGAAGAATTTATTGACGGTGACAGCTGTGCAATGGTTCTGGGAGATAATATCTTCCATGGTCATGGACTTAGAAAGAGACTTTTGTCAGCTGCAAAGAAACAGGATGGGGCAACTGTATTCGGGTATTATGTGGATGATCCGGAGAGATTCGGCGTCGTGGAATTCAATGAAGAAGGAAAGGCTGTGTCTCTGGAGGAAAAACCGAAGGTTCCAAAGTCCAATTATGCAGTGACGGGTCTGTACTTTTATGATAACCGTGTAGTAGAGTACGCAAAGCAGATTAAGCCGAGTGCCCGTGGAGAACTGGAGATCACAGATCTGAACCGTATCTATCTGGAAAACGGCAATCTGGATGTGACATTATTGGGACAGGGCTTCACATGGCTGGATACCGGAACACATGAGTCACTGGTCGATGCGACAAACTTTGTGAAGACGGTTGAGACACATCAGAACCGTAAGATCGCGTGTCTGGAAGAGATTGCCTTCAATAACGGCTGGATCGATAAGGCAAAGCTGGAAGAAGCGTGCGAATTATATCAGAAAAATCAGTATGGAAGCTATTTAAGAGACGTACTGGAAGGAAAGTTCATTGAACAGGAATTTGTAGGGTAATTGGAGAGAGAAAAATGGGAAAGATAACAGTAGAAACATGTGATATTGAAGGATTGAAAGTGATTACGCCGACTGTGTTTGGAGATGAGAGAGGTTATTTCATGGAGACTTATAATTATAACGATTATAAGGCTGCCGGGATTGACATGGAGTTTGTGCAGGATAATCAGTCCAGTTCCAAAAAAGGAGTGCTCAGAGGATTACATTTTCAGATCAATTATCCGCAGGACAAGCTGGTAAGAGTCGTAAGCGGGGAAGTCTTTGATGTGGCGGTAGACTTAAGAAAAGGTTCTCCGACGTATGGACAGTGGTACGGCGTGATTCTGTCTGCAGAGAATAAAAAGCAGTTCTTTATTCCGAAGAATTTTGCACATGGGTTCATTGTACTGTCTGATTCTGCAGAATTTGCATATAAGTGTACGGATTTTTATCATCCGAACGATGAAGGCGGAATCATGTGGAACGATCCGGATATCGGGATTGACTGGCCGATTCCGGAAGGCGTAGAACTTACGATATCTGAGAAAGATAAAAAATGGGGCGGTATCAAGGCCTTAGACATATAGAGGAGAACAAACAGTGACATATATAGAGAATTTTAAAAAATTTCAGCCATTGTTATATGAACTGGTCGCAAGAGATGTAAAGATCAAATACCGGAAGTCTGTACTGGGGGTTCTGTGGACACTTTTGAATCCTCTTTTGATGATGGTCATCCTGTCCATTGTGTTTTCCAATCTGTTCAAATTCGATATTGAAAATTATTCTTTATATCTTTTGTCAGGACAGATTTTGTTTAACTTTTATAATGAATCAACGTCCGGGGCAATGACATCCATCCTCGGAAATGCAGCGCTGATCAAAAAAGTGTATATTCCAAAGTATCTGTTTGTGCTTTCGAGGATTGCCTCAAGTTCGATCAATATTCTGTCATCGTTCTGCGCATTGATTCTTGTGATGTTATTTACAAGAACAGAGCTGCATTTTACGATGTTCCTTGTCGTTATTCCGCTGGGATATCTGATCGTATTTTCATTGGGAATCGGTCTGATCCTGGCTGCACTGGCAGTAAAATTCCGGGATGTGATACATCTGTATACGGTGTTTTTGACAGCCCTGACGTATCTGACTCCGATTATTTATCCGATCAGTATGCTTCCGGACTGGGTAAGAATGATCGTGAACCTGAATCCGCTTACCGGCATCCTGAATATTTTCAGAGATGTTATGATCTATAATACGGTTCCGACGATCGGAGAATTCCTGATCTCCTTTGTGGTAGTTGCCGTGACTCTGGTATTTGGATTGTGGGTATTCTATAAGCAGCAGGATGAATTTATATTAAATCTGTAGGAAATAAAGGGAGAGAATCAATGGAAGATACGATTATAAAGGTGGATCATGTTTCGATGAGATTCAATCTTGCGTCTGAAAAAGTAGATAATATGAAAGAATACTTTATCAGACGTCTGAAAAAAAAGATGAGTTATGATGAATTCTGGGCGTTGCAGGATATTAATTTTGAAGTCAAAAGAGGAGATTCTGTTGCATTAATCGGACTGAACGGCTGTGGAAAGAGTACTCTGTTAAAAACCATTGCCGGAGTGCTGAAGCCGACGAAAGGATCTGTTACGGTCGGCGGGACGATTGCACCGATGATCGAACTGGGCGCAGGATTTGACATGGATCTTACGGCAAGAGAAAATGTTTTCCTGAATGGGGCAATTCTTGGTTATGGAAGAAAAGAAATGAATGAATTCTATGACGGAATCGTAGATTTTTCGGAATTGGAAGAGTTTATGGATGTACCGATCAAAAATTTCTCTTCCGGTATGCTTGCAAGACTGGCATTTGCGATTGCTACGATCGGAACCCCGGATGTGCTGATCGTGGATGAGGTGTTGTCTGTAGGAGATTTCAGATTTCAGGAGAAGTGTGAGAAGAGAATTCAGGGAATGATGAAAGAAGATACGACCATTCTTTTTGTGTCACATAGTATTGATCAGGTTAAGAAAATCTGCAAAAGAGCGATATGGATCGAAAAAGGACATATTCGTGAGGATGGAACGAGTGAAGAAGTCGGCAGCAGATTTGAAAGAGCCTATTATGCAGGCGAATTAGAAGAGTAGAAGGTTGGAATGAGCATGAAGATAGCAAAAAAGATCTGTCTTATTGTATTTGTGGTAATACTGGCAGGAGTATATTCTTACGGTGTATGGCCCAGAGCGATCTATGACACGGATATCGGAAGTGGTTCCTATGAGAATACGGGGGCTCTGGACGGAAACCAGATGATGCAGCAGCAGTTTACCTGTGAGGATCAGGGCCTGTGTGGCTTCAGTATCAAATTGACCAAACTGAATAATCAGAAGATCGGTAATTACAACTGGACGATTCTGGAGACAGAATCGGGAAAAGAGATCGCAAATGGGATCATTAATGAGTCAATGACTGAAAATGATGCATTTGAGAGTTCGAATGCCCAGAAGAGAGGAAACATCAAACTGGATTTTCCAAGGCAGGAGAACAGTAAAGGCAAGCAGTATCTGCTTACACTTCAGGCAGAAGATGTAGACGAAGAGGAAAGTGTAGCAGTATATATGACAGAAAAAGGAGATACAGACAGTGTGCTGAAGGTAAATGGAGAAAATCTGGAAAAAGCCAGCATCATCAAGCTTCAGTATAAGAGATTTAACGTGGAGACATTCATTGTGTTCCTTGGCATTATGGTGTATCTCAGAGTATTTATTAAGTTTATGTACAAATTATTCAGATAGAAAAGGAGCAGGATATGGATATTTCTATAGTGATTCCAACAAAAAATGCAGGAGAGCTGTTTGATAAAGTGCTGGAGCGGGTGTTTAAGCAGGAGACAGAATACGAATATGAAGTCATCTGTGTGGATTCCGGATCGAGCGATCAGACGCTGTCCATTATTAACAAGTATCCATGTCAGTTATATCAGATACCGGCTTCTGAGTTCGGACATGGGAAGACCCGTGTTTACGGAGCATCAAAGGGTACGGGAGAATACATTGTGTTTATTACGCAGGATGCCATGCCTGCTTCAAAGAAATGGCTGCAGAATTTTATCGATGCGATGAAATCAGACCCAGAAATTGTCGGAGGGTTTGGAATTCATTATCCTTATCCGGACTGTAATGTGATTGATAAGCGGGATCTGTATTATCACTTCAAGAACTTTGGGGAGGATAATACGATCTTTCAGCTGACCGATGAGAACCGGGAGAGATATGAGACAGAAGAAGGATACCGTCATCTGCTGTCATTTTTCTCAGACAATAATTCCTGTATTCGAAGAGATATTTTTGAAAAATATCCTTATGAAGATGTGAATTTTGCAGAGGATCAGATCTGGGCAAAGAAGATGATTGAACTTGGATTCAAGAAGCTTTACTGTCCGTATGCGCCGGTCTATCATTCACACAATTACAAGTTATCTACATATTTTACCCGGTATTTTGATGAATATAAGGGATTGTATTATCTGCAGAATTTCAGAATATCTACCAGCTGGTTCAAGCTGCCGCTTCAGGTGGCGAAGCATATTCTGGCAGATGCAAAATATATCCGGCATCTTGATATGACAAAAAAAGAAAAAATCTATTGGTGTAAATATTCCGTATGCAGGAATCTGAGTCGTTATTATGGCGGGTATCTGGGGGGCAAATATGACAGCTATCCGGCTGGTGTACAGAAGTGGCTGGATCGCAGAGTATCACAGCAATACAAACAAAGAAAGGCATAAGGTAAGTATTTATGAAGAAGATCAAACTTTTTTTTCAGAAACTGATTCCGTTTTTAAAGAAAAGAGGGATAAAGGGTGCAGTAAAAAAACTGTTGGTAAAACTGCATCTTGTAACAGAGGTCTCCAGAGTGTTGGAGGATTATGATTTTATTGTGGATGAAACAGTCGTTCCGCTGAATCAGAAGGAATATGATGCGCATAAAGAGGATGAGGTAAAGATTCTGAACTGGATCATACCGGAGATGGGAAAGGGATCCGGCGGCCATCTGAATATTTTCCGCTTCATCTCACATCTGGAAAATATGGGTTTTCACAGCAGAATCTATCTGTTTAAGAGTCCGAATTACAGAGACAACAAGTCGGTAAAAGAGTTTTTGAGAGAACATTTCCCGATCCTGGATGAACGCGTGGAAGCTTACTGGGATGTAAAATGTGCAAAATTTGCGCATGCAACGATTGCAACTTCTTGGCAGACTGCGTATTTTGTAAAGAATTTTAATAATACGATCTCAAAATTCTATTTTGTACAGGATTATGAGCCATTTTTCTATGCACATGGATCGGAATATGAATTTGCAAAGAGTACGTATACGTTTAATTTCCGTGGAATCACGGCGGGTGACTGGCTGAAAGACAAGCTGGCTTCTGACTTTGGAATGCGTACAGACAGCTTTGGATTCTCCTATGACAAGGAGCTGTATACGCCTCTGAAGAAAAAGAATTCCACGAAGAGAGTATTCTTCTATGCACGTCCGGTTACGCCGAGAAGAGATTTTGAACTGGGACTTCTCGCACTGGATCTGTTGTGTCAGAAAATGCCTGAGGTGGAGGTTGTATTTGCAGGATGGGATGTCAGCAATTTTGATATTCCATTTACGCATAAGAATCTTGGAATCGTCAGTGTGGATCAGCTCTCAAAGGTATATTCACAGTGTGATCTGTGTCTGATCATCTCGAATACGAATCTTTCTCTGCTCCCACTGGAAGTGATGGCATCCAATTCGGTTGCGGTGTGCTCCAAGGGTGCAAACAGTACATGGCTGGTCAATGAAGAAAATTCTGTTCTTGTGGAATACGACCCGAGAAACATTGCAGATACGTTGGAATATTATCTGACGAATCCGGAAAAACTCAAAGAAATCAGAAAGAAAGGACTTGAATTCGCAAGATCAACGTCCTGGGAGGCAGAAGCAGCGAAGGTTGCGGATGCATTAATGAAGGGAATTGCTGAAGATGGAAAGTAAAAAAGTACTTATTATTGGAGGAAATGGTTTTATAGGGAGAAACCTGGCTAAAAAGCTGGTCATGCGTAAAGATCTGGAAGTGTACAGCTTTGATCTGAGTATTCCGCGGGAAACAGTAGAAGGAGTAGAGTATCTGTCAGGCGACTTCTTTGATGATCATGTGCTGAAGAATGCGATCCGTGGGATGGATATGGTCATACATTCACTGAGTACGGTAAATCCAGGAAACTCCAATGAAAAATACATGCAGGGATACGGAAGAGATCTGCTGCAGACGGTGAAACTGTGTGGAATGCTGATCGATCAGGGGACGAATATGATATTTTTGTCTTCCGGAGGAACGGTCTACGGGATCCAGGAAAATCAGCCGATCAATGAACTGGCACTGCCGGTGCCGATCAATCATTATGGAAGTGTAAAGCTCTGTATCGAGAACGTGATCCGTACCTTTAATTCACAGCTTCATACAAAGATGAGGATTGCAAGAATCTCCAATCCATACGGTCCGGGACAGGATTATCACAAAGGTGTCGGGTTTGTAGATGCGGCGGTAAAGAAAATGATCCATAAAGAAACGCTGGAGATCTGGGGAGACGGAGAGACGATCCGGGATTACATCTATATTGAAGATGTCTGCAGTATGCTGGAAGCGCTGATCGATTATGAAGGAAATGAAGAGGTATTTAACATAAGCTCGAATGAAGGAATCAGCCAGAACATGGTGGTTGAGATACTCCGGAAATTAAACGGAGGGCTGGATGTGATATATAAAGAGGCAAGAAGTGTCGATGTGAAGAAGATCGTACTGGATAACTCAAAGATCAGATCCATCTATCAGGGTGGAATTCGCAGCTTTGCGGAAGGCCTTGAACAGTATTATAAGTTTTTAGTAGAAGGTGAGTAGTATGAAAGTATTGGTGACTGGAGTGGCAGGACAGCTTGGCCATGATGTGATGAATGAACTTGCAAAAAGAGGGTATGAAGGGATCGGAAGCGATATTGCTCCTGCTTATGCGGGGGCAGCAGATGGCTCCGCAGTGACAACGATGCCTTATATGCAGCTGGATATCACGGATGCACAGGCTGTGGAAGAGAAGATCACAGAAGTAAAGCCGGACGTGGTTGTCCACTGTGCAGCATGGACGGCAGTCGATCTTGCGGAGGATGATGATAAAGTAGAGAAGGTTCGTGCGATTAATGCCGGCGGAACAGAGCATATTGCAAACGTGTGTAAAAAACTGGACTGTAAGATGGTATACATCAGCACGGATTATGTGTTTGACGGACAGGGAACCACGCCGTGGGATCCGGACTGCAGAGATTACAAACCGTTAAATGTATATGGGCAGACGAAGCTGGAAGGAGAACTGGCCGTTTCCGAAAATCTGGATAAGTATTTTATTGTTCGTATTGCATGGGTATTCGGTAAAAATGGAAAGAATTTCATTAAGACGATGCTGAATCTCGGAAAAACACATGAAAGAATTACAGTCGTCAATGATCAGATCGGAACACCAACTTATACGTATGATCTGGCAAGGCTGCTGGTTGATATGATCGAGACGGAAAAGTATGGATATTATCATGCAACCAATGAAGGCGGATATATCAGCTGGTATGATTTTACAAAAGAGATCTTCCGTCAGGCTGTAGAACTGGGGCTTGCGGAATATTCGGAAGAACGGGTACAGGTGGTACCGGTTACGACAGAAGAATATGGCGTATCCAAAGCTGCCCGTCCGTTCAACAGCAGACTGGATAAGAGTAAATTAATCAAAAATGGATTTGAACCATTGCCGTCCTGGAAGGATGCACTTGGAAGATACTTGAAGGAACTGGACATCGTCTCTTAAAAGGAGGAGTGGACAATGATTGGTAAGGGAGTAAGAAAGAGGATACTTGCATTTGCGCTAGGTATCATGCTTGCGGTACCGGCTGTACCAGCGCATAGTGTACAGGCAGAAGAGGGCCAGGAAACGCAGATGACGGATCTGCAGGAGGCAGAGGCTGAACAGTCAGGGGAGATGGCTGGAACAGAACCGAAAGAGACAGACGTGCAGGCTGCACCTGTACTGCAGTATGTATATGTGGACAAGTCTTACGTCGCATTGCCCGGAATTCAGGAGATTCTGGTATCATTTACTGATGGAACTGTCCTGGAGCAGGCAGTGCTGATCTGTGAAAATGAAGCGACCGGAGAAATATATACGACGGAAGCCGTAAAGTATCAGGACTCAGCCGTATTGTTTCAGATGAATTATACAGAGGAAGCGCAGACCGGAACCTACCGGTTGAGGGAAGTACAGCTGGTCAGTGAAGGCCAGGAATATACATATGTTTTTCAGGAATGTGGGATTGAAAGCCGATACGGAGTGAATGAAGAATGTATCACGAACCCGGATGCAGTGGTGGAAGAAGAGGAAGATTCAGAACAGCCGGTGTCTTTTGTAACCATGGACAATGAAGGGAATCTCACAGAGAGCGATACGGTACAGGAAGCAATGGGAGAGGCGGCTGCAGAGTTACAGGCAGAGGAAACGTCCAGTGCCCGTACGGTGACTACGGGAGAGACGGAAAACGCTGTGGTCGTGCTGGATCCTGGACACGGCGGAACGGATTCGGGAGCGGTAGGAAACGGAGCCAGTGAAAAAGATCTGACGCTTAAGATTGCAAAGTACTGTAAAGAGGAACTGGAAAGATGCGAGGGAATTGAGGTATATATGACCCGTGAGACGGATACGGCGGTGGGCGGTTCGGATGTGGCAGCGGATCTGAAGGCGAGAGTAGACTTTGCGGCGTCAAAGAACGCAGACCTCTTTGTCAGCATTCATCTGAATTCTTCCGGATATGGAACGGCTTACGGTGCAGAGGTGTATTACCCGAATTCCAATTATAATGCGACTGTGGGAAGCGAGGGAAAGGCTGCAGCGCAGAGCATCCAGGATGAACTGGTTGCGCTGGGACTGAAGAATCGGGGGATCAAGATCCGAGACAGTGAAAGTGGCAGCACCTATCCGGATGGGTCTCTGCAGGATTATTATGCACTGATCTGGCGATGTAAGCGGGCCGGTTTTCCGGGAATCATTGTGGAACATGCATTTATAGATAATGCAAGTGATTATGAGAAGTATCTCAGCTCGGATGAAAAGCTGAAAAAATTGGGAGAAGCGGACGCCGCAGGAATTATGAAATACTTCGGCCTTAAGATCGGCGGGTGGAAGCAAGACAGTACCGGATGGAGATATCAGAATGAAGACGGAACCTACGTAAAAAATCAGTGGAAGCAGATCGATGGTGATGGTGCATGGTATCATTTTGATGCGTCCGGATATATGAATACAGGTTTTTATGAAGAAAACGGGAAGAGCTACTACCTGGGAACCAATGGAAAGATGGTGACCAAGTGGAAGTATATCAATGGTTTCTGGTATTATTTCGGAACAGACGGGGTTATGATCAAGGGACAGTGGCTTTTGCTGGAAGACGTCTGGTATTATCTGGAATCTGACGGAAGGATGGTAACAGGATGGAAGACGATCAATGGCTACCGGTATTATTTTGACGAAAACGGAGAGATGTATTCCGGGACCTGTACGATCAATGGTGTCACCTATCACTTCCGCAGCCAGGGAGGTATCAGGATCGGCTGGTCTCTGACAGGTGGCTACTGGTACTATACCAAAGAGGATCTGACGAAAGCAGTTGGATTTTGTGAGATTGGAGAAAAGACCTACTACTTTGACACGTATGGAAGAATGCAGACGGACTGGGTACTGGTAAGCGGCACCTGGTATTACTTTGACGAAGACGGAGCCATGGTGACGGGCTGGATCAAGCTGAAGGGCTGTTGGTATTATCTGCAGGCAGACGGAAAGATGGCAGTCGGATTTCAGAAGATTGAAGGCCATACCTATTATTTTAAGAGCAATGGCGCCATGAAAACCGGTTGGGTAAAGAGTGGAAATAACTGGTATTATTTCAGAAGCAGCGGAGCCATGTGTACGGGCTGGATCAGGCTGAATGGTATCTGGTATTATCTGGAAGCAGATGGGAAGATGGCAACCGGATGGAAGACGATCGATGGAAAGAACTATTATCTTGGAGAAGACGGAGCCATGTATACAGGTACTCATGTAATTGACGGGGATACCTATCAGTTTGATACAAGTGGTGCATGTCTGAATAAAAAAACAAGTGGCTGGGTTACAGAGAATGGCAACAAATATTATGTCGTCAATGACACGAAGATAACCGGATGGAAATCCATAGACGGTACCTGGTATTATTTTGATCCGGACACTGCAGTGATGCAGACCGGCTGGATCAAGGTAAAAGAGGTCTGGTACTATCTGGACGATACAGGTGCCATGCAGAAGGGCTGGCTGACGGATGGAGGATATCAGTATTATCTGAATACAGCATCGAATTCTTATGGCGCAGAAGGTGCCATGCTTCGAGGATACTGTGAGATAGACGGTACCTGGTATTACTTTAATAAAGGGAAATCCCCAGAGGGAGCTCTTACATATACGGGTGTCACAAAGATTATGGGCAGCAGTGAACTGGGAAGTGATAAAGATACTGTGGTTGGAAAGATGGTAACGATGTATAAGAATCGTGGCGCGACATATCAGGCGGAGGTAATGAAAGCCGGAGGAGCTGCCGATATTACAGCGTTCTGTGAGATCCTGTATGAGGAGGCTGTTCTGGAAGGTGTGAAGCCGGAGATCGTATTCGGACAGGCGATGAAAGAGACCGGATATCTTCAGTATGGCGGAGATGTGAAGGTGGAACAGTATAACTTTGCAGGTCTTGGCGCTTCCGGTGGAGGTGCATCAGGGGCAACATTTCCCGATGTCCGGACGGGACTGCGTGCACAGGTGCAGCATCTGAAAGCGTACGCATCTGATGAGAATCTGAAGAACGAATGTGTTGATCCAAGATTTAAATATGTGGTCAGAAATACGGCTCCTTATGTGGAGTGGCTTGGAATCCAGGAGAATCCGAACGGAAAAGGATGGGCAGTAGACATCAATTATGGAATCGCTCTGATGAACCTGTATGTAAAACCGATGTACATGCTGTAGAAAGGGAAACAAGATGAAGATAAGTAAAAGAATATTGATTGGTGTACTGATTCTGGGAATTCTGGCAACGGGATGTGCAAAGGGCAGTGACAAAGATGCAGAGGAAGCAGAAAAGAAGGAAGCACAGCAGCTGGAGATTCAGGATCAGAAAGAGGAAGATACCGGAGATGATGAAGCAAAAAGCGAGACGGATGAGACGGAAGAGGGAGCAAAAAAGGTTCTGATCTATTTTCCGAATGAAGACGTAGATGGATTTGATACAGAAGAGATGGAGCTTCCGGAAGTGACCGCAGAGAATCTGATTGCCGCACTGGTGGAAAAAGGAGTCATTCCGGCAGATGTGGAAGCAATTTCCTGTAAAGAAGTGAAGGTGGATGATGAAGATGCTCTGGAACTGGATCTGAATGACGCGTTTCGTACGTATATTCAGTCGATGGGAACCGCCGGTGAATATGCTTCCATCGGAAGCCTGTGCAATACATTTTTAAGTGCATATGACTGTGAAAAGATTCAGATCACAGTTGAAGGAGAAACTTTAGAAACAGGGCATGCAGAATATCCGGGATATATGTCTGCATTTGAATAGGATACACAGATTATGAAAAAGCGATATCATACAAAATGGAAAAAAACAGTAATTTTAGGAAGTGCGTTGCTGATGTGCAGTTCCCTTCCGGTTCAGGCACAGGAAGGCAGAGCGATCGAATCCGCAGATCAGTCTGTAGAAGCACAGATAGATGAGCAGACATACAGTGTGGAAGATACGGTTAATGAGACAGAAGGTACGGCTGGCGGGACAGAAGAAACGGTTAACGAGACAGAAGAAACGGTTCAGACAGAGCCGGAAACACCGGAAGCATATTCCGATGGCTGGCATCTGATCGATGGAACCTGGTTCTATTATATAAACAATCAGCCGAAAACCGGCTGGTTGAAGTATAAGAACAACTGGTATTACCTGGATGCTGACGGTAAGATGGCAACCGGCTGGCGTGAGGTCAATGGCAAACAGTATTATATGGATAGCGATGGGATCATGCAGACCGGCTGGATCAAGCCAGATGAGATCTGGTATTATCTGGATGCGTCCGGAGCCATGCAGACCGGCTGGATCAAATTAAATAATATCTGGTATTATCTGCATGAAGACGGCAAGATGGCAGTCGGCTGGATTGATGTCTCCGGAGTGCGTTACTATATGAATGCAAACGGCAGTATGAAGACCGGCTGGCTTCCGGAAGGAGAGACCTGGTATTATCTGGGTGCGTCCGGAGCCATGCAGAAGAACGGCTGGGTGAAATATAAGACCGATTGGTACTATTTTGGGGATGACGGACATATGCTGACAGATGAGACAGTTTATCTCGGAGACCGTACATATTATATACAGCCGGACGGTACCCTGACACATGGATGGGGACAGGTCAATAACACCTGGTACTACTGGGATGACAACGGCACGATGTGTACCGGCTGGCTGAAAGTAAAAAATGTCTGGTATTATCTGAATCATCCGAATAATCAGAGATTTGAAGAACATCCGCTTGGAGAGATGCAGATCGGCTGGGTGGATATCAAAGAAGACCGCTATTACTTCAGAGCATCCGGGGCAATGGCAACCGGCTGGATCAAGGATACTTCAGACGGGGAAGAAAAATGGTATTATCTGTATGAGACAGGAAGAATGGCCAGAGATGCAGTGGTAGATGGAATCTATCTTGTTGACGAAAACGGTGTATGGTATGATACCCTGGATTATGCGGATGTGTTGACTCAGTATACTTATGTACCGTACGTGTATGGAGGAAAGGATTTAAATGGCTGGGACTGCAGCGGATTCGTGTGGTGGGTTATGGTCAATGTTTATGGACTCGATGTACCGTATATGACGACATATCAGCTGATCTACTATGGAGAAGAGATCAATCGGAATGATCAGACATTATGGAAGTCCGGAGATCTGTTATGTACTTCCGGGCATGTTGCGATCTATCTGGGAAATGGAAAGGTGATTCATGCTGCAAATTCCAGAAGAGGTACAGTCATCGATGATCTGGATTATTATCTGCGGTGGTTTGCTCCGAGTGGATTGTCTGTGAGAAGAGTAGTATAAAGGGAGGAAGGAAAAGTGAAAAAGTATCAGATCGGTATATTGCTTGCTGCCGTTATGGGTGTGGGCCTGGTGTTCCCATCCTATGAGGCACATGCAGAAAATGTAGTGTATGAGGCAACTACGTTAACAGCACCGGAGGAAAAGTTAACCGGATGGGTGCAAAAAGAAGAAGGCTGGTATTATTATGATGCAGATGGCAATCAGATAACCGGCTGGAAGAAACTCAATGGATATTGGTATTATATGGATGCAGAAGATGCTGCATATCCGGGAAGAATGATTGCCGACCGGGAAGCTGAGATTGGTGGCGAGACTTATCGTTTCAATGAAAAGGGAATGATGCAGACCGGATGGTTCCAGAAAGACGGAACCTGGTATTATTATAAGAGCTCCGGAGCGAAGGCAGAGTCTGAGTGGCTGGAGATTAAGGGAGTCCGCTATTATTTTACTGAAGCTGACGGGGCAATGGCAGCTGATTGTGAGATTCTGATTGATGGGAGTACCTATCGTTTCCTGGACAGCGGAAAGACTTATACCGGATGGCTTGAGAAGGAAGAAGGCTGGTATTATTATGACGCTTCCGGACGAAAAGCAGAAGGGAAATGGAGCAAGATAAAAAATGTCTGGTATTACTTTAAGAGTGCCGTAGAGTGTCCGGAGTTCCCGGGACTGATGGCAGTGAGTGAGGAAAGAGTAATCGATGGCGAAGCTTATCTTTTCACGGACAGTGGCGCAATGTATACCGGATGGCTTGAGAAGGAAGAAGGCTGGTATTATTATAAACAGTCCGGCGCAAAGGTACAGGAAGGCTGGTGTGAAATCAGCGGCAAAAAATATTACTTCCTTGCAGTTTCAGAGGAAAATCTATATCCGGGAATCATGTACGAAGGAGAACAGAAAGAAATCGATGGCCTTTTGTATTATTTCAACAGTAGTGGCTCTATGAAGACCGGCTGGCTTCCGGAAGATGATGCCTGGTACTTCCTGGGAACCGATGGACAGAAAGCATCCGGCTGGATCAAAACCGGTGGAAAATGGTATTATATGGATCCGGAAAATGAAGATCGGATGTTTGATGGCGGCTGGAAACAGTTAAATAACATCTGGTATTACTTCAGAAGCAGCGGGGCGATGCAGACCGGCTGGGTAAAAATCGGAAGTTACTGGTATTACTTTGACGCAAGCGGAGCGATGCAGACCGGCTGGAAGCAGATCGGCGGAAACTGGTACTATATGTATAAGGAAAATGATCCGCACGGCGGTCCTTACGGAGCAATGGCCTGCAACAGAAGCATTGACGGCTACTGGCTGGATCTCAGTGGAAAGTGGATCCTTCAGGATCTGGCAGCGATGTCACAGAAAGCTCAGATGTATTCCAGTTCTACCCCTTATCTGATTCTGGTAAACAGAAGCACTCATAAGGTGGGTGTATTCAGAGGCAGTGTTGGAAAATGGGAGAACGTTCAGTATTGGGATTGTGCGGACGGAGCACCGTCTACTCCGACTGTGATGGGTACATTCCGTGTCGGAAGCAAGGGATATTATTTTGATTCCGGAGCTGCAAGATGTTACTGGTACACACAGTTTTATGGCAATTATCTGTTCCATTCCGTTCTTTATAATAAGAATGGAACACTGATGGACGGTAGAGTGGGAATGCCGCTGTCTCACGGATGTGTAAGACTGAAAATAGAAAATGCAAAATGGATCTATGACAATATACCGGTCGGAACGACGGTAGTGGTATATCAGTAGAGAATTAACAGGGTGCTGTTTTTCACAGCACCCTGTTTTGATGATTAACGTTTTAATAATTTTCTTGTAAACCAGTCCTTTGCATAAGCGAAGGTATGGATGATCAGTTCTATTTCTATCTGAATATAGTTTGAAAGATGGCGGATGCGAAACTTTACTTTTTTCTGCTTTTTCATAGTCGCGAGTCCTTCTTTGATTCCTTCTTTGTAGTCATCTCCCCATCCGTTCTTTATGAAGAACAGATATTTTACCAGATAGCCCAGCAGCAGGGGAACAAAGTTCAGAATCAGCTGTGCGAGGGGCATATTTTTATAATTCAGATAAATATTGTTGCGTGCAGACAGCTTTACCTTAAACGAATTGTACTTGGATCCGCTGGTTCCGCTTCCGACATGGTAGACAAGAGCGGTCGGACAATACATGTTTCTGTAGCCATAGATCTTTGCACGATAACCGATATCGATATCTTCCAGATATGCAAAATGGTTTTCGTCGAAATATCCGATTCTGGAAAAGACTTTACGGCGATAGATGGCAGCACCTGCACAGGCAGTAAATATCTCATCTGCTTCTGTATAATTGCTGACCGGACGTCCGTTTCCGCGGCAGACGCCCCAGCCGACCAGTGTGTAGAGATCTCCTGCACTGTCGATCAGATCCGGATGATACATCTGGATCATCTTGCTGCTGACGGAGAAGATCTTAGGAGACTTCTCGATCGCCAGGACCATCTCTTCCACATAATGTGGGTCAACTGTCGTGTCATTGTTCAGAAGGATCACATAGGGGGTATCTGAGTGACGAATGCCTACATTTACCGCTTTGCTGAATCCGTAATTTTTATCCAGAGCTATCACTTCAATATCCGGATAATGTTCTTTCATATATTCAATACTTCCGTCAGTGGAAGCGTTGTCTACAACCAGTATCCTGAAATTCCGGCATGTCTGATTTTCCAGAGATGCAAGGCAGGGCTCCATGAAATGCTTTCCATTATAATTGGGAATTACGATCGTTACTTTCATGATGATTTACTCCGTTTTCGTATTTGATATGTATTATTATAGCAAAGAAAGAGGGCATATGCTACCGTAACTTGTATGGAAAAAACGCAATTGTTTCAAAAGTGTTAATGAAATGTTAAGAAAAAGAGGGTGACTTTGGGTTGTCGATTCTGATAAAGTATTGTATTATAAAGTGTAATGTTTTGATTTTTTGAGAGACAGGACAGAATATTTTGTTGAAAACGGGTGGAAAAGGTGATTAAAGATAATCAGAAATTATTGAACAGACTTCACGTCGTGATTGACGCAATGGTAATTATATTTTCATATATCGCTGCATGGTATCTCAGATTCAAGAGTGGGATCTTTGAACTGGATCCGTGGTTTTTATCTTTGCAGGAATATTGCAAGGCTCTTCTCTTTATTGTTCCGGGATATCTGGTGCTGTATTATGCATTTCAGCTGTATACACCAAAGCGTGTCCAGGGCAGACGTCTGGAAGCATGGCATATCATGCAGGCCAATTCGATCGGCCTGATGGCATTTATACTTATCCTGTATCTGACCAAGCAGTCAGATTTTTCCAGAACCATGATTTTTATCTTTTTCTGTGTGAATTTGTTCTGTGAAGTAGTGGTAAGAAACATTATCCGTGAAGCTCTGAGAAATATGAGAATGCAGGGCTATAATCAGAAACACATCCTGCTGATCGGATACAGCCGTGCCGCGGAGCAGTACATTGACCGTATCAAATCACATCCTGAGTGGGGATATATCGTCCGGGGAATTCTGGCAGACAACGTGCCGAGAGGAACGGAGTATCGAGGAATCAAGGTCCTGGGACGGACAGAGAATCTGACGATCATCCTTCCACAGAACCGTCTCGATGAGATTGCGATCACGCTTGGGCTGGCTGAATATCATAAGCTGGAACATATTGTGAGTATGTGTGAAAAATCCGGTGTGCATACAAAGTTTATTCCGGATTACAATAACATTATTCCGACGAAACCATATACAGAAGATCTGCTTGGACTGCCGGTTATTAACATCCGTCACGTTCCTCTGAATAACATGCTGAATTCTTTTATGAAAAGATGTGTGGATGTATTTGGAGCCGTTGTTGCGATTCTGCTGTTTTCACCGATCATGGCAGTGACTGCTGTGATCATTAAGGTGACAGCCCCCGGTCCGCTGATCTTTAAGCAGGAGCGGATCGGACTTCAGAACAAGCCTTTCTATATGTACAAGTTCCGGTCGATGGTCGTTCAGGAAGCGAAGGAAGAGAAGGCGGGATGGACAACAAAGAATGATCCGCGGGTTACACCGATCGGAAAGTTTATTCGTAAAACGAGCATTGATGAACTTCCACAGCTGTTCAATATCTTAAAAGGAGATATGAGTCTGGTCGGACCTCGTCCGGAACGTCCGCAGTTTGTGGAAAAGTTCAGTGAGGAGATCCCGAGATATCGTGTGAAGCATCAGGTGCGTCCGGGGCTTACCGGCTGGGCACAGGTAAATGGATATCGTGGAGATACGTCTATCAGAAAACGAATCGAGTATGATCTGTATTATATTGAAAACTGGACACTGGGATTTGATTTTAAGATTATATTCCTGACATTTTTTAAAGGTTTTGTAAATAAAAATGCTTATTAACATGTAGGAGATATAAATATGAGCAGAAAGAAACGTATGAGCAAAAGACAGGCACGGGAAGAACGCCGGAAAAAAATCCGCAGAAGACGCCGGAAAAGAGCAGCGATATTAATTGCTGAGGTCCTGATTCTGGCAGTTCTCTGTGTCATTGCATACGGACTTTTTAAACTTGACAAAATGGATATCAATATATTGAATGAAGATAAGCTGGAAGCATATCGGGATACCGGACCTTATACGAATATTGCACTGTTTGGACTCGATTCCAGAAACGGAGAGCTTGACGGAGGAGTCCAGAGTGACTGTATCATGATTGCAAGTATCAATAATGAGACAAATGATGTGAAGATTGTTTCTGTATATCGGGATACCCTTTTGCAGCAGTCAGACGGGACTTATGAAAAAGCGAATTCTGCATACAATGAAGGTGGTCCGGAAGCGGCGATCAGCCTTCTAAACCGGAATTTTGATCTGGATATCAAAAATTATATCAGCGTTAATTTCAGTGCGCTGGTAGATGTGATCGATGCGCTGGGCGGAATTGAGATGGATATGACGGCGGAAGAAGCTTATTACAGTAACGGATATGCATTTGAGACTGCACAGGTTGTGGGAAAAGAGATGATCAAGATTCCGGAAGAGGCGGGAACACAGCTTCTGGATGGCGTTCATGCAGTGGGATATGCGAGAATACGTTACACGGAGGGCATGGATTTTAAACGTACGGAGCGTCAGCGGGTGGTGCTTCAGAAAGTTGCAGAGAAGGCCAAGAAGGCAGATATTCTGACTCTGAACCAGATAGTAAATGAAGTCTTTCCGCAGATATCGACGAATCTGACGATCAAGGATATGCTGGGTTTTGCTGCCAATATTCTGGATTATAATATTGTAGATACGACAGGCTTCCCGTATGCGGTAACGACGGATGATAATGTGCGCAATCATGAAGGAGCTTATGTAGTGCCGATCAGTCTGAACAATAATGTGACACAGTTGCATCAGAACCTGTTTGGTGAGACTGATTATGAGCCATCTGAGAAAGTCCGGCAGATTCATAATGATATTGTCTATCTGACAGGAATAGAAGAAGGTTCGGAAGCTATAAAGACAACATTTGAAGGAGATGTGCATAATGAGGGAACGCAATAACATTATTATGGAATACGGAACGTATATGCTGACTTTTTTTGCAAGCTATATTGCATCCCTTGCAGGTCTGCATTATCTGTCGGGCCTGGTCCTGATGGCAGAAGCTCTGTTCCTCTATGTCCACTGGGTAAAGGAAAGCGGGAGTCTGGTAGAGCTTCGGGCATTGTTTACTCTGGCATGGGTAGGCGGACAGGGAATTGCATGCCTGCAGCTGAGCAAACTTCAGGCAGACTGGAATTATGTGACCTGGTTGTGTTTCTTTCTGATCTTTGGCGGTTTTGGCATAGGATACGAGTGGGGGCAGAAGTATGAAAAAGTCGAAGAAAAAGAGCTGGAAAAAGATGAGGAGCAGGCACGTCGTCTGCTGCACTGCATCATTGGCCTGATGGCAGCTTCCATTCTGTGTTTTGCGTTCGAGGCAGTGAAAGTAGGTTTTATTCCACTGTTTTCAGATGAACCACACGCCTATTCTTATTTTCATGTTTCAGGTGTTCATTATTTTACGGTAAGCTGTATTCTGATCCCTGCAATTACAGTGCTTTACATAAAGGTCAGTACAAAGATACCAGCTGGGAATAAGATGTTACTTCTGGCTGCCAATGTGACGGCTGTTATGATTCCGTTTCTCTGTGTGTCGAGATTTCAGCTGTTGTTTGCTGTTGGATTTGCCGTGGTAACTTATATCATGGTGAATAAAAAGATCAGGATTCGTACCATGGTGATACTGATCGTTGCCTTGGTTCCGGTCTATGTTATTCTGACAGTATTCCGGCATCATGATGTTTCGTATCTGAACAGCATATTCGAGATGAAGTGGGAAAAAATGCCGATCTTTATCACACAGCCTTATATGTATGTGGCGAATAATTTTGAAAATTTCAACTGTATGGTAGAACAGATGACAGAGCATACGTGGGGCATTAAAATGTTGTTTCCGTTTTTTGCGCTGACAGGACTCAAGTTTGTGATCCCTCAGGTGAATATTACACAGATTTACCTTACGAAACCGGAACTGACAACACTTACCATGTTTTATGATGCATATTATGATTTTGGCATTTTCGGAGTATTCTTTTTTGCGATGCTGATAGGCATTGTTGCAAAAATACTGATGAATGTGGTGAAAAACAGCAAAAATCCGACGGCGTATCTGTTTTATGGGCAGATTGCCATCTATCTTGGACTTGCTTTTTTTACGACGTGGTTCAGCAATCCGACAACGTGGTTCTGGCTGGCTCTGACAGGAATGATGCACTGGTATGTAGGACATGTTAACAGAAGAAAAGGAATGAATAAAGAGGATGAATAATCAGAAGAAAGTAGATGTGATCATCCCGACCTATCGGCCGGACGGGAGACTGACAGAGATATTGAAGAGGCTTGGAAGACAGAGCTATCCGATTCATCGTATATATGTAATTAATACGAAGTCTGACCGGTTCCCGGATGAGATTGAGCAGATTCCGGGGGTGATTGTCACCCATATTCTGCCGGAAGAATTCGATCACGGGGCAACACGCGATCAAGGTGCCCGCATGTCAGATGCAGATATTGTGGTATTTATGACGCAGGATGCAGTTCCGGCGGACGGAAAACTGATCGAAGAACTGACCAGGCCGCTTCGGGAAATGGAGATGATCGGAGTATCCTACGCAAGACAGTTGCCGGCAAAGGACTGTGATTATATTGAGCGATATACAAGAACGTTTAATTACCCGGAGGAAAGCAGAATCAAAGGGCAGGAAGATATTCCGGAGATGGGGATCAAAGCTTTCTTCTGTTCTGATGTGTGTGCAGCATACAGTAGGAAAAAATATCTGGAAATGGGAGGATTTACTAAAAAAACCATTTTTAATGAGGATATGATCATGGCTGCTCAGATGGTCATGCATGGATACTATATTGCATATACGGCAGAAGCCCGGGTGATTCATTCTCATAATTATTCAGGGCTGCAGCAGTTTCACAGGAATTTTGATCTGGCAGTTTCACAGGCGGATCATCCGGAGATCTTTGCACAGATCCGTTCGGAGAGCGAGGGCATACGGCTTGTAAAGCAGACGGTGAAACATTTGGTGAAAACTCGAAAAATACATCTGATTCCTGTTCTTGTCTATAAAAGTGGGTGTAAATATCTGGGATATAAACTGGGACAGAATTATCGAAAATTGCCCCTGTGGCTGGTAAAATATTGTTCTATGAGCAAAACATACTGGGAAAACCGGTGAAAGACGGGGATTTTTGATTGAAGTTTCAGGAAAAATAGGGTAATATAGTCTAAGATATTATCAACAAGAGACAAGAAAGGACATAGAGTAATGGCAGGTAGGAAGAGACATTACAGACGTGGCCGCAGAACAAAGAAAAGAGGTTTTGCAGCTTGGTCGCTGGGAAAGAAGATTGGTGCGATTCTGGGAGGCACTTTCGTAACAGTTGCAGCAGTAGGTGCAGTGATTGTTGCCAGCAAGCTGTCGAAGATAGATACTGTAAAGCTTGATACGGAAGAATTAAACGTATCAGAGGAAGCAAAAGAACGCGGAACAGGATATCTGAACGTGGCGCTTTTTGGTGTGGATTCTCGTGATAATCAGCTGGAAGAGGACACGCGAAGCGATACGATTATGATTGCGAGTCTGAATAAAGAGACGATGGAAGTCAGGGTGGTGTCTGTTTATCGTGATACACTGCTGGAACAGAAAGACAGTACGTTAAATAAAGCAAATGCGGCTTATGCATTCGGAGGACCGGAAGCGGCGGTTGCAATGTTGAATAAGAATTTGGATCTGGATATTGAGCATTATGTAACGGTGAACTTCAACTCACTGATTGATATTATCGATGCAGTAGGCGGAGTTGAGATAGATGTACAGGAGGAAGAGATCTCGTATATCTGTGGTTATGCTACAGAGATTATGAAAGTGACAGGAAAGCGTTCACCCGGTGTAACAGAAGCGGGACCTCAGGTATTGAATGGAATTCAGGCAACTGCATATGCAAGAATCCGTTATACGGCGGGGGATGATTTCCGACGTGCAGAAAGACAGCGGGAAGTACTTGCAAAGGTGGTGCAGAAGCTGCAGAATATTACACCGTCGCAGCTGAATAAGATTATCGATAAAGTATTTCCGGAAGTATCTACAAACTTTACTTTGACAGAGATTCTGGAATACGCGACGGATGCATTTGATTATAAGCTTGGAGAGATGACGGGATTCCCGTTTGACAAGACAACGGATACGTTGAGTAATGTGGGAAGTGTAGTTATTCCGGTTACGCTGGAAAGTAATGTAGAGCAGCTCCATGAGTTCTTATATGGAACGGAAGAAAATTACAGTGTTTCCTCGAACGTGTCTAATATCAGCAGTAAGATTGTGGCAAAAGCCGGAGATCGTGAAGCAGATGCGGATGAGTCCAGTCAGGGTATCATGGAACAGCCGGATGAGTCTTATCCGGATTATGGAACCGGTGGTTCAAACGGATATGGAGGTAATTCATCCGGAACGGGAACCGGCGGCGGAACAGGAACCGGAGGAGATACCGGCGGCGGAACGGGAACCGGAGGAGACACCGGCGGCGGAACAGGAACCGGAGGAGATGCCGGCGGCGGAACGGGAACCGGAGGAGATACCGGTGGCGGAACAGGAACCGGAGGAGATACCGGCGGTGATGTTGGCACAGAATAGGAAACGGGATAAATCTGTGTCGGGTAGTATGTGAATCGGAGTATGAAGAAAAACGAGGTAAGATACATGAGAAAAATAAAAAGGATAATGGCCGTACTGGTTATGGTATGTATGCTGTGTCCGGGATTGTCAATGGTTGCGAATGCGGCGTCAGCTGAGATACATTTTTCAGATCCGTCAACAACGGTCGGTGCCGAGGTTGAAGTAAAGGCGCAGATGACTTCGGCGTCTACAGTGAATAACGTAGAAATCACGTTGACTTATGACAGCAGTATGCTGAGATTCATCAGCGGAGAGAACGCTTCCGGAGGAAAAGGAACGATTACACTGACAGGATCAGGGGAAAGCACCACTCTGGATTTTTCGATAAAGTTTCAGGCACTTCAGGAAGGAGATACAAAGATTGAAGTATCCGGCGCAGAGGGAATTGATTCGGCAGGAACTGCGCTTGAGATCACATCCGGAAGTTCTGCAGTTACGATCGGACCGGGGGATCCTTCTCTGATCACTGAGGAAGAGGATACAGCATCTGTTACAGATGGAATCCAGGTAGAAGTAGATGGAGCTCAGTATGTGATCACCAACGATTTCTCAGATGCCTTGATTCCGGAAGGCTTTGTAAAAAGCGAGATGAAATTTGAAGGCGAGACCTGCATGGTGATCACACAGGAAGCAAGTGGAACATCTGCGATGTATCTGACACCGGCAGACGGAGGAGATGCAGACTTTTTCCTTTACAGTGAAGACAAAGGAAACTTTACACCGATGGAAGAGGTGGAGATTGCAAACGGACGCTACATCATTCCGCTCAGAGATGATGGAAGTGTAAATCTTCCGGAACGTTTTCAGAAAACAACACTTACGTTAAACGGAAAAGAATTTGACACATGGCAGGACACGGAAAACGCAGAGTATTACGTGATCTATGCATTGAATACAGATGGACAGAAAGTGCTGTACCAGTATGATACGCTGGATAAGACATATCAGAGATATGTGCAGACAGAGTCTGTCGATGACACAGCTGCGAATAAGAAGGCAGCAAAGGGAATCTGGGGAAAGATATTAAGTCTGATTGAGGATTTCCTGGATATTGCAGTGATTCTGATTGCTGCGCTGATTCTGTTCCTTCTGATCATTCTGACTGTTGTTGCAGTGAAGCTTCGTCACAGGAATCTGGAGCTGGACGATCTGTATGATGAATATGGAATCGATCTGGATGATGAAGAGGAAGAAGATGAGGATGACTTTGAAGATCCGGTACCGGCAAAGAAGAAATCTTCTAAAAAGGGAGAGAAAAAAGGAAAGAAACAATCCCAGTCTGCAAAGCAGGAAGGACCTGCTGTCAGAAAGCCGGTAAAGCAGGTTCGAATCGAAGACGAAGATGATTTTGAAGCTTTTGAACCACTGGATGAAGAGGCTTTTGATAATTTCGAGGGATATTACGAAGAATCTGATTTTGACGATATCGGATTTGACGGAAGTGATGATTTTATTGATGATACTTCTGATCTGTTAAGTTCTCATCCGGAGAAAAGAAAGAGTCATTCTGAGATGGATGATACCTTCCAGATGGATATTATCGATCTGGACTAAAAAAGATTCAAAGAGGAATGTAGAAAAAGGTACATTCCTCTTTTTCTTTACATTTAAGGTATTGTTTGATACAATACAGGATGATAATGTAAAAAAAATGGTAAATCGTACAACATTTTAAAGGTAAGGAGCAAATAATTATGTGTGGAATTGTAGGATACATTGGAAATCAGCAGGCGGCACCAATTCTTCTGGATGGATTGTCCAGGTTAGAGTACAGAGGATATGACTCCGCAGGAATTGCTGTATACAATGGCGAACAGATAGATATGGTGAAGTCAAAAGGCAGACTGAAAGTATTAAGTGAAATGACGCATGATGGGGAGACACTTCCGGGAACGTTGGGAATCGGACATACCAGATGGGCAACACATGGCTCTCCTTCAGATGTGAATGCACATCCGCATTTTAATAAGGACAAAAGTATTGTTGTTGTACATAATGGAATTATTGAAAATTATCTGAAGCTTAAGAAGAAGCTGGTTGCACATGGATATGAGTTTGTGTCAGACACAGATACAGAAGTCATTGTTCATCTCCTGGATTATTATTACAACGGCAATCCGCTTCAGGCAGTCACCAAGATTATGCATCGTATGGAAGGTTCTTATGCACTTGGTATTATATTCCAGGATCATCCGGATGAGCTGTATGCGGTAAGAAAAGACAGCCCTCTCATAGTAGGACGCACTAATGGAGGAAGTATTCTTGCTTCAGATGTTCCTGCGGTTTTGAAGTATACAAGAGATGTCGTATTCATTGACAATGGTGAAATTGTCCGCATGACTGAGAATTCCATGGAATTTTTCAATGTAGACGAAGAGCCGATTGAAAAAGAGATGTCCAGAATTGAATGGGATGTCAACGCCGCTGAAAAAGGCGGATATGAACATTTTATGCTGAAAGAGATGTATGAGCAGCCGAAATCAATTACAGATACGTTCTCTCCGAGAGTGAAAGAGGGAAAGATTGTGATTGATGAACTGGGAATGACGGATGAGGAGATTCAGAAGATCCAGAAGATCATGGTAGTTGCCTGTGGATCGGCTTCTCATGTAGGATACACCAGCAAGTATGTGTTTGAAGAGATGGCAAGAATTCCGGTAGAAGTGGATATCGCGTCAGAATTCCGTTATCGGGAGCCAATCCTGGATGAAAATACACTGGTGATCGTGATCAGTCAGTCCGGTGAGACGGCAGATACGCTTGCAGCGCTCCGTGAGTCTAAAAAAAGAGGAGCAAGAGTGCTTGGCGTGGTGAATGTAGTGGGAAGTTCTATCGCAAGAGAGGCTGATAATGTGATGTATACATGGGCAGGACCGGAGATTGCAGTGGCAACAACCAAGGCTTATTCTGCTCAGCTTGTTGCAATGTATCTTCTGGCCATGAAGTTTGCACATGTCAGAGGTCAGATCAATGACGCGGAGCTTGCGGATATGCTGGAGGATCTGAAAGCACTTCCGGCCCAGGTTGAGATGCTTCTGAATAATAAAGGCAATATACAGAAGTTTGCGACCCGTTACCTGGCTGCAAAAGATGTATTCTTTATTGGACGCGGGCTTGATCATGCAATTTCGATGGAAGGATCTCTGAAGCTGAAAGAGATATCCTATATTCATTCAGAGGCTTATGCTGCCGGAGAATTGAAACATGGAACCATCTCTCTGATCGAAGAAGGAACATTGGTTGCTGCAGTATTGACACAGAAAAATCTGTATAAGAAGATGATCAGTAATATGGAAGAAGTGCGTACGAGGGGTGCATTCGTTATGGCAGTAACAACGGAAGGTAATACAGATGTTGAGCGTGCCGCAGATTATGCAATCTATATTCCGGAGACCAATAAGTATTTTACAAATTCACTGGCAATCATTCCACTGCAGCTGTTTGCATATTACATTGCTGTGGGACGCGGATGTGATGTAGATAAGCCGAGAAATCTTGCAAAATCAGTTACAGTTGAATAGAAAAAAATAAAAAGGGATTGTTGCAACAATCCTTTTTTATATGATTTATGACGCATACAGATTGGAAAGCGGAAGAAACGTATAGCCCATATCTTCCCATTTCCCAAGCAGTTCATCCAGGATCTCTGCGTTGGTGCGGGAAGTATTATGAAGTAATACGATGGCACCGGGATGAATCCGGCCCAGAAGCTTTTCGAAGGCTTCCTCTTTTGTCGGCTGTGCATCGTCATACCAGTCTACATATGCAAGACTCCAGAAAAATGTCCGGTATCCGAGTTTGTCGGCCATTTCCAGATTGTCCTCACTGTATTTTCCCTGGGGAGGTCTGTAATACTTTGGCATGGACTCTCCGGTCACTTTTTGATAAAGTTCTTCTACAGAAGTTAATTCTTTCTGAAACTCCTCCTCTGAGGAGATCTGTGTCATATCGGGATGATGATAGGTATGGTTGCCTACGGTATGTCCTTCTTTGACCATTCTTCTGATCAGATCCGGTTCAGATTCCAGAAAATTGCCGACCACAAAGAAAGTAGCAGGAGCATTATGTTTTTTGAGAGCATCCAGGATTGCTTCTGTGTTTCCGTTTTCATATCCACAGTCAAAGGTCAGGTAGATCACCTTATTGTTCGTGTCTTCTGCATAGTATGCATGGTGTTTTTCAAGATCCTCCATGGTTGCGTTGGCAACGGGCGTCTGCCCCTCTTCCTGAAAACTAAGCCCCCAGTTTTCAGTTTCTGCCAGGATGGATGTAGATGTATTAGAAGCAGTCGATGCGGCAGAATCTGATTCAGAAGAAGATAAGGGAAAGAGGCATGCGGCAAATCTTCCGCCCAGAAAACAGAAGATGTAAAGAAAGAGGAGGAGTATGCATTTGGTGAAGTTCTTTTTTGAAAGCATAGATCACCGGGGAAAAGGATTTTTATTATTATATGAAACCGGAGGACAGAATAGTACCGAAGACCTGAGGAGCAGTTTCACCCGGCACTTCTTGAAATCTCCGGCAAGGCATAGTAGAATGAAAAAAGATTATTTCTGGAACGGGAAGGGATAATGAGATGAAGAAAAAAACGAATGTGCCTGGATGGATCGCAGCAGAATGTATGCTTGTAAACATATTTCTGTTCTGTATGATGTTTCGGGCTCCTAAAAAACGATGGGAGCAGGAGTATTATGATTGTGCTGTTGTATGTGGATATTGTGCGGAGGAAGACGGGGAACCGTCTGATATGATGAAAAGCCGTGTGGATAAGGCTATTGAACTGTGGAAAGAAAAAAAAGTCAGATATCTGATCATGTCGGGAGGTGCCGTGCACAACCAGTATGTGGAAGCAGAAGTGATGAAGAAGTATGCAGTCGGGCAAGGAGTATCGGAGACTTGTGTTTTTGAGGAAAAACAGGCTGTCAGTACTTATCATAATCTTCAATATGCTGCGCGGATGATGAAAAACTGTGGATGGAAAGACTGTGTAGTCGTAACGAATGGGTGGCATCTTCGAAAAGCAGATCATTATGCAAGAAGGGCGGGACTTTCGTATGTGATGGCAGCGGCAGACAATCCGCCGGGACTGGGACATATGCGAAGCCTGTGGCTGAATCTTCAGACGAACTGTCATATGTACCTGAATATGTGGAAAGGATATTATTAAGGAAGGACAGACAGAACATGCGGGAAGACAGGATATGGAACAAACAGGAAGAACTGATCTGTCCGGAGATTCATTATCGGACAATCGGAAATGGGATTATGATTACCGGGTGCTATGGAACGGATGGACAGGTCATTCTGCCGGATGAGATCGAAGGAAAACCGGTCACAGCGCTGGCTCCTTATACATTTGCCATGGATCATGAGGATGAAGGAGATAAGATCTGGCTGGGGAAAAGTGCGGATTATGCACGGGAACGGCACCGTATCTGTGGGGAGGAACTGACAGAAGTATGGCTCCCGCTTCAGATTACGGAGATTGGAAGATATGCGTTTTATCGATGCAGGCATCTTACAGGGTTAACGCTTGCCGACAGCCTTCTGGATATGGGAGGAGGGGCGCTTACAGGCTGCCATATATCGAATGTGGAGATTCACTTTCTGCACGGGAAAAAAAGCTGCCTGAAATCGATTGTAGATGAGATGCGGTATCAGATCCGGGCAATTCTTCTATATTATGAAGAAGGAGAAGAGGCAAGAATCCTGTTTCCGGAACATTATGAAGAAGCGGTGGAAAATACACCGGCGAGAATTCTGGTCACACATCATCACGGTGCCGGCGGATATTATCGCCAGTGCTTTTATAATCGGGAACTGGATTATAAAAAATACGATGAGATGTTATTTCATACGATAGCGGAAGAGGAGATCCGGACAACAGCAGAGCTGGTCCTGAATCGCCTGATGTATCCATATGATCTTGGGGAAAAGGAGAAAAAGGCTTATCAGCTGTGGCTGAAAGAGCATACAGAAGAGGCTGGAAGGTATCTGGTCACAAAAGAAGCATTTGCGGGGCTAGCGTTTCTTGGAAAAGAAGGATACTGGACCGAGAATGCAATGGATAGTGCGATCGAAGCAGCATCCGGTGAGAAGAAAACAGAGATCCTCAGTTATCTTATGGATGAGAAACATAAACGGTATCCGAAGGAGAAAAAGAGATTTGAATTATAACAGGACAACAGAAGAAAAACTGGAAGAAGTAAGCCGAAAGATACTGGCAGTATCCAGAAATGAACTCTATATGAAGATGCGCTTTCTGGATGTGGCACTGAGCAGTCTTGTATTTGTAATGGATATCGGGGCAGACGGGCTTGGGACGGACGGGCTGTATCTGTATTATCATCCACAGTATCTGGGTGGACTGTACCGTGAGGACAGAACAGAAGTGAACAGACGCTATCTGCATCTTGTTCTGCATGGAATCTTCCGGCATATGATCCGGAGAAACGGACGAATGGAACGTTTGTATGACCTCTCCTGTGATATTGTGACAGAATCCATCATTGACAGCATGCAGCACAGGTGTCTGCTGAAAAGCCGTTCTCCGCTGCGCAGAGAAACATATCGAAAGCTTGGAAAAGAGAGAAAGATACTGACTGCGGAAAAAGTATATGGTTCTCTCATAGAATGGAAGATGAATGAACAGGAACTGAGAAAGCTGGAACAGGAATTCCGGATGGATGATCACAGCTACTGGCCAAAAGATGATGAACAGAATAAGCAGAGTCAGATTGAGAATCAATGGCAGAGTATCAGTGAGCAGATGGAAACGGATATGGAGACATTTTCACAGGAGGCCTCGTCTGCTTCCGGTGATCTTGCTTCTCAGGTCAGGGTAGAGAACAGGGAGAGATACGATTATCGGCAGTTTCTGAGAAAATTTGCAGTTTTAAAGGAAGAGATGGCGGTGGATCCGGATGCATTTGATTATGTGTTTTACAGTTATGGATTGTCTCTGTATGGAAATATGCCTCTGATCGAGCCGCAGGAATGGAAAGAAGTTCAGAAGGTGGAAGAATTTGTGATTGTGATCGATACTTCTATGTCCTGTTCCGGGGAACTGGTGAAGAAGTTCCTGGAGGAAACGTATGGTGTGTTGAGTGAAAATGACAGCTTTTTTCATAAGGTGAATATTCATGTCATTCAGTGTGATGATCAGGTTCAGACTGATCAGAAAATCACCTGTAAAGAAGAACTGGAGAAGTACATGGAACATCTGGAACTTCGGGGAGAAGGCGGGACAGACTTTCGACCGGCATTTGCATACGTAGATCAACTGATCGAAGCACATGCATTTGAGCGGCTGAAAGGACTGATCTACTTTACAGACGGTCGGGGCGTCTATCCGGCGAAAATGCCGCCGTATGAGACTGCATTTGTATTTATGGAAGAAGATTATGAAGATGTGGATGTGCCGTCCTGGGCGATGAAGATCATACTGGAGGCAGAAGAGACAGAGCAGGATGTGAAGGGAGAAGAGTCATGGATATAAAGAGAGCGAAACGGGAGATCCAGGATTCCATAGAAGCATATTTGAAAAAGGATGCGTACGGGGATTATATGATTCCGGCCATACGGCAGCGTCCGATTCTTCTGATGGGCCCTCCGGGAATCGGGAAGACGCAGATTATGGAGCAGGTTGCCAGAGAGTGCGGAATCGGTCTGGTATCTTATACGATCACACATCATACGAGGCAGAGTGCGATCGGATTACCGTTTATTCAGGAAAAGAGCTATGGTGGAAAAACCTGTTCTGTGACAGAATATACAATGAGTGAGATCATTGCTTCTGTGTATGAAAAGATGGAGAAGACAGGAGTCAGGGAGGGAATCCTGTTTCTGGATGAGATCAACTGTGTATCGGAGACACTTGCTCCGACGATGCTTCAGTTTCTGCAGTGTAAGATGTTTGGGAATCAGAAGGTTCCGGAAGGATGGATCATCGTTGCTGCAGGCAATCCTCCGGAATATAACAAGTCTGTCCGGGAGTTTGATGTGGTGACCCTCGATCGAATCCGGAAGATCGATGTGGAGGAAAATTACGGTGTGTGGAGAGAGTATGCTTATCAGGCAGAGATTCATCCGGCAATTCTGGCCTATCTGGAACTTCGAAAAGATCATTTTTACCGTATGGAAACAACGGTAGACGGAAAAGTATTTGCGACTGCAAGAGGATGGGAAGACCTGTCACAGCTGTTAAAAACATACGAAGTCCTTGGGAAAAAGGCGGATCGTGAAGTGGTACATCAATATATCCAGCACTGGAAGATTGCGAAGGATTTTGCAAATTATCTGGAATTATATGAAAAATATAAAAAAGACTACGGACTGGAAAAAATTGTGGAAGGCTGCTACAGCAAGGATACGTTGGAACAGCTTCGATATGCATCATTTGACGAGAGACTCAGTGTTGTGAATATGCTCATCGGAAGGCTGGGATCTTTTTTCAAAGCAGCATATCTGGAGGATCAGTATGTGACAATGCTGTATGAGTATCTGAGAAAGTACAGGGAAAGCCTTGAGCTTATGCCGGTTGTCAGCGATGCCAGAGATACTTATGCGAAGCTTCGGAAAGCGGAGCAGATGACAAAGCTGGAAGATCAGATCCGCAGACGGGTAACGGACACACTGGAAGAGTATGACCAGCTGACGAGGAAAGAACATCTGACAGGAGAAGATGCATTTGCACGGGTAAAAGAAGAATTCCAAAGAAAAGTGCAGGAACGGGAATCTGCCGTGGATGCGGCCATGCAGGCTCTGGAGCATGCATTTGACTTTATGGAGGATGCATTTGGCGACAGTCAGGAGATGGTATCCTTTGTGACAGAGCTTAATACCAGCTGTTACAGCATTTGGTTTTTGAAAGAAAATGACTGTGCAAAGTATTATCAATATAACAAAAGACTTCTGTTTGAAGAGCAGCATCAGGAGATCCTGTCGGAACTGGATGAGGTGGAGACGGATCTGAATACTGCGATCAAGCATTCTTAACGGGATCTGTTTTTTGAAGAATAGAAAATACGCTGCGTAAAGGGACAGAATGTCAATGTTTTATTTAGAAAAATGATTGACAACCTTCCGATTCATTCGTATAATTAACATCAACGGTAAGGGAGTAGTTGGCGCGCACGCGTAGTTTTGTCAACATACTGATGCATGATGCATCTGGCATTACTTTAAATGATGAGACTTATCCGTGTCTGAGAGATGGCACGGATTGGTCTTTTTTTACGTCTGGAAAAGGAGAGAAATTATGAATTTAGTAGAATTATTTCTGATTGCAGTAGGATTATCCATGGATGCATTTGCGGTATCTGTCTGTAAGGGACTGGCCATGAAGAAATGCACATTTTCAAAAGCAGCATTGGTGGGAGTGTATTTTGGAGGCTTTCAGGCACTGATGCCGCTGATCGGTTTTATCCTGGGCGTACAGTTTAAGGATATCATTACATCCATTGATCACTGGATTGCGTTCATTCTTCTGGGATTGATCGGTGCCAATATGGTGAGAGAAGCACTTGGAGTATGTGATGAATGTGAAGAGGCGGATGATTCTCTGGATGTAAAGACCATGCTGGGCCTTGCCGTGGCTACCAGTATTGATGCACTGGCAGTCGGTGTGACATTTGCCTTTCTGCAGGTAAATATTGTGCCGGCAGTCTGTTTTATTGGAGTAATTACATTTACTTTATCCGCCGCAGGTGTTAAAATAGGCAATGTATTCGGAACAAGATATAAGTCCAGAGCGGAGATTGCAGGAGGTGTGATATTGATCCTGCTGGGGTGCAAGATCCTGCTGGAGCATCTGGGAATGATATAAGATAAAGGAGACTAACAGATTATGAAGTGGAACCAGTTTCGGTTAAAAACAACGACAGAAGCAGAGGATATTGTCAGCAGCATGCTGATGGATCTTGGAATCGAAGGGGTGCAGATTGAGGATAAGATTCCGCTGACACAGTCCGATAAGGAGCAGATGTTTGTGGATATTCTGCCGGACATACCGGAAGATGACGGAACAGCCTATCTGACCTTCTACCTGGATGAAGAAGATGATAAAGGAACGATTCTTCTGAATGTGAGAAAAGAGCTGGAAGAGATGAGAAGCTATCTGAATGTCGGGGAGTGTACGATTGAAGAATCCCAGACAGAGGATGTAGACTGGGTGAATAACTGGAAACAGTATTTTCATCAGTTTTATATTGATGACATTCTTGTCATTCCGTCCTGGGAGAAGGTGGAAGCAAAAGACAGTGACAAGATGGTGATCCATATCGATCCGGGAACTGCTTTCGGAACGGGAATGCATGAGACGACACAGCTTTGCATCCGTCAGCTGAAGAAGTATGTGACGCCGGATACAGAGATCCTGGATGTAGGATGCGGAAGTGGAATCCTGGGAATGCTTGCGCTGAAGTTCGGTGCAAAGCATTCCGTGGGAACTGATCTGGATCCCTGTGCCATCGATGCGACTCACGAGAATATGGAGGCAAATGGAATTGACAGGAGTCAGTATGAGGTGATGATCGGCAATATCATCGATCAGAAAGAGATACAGGATCAGGTTGGATATGAGAAATACGATATTGTAGCGGCTAATATCCTGGCAGAGGTTCTGCTTCCGCTGACACCGGTGATCCTTCATCAGCTGAAACCGGGTGGAATCTATATCACCAGCGGTATTATTGACGAGAAAGAGACAGTGGTTGTGGATGCAGTAAAACAGGCAGGTATGGAAGTCCTGGAGGTTCATCATCAGGGTGAATGGGTATCTGTAACTGCAAGAAAGAATTAGGAGACGCCATGCAGCATTTTTTTGTGACACCGGATCAGGTGAAGGAAGAGAGGGTCTATATTGAAGGTTCTGATGTGAACCATATGAAGAATGTTCTGCGCATGCGCGTGGGAGAAGAGGTTATGATCAGTGACGGCAACAATCAGACATATCGGTGTGACGTGCAGGAATATGGAGAAGACATTGCGATTCTGAAGATCATGGAAAGGGGACTTGTGGATACGGAGCTTCCTTCCAATATCTATCTGTTTCAGGGGCTTCCGAAGCAGGATAAGATGGAACTGATCGTGCAGAAAGCAGTGGAGCTTGGAGTGTACCAGGTAGTCCCGGTAGCGACAAAGCGGTGCGTGGTGAAACTGGATGACAAAAAGGCGGCGAAAAAAGTTGACCGGTGGCAGCAGATCGCAGAAAGTGCGGCAAAGCAGGCCGGAAGAGGATATGTTCCTGAGATACATCCGGTTATGAATTACCGGGAGGCACTGGAGTATGCAAAGAAGCTGGATGTGGTGCTGATTCCTTATGAGTTGGCAGATGGCATGCAGGAGACGAAGCGGATCATAGATTCGATCCGGCCGGGACAGTCAATTGGGATTTTCATCGGACCGGAAGGCGGATTTGAACAGGAAGAGGTTGAGAGAGCGACTGCCTGTGGGGCAAGAGTTATTACACTGGGAAGAAGGATTCTCAGGACAGAGACAGCCGGACTTACGACACTGTCGGTTCTGATGTTCCACTTGGAAGGGTAATCACATAATCTGATAGTAAGAAAGAGAAAAGTAGGAAGTGCGATTCATGAAAGAAGTATATTTAGATAATTCTGCAACGACACAGGCGTATCGAAATGTGGCAGAACTGGTGCAGAAGGTAATGTGTGAAGATTACGGCAATCCGTCTTCCATGCACGCAAAGGGTGTGGCAGCGGAAAAGTATATAAAAGAAGCCAAAGAAACACTGGCTAAGATCTGGAAGGTTCAGGAAAAGGAGATCTTTTTCACTTCCGGAGGAACGGAAAGTGATAATCTGGCGGTGATAGGAGCGGCGAGAGCCAATAAACGTGCAGGAAAACATCTGATCACATCTTCGATCGAGCATCCGGCGATTTTGAATGCCATGCGGTTTCTGGAAGAGGAAGAAGGGTATCGTGTCACTTACCTTCCGGTAGACAAGTATGGGAGAATCCGTCTGGATGCGCTGAAAGAGGCACTGTGTGAAGACACAATTCTGGTATCTGTGATGTATGTGAACAATGAAGTGGGATCCGTGCAGCCGATCCAGGAGGCAGCGAGCATTGTAAAAGCTTATAATAAGAATATTCTTTTCCATGTGGATGCCGTTCAGGGCTTTGGTAAATACCATATTTATCCGAAAAAGCTGAAGGTAGACATGTGCTCGATCAGCGGACACAAGATTCATGGTCCGAAGGGAGTCGGTGCACTGTATATCGGTGAACATGTGAAGATCCGTCCGATTATCTATGGAGGCGGACATCAGAAAAACATCCGATCCGGTACGGAAAATGTTCCGGGAACGGCAGGACTTGCGCTGGCTGCAAAGACCATCTATGAGAATCTGGATGAGAAAGTTGAGAGAATGAGAAGCCTGAAGCAGCATTTCATAGAAGGCGTCTGTCAGATTGAAAATACGACGATCCACGGGCTGTACGATGAGACTTCAGCACCGCATATTATCAGTGTCGGGTTTGCAGGGATCCGAAGTGAAGTACTGCTGCATGCGCTGGAAGACAGAGGGATCTATGTATCTGCGGGATCTGCATGTGCATCCAATCATCCGCAGATCAGCGGCGTATTAAAAGGGATCGGTGTAAAACAGGAATTTCTGGATGCGACACTTCGTTTCAGTATGTCAGAATTTACTATGCTGGAAGAGATTGACTATACACTGGATGCACTATATAATATAGTACCGATGCTTAGAAAATATACCAGACATTAGAACAGAGAGGAATCAGAAGGATGAGATTTCATACATTTTTATTAAAATACGGTGAGATAGGAATTAAAGGAAAGAACCGCCACCTGTTTGAGGATGCGCTCGTCAGACAGGTGCGGTATGCCCTGAAAGATGTAGATGGAGAATTTCAGGTGTATAAGTCACAGGCGAGAATCTATGTGGACTGTGAAGGCGAATATGATTATGATGATACCGTGGAACATCTGAAAAAGGTGTTTGGACTGGTGGGAATCTGCCCGGTAGTCCGCATGGAAGATCAGGGATTTGAACAGCTGAAAAAAGACGTGGTTGCATATATGGATGAGATGTATGAAGATAAGAACTTTACATTCAAGGTGGAATCCAGACGTGCGAAGAAGTCTTATCCGAAGAATTCCATGGAGATCAGCCGGGATCTTGGCGAGGCAATTCTCTATGCGTTTCCGGAGATTCGTGTGGATGTGCATCATCCGGATGTAATGGTGAATATTGAAGTCAGAAATGAGATCTACGTATATTCCCAGATCATTCCGGGAGCAGGCGGAATGCCGGTGGGAACCAACGGAAGAGCGATGCTGCTGCTTTCCGGTGGAATTGACAGTCCGGTAGCCGGTTATATGATCTCCAAGCGCGGAGTCGGTATTGAAGCAACGTATTTTCATGCACCTCCGTATACCAGCGAACGTGCAAAACAAAAAGTGGTAGATCTTGCGAAGAAGGTGGCAAAGTATTCCGGACCGATCAAACTGCATGTAGTGAACTTCACGGATATCCAGTTATATATCTATGATCAGTGTCCGCATGATGAGCTGACGATCATTATGAGAAGGTATATGATGCGGATTGCAGAACATTTTGCAAGAGAAGACGGATGCCTCGGACTGATTACGGGAGAGAGCATCGGACAGGTGGCAAGTCAGACCATGCAGAGTCTGGCGGCAACCAATGATGTATGTACCATGCCGGTTTACCGTCCGCTGATTGGATTTGACAAACAGGAGATCGTTGAAGTATCTGAGAAGATCGACACTTATGAGACATCGATTCAGCCGTTCGAAGACTGCTGTACGATCTTTGTTGCAAAACATCCGGTGACAAAGCCAAATATTGACGTGATCCGCCGTTCTGAAGAGAAACTGGCAGAGAAGATTGATGATCTCATGAAAGAAGCTATTGATACAGTTGAGATCATTGAAGTAAAATAAATATAAAAAAAGGGGCTGTTCCTTAATAGGCCAGCCCTTTTCTTTCAAATAAATTATTCACACAGATATGGTTTTAACATTTCCATGATCTCATCGATGTTTTCATCAGCATGGATGTTCAGGTCGATCGGTTTGGAAAGATCTAAGCTGAAGATACCCATGATGGATTTTGCATCGATTACATATCTTCCTGATACTAAATCAAAGTCATGATCAAATTTTGTGATATCGTTTACGAATGATTTTACTTTGTCAATTGAATTTAAAGAAATTTGTACTGTTTTCATTGGAAATACCCTCCTTGAGTTCTTTTCGTGTTCTATAGATATATTAAAAGTCAGGGGTACAAAAGTCAAGGAACAAAGTGCCAAAGAATTTGGGGATTTTTCGTTAGATGTTACAACAATCTGTATAGAAAGGACAAAAACATATGAAGAAAGTGGCATTACACAACCTTGGGTGTAAGGTAAATGCATATGAGACGGAAGCAATGCAGGAACTTCTTGAGAAGGACGGCTATGAGATCGTTCCGTTTAAGGAGGAGGCAGATATCTATATCATCAACACATGTACGGTCACGAATATGGCGGATCGTAAATCCAGACAGATGCTGCACCGTGCAAGAAAGATGAATCCGGATGCCATCGTGGTGGCCTGTGGATGTTATGTGCAGGCAAGAAAGGAAGAACTGGATGATGTGATCGATATTGTAGTAGGGAATAACCGGAAAAAAGATATTGTGACGATCCTGGAAACATACATGAATGAAAGAAAGAATGCCGGACAGCTGCAGCAAACGGAAGTGAAAAGCAGGGAACTTACGGACATTAATCACGAGAAAGAGTATGAGGAACTGCATCTTTCCAGAACGGCAGAGCATACCAGAGCCTATATTAAGGTGCAGGATGGATGTAATCAGTTTTGTTCCTATTGCATCATTCCGTATGCGAGAGGACGGGTAAGGAGCAGAAGTCGTCAGAGTGTTCTGGAGGAGGTAAAAGGGCTCGCTGCCAATGGCTATAAAGAGGTTGTCCTGACGGGAATCCATCTGAGTTCCTACGGGGTGGACACGGGAGATGATCTGTTATCACTGATTTTGTCTATCCATGAGATAGAAGGAATTCATCGAATCCGTCTGGGTTCTCTGGAACCAAGAATTATTACAGAAGAATTTGCAGAGACTCTGTCAAAACTTCCGAAGATCTGTCCGCATTTTCATCTGTCACTGCAGAGCGGCTGTGATGCAACACTGAAGCGGATGAATCGCAGATATACGGCAGATGAGTATTATGATAAGTGCATGCTTCTCAGAAAGTATTTCCATAATCCGGCACTTACAACCGATGTGATCGTGGGATTTCCGGGAGAGACGGAGGAAGAGTTTGCACAGTCAAAAGCATTTGTTGATAAAGTGAATTTTTACGAAACACATGTATTCAAATATTCCAGAAGAGAAGGTACAAAAGCAGCTGTGATGCCGGATCAGGTGCCGGATCAGATCAAGACAGTACGAAGCGCGAAGCTTCTGGAACTTAGCAGACAAAAGCAGAAAGCATATGAAGAAACGCTGATTGGTACGACACAGGAAGTTTTGATGGAAGAGGAAACCTGCGTAGACGGAAAGGTCTATCAGACCGGACATACAAAAGAATATGTGAAGGTTGGAATGGAAGTGGCAGAGGATCTTTCCAATCAGCTGGTAAATGTACAAATTGAGAGTCATTTGCAAATAATGCATTGAAATTTTATGATGTATCATGTAGAATAAGCTATGAAGTATTTTGAGAGGACGTGAGTATATGAAAGATTTATCCAGCACCCAGTTTTTCCAGGTAGAAAGCGGCCCGCAGATTCAGGCAAAAGATATTCTTGAAATCGTATATAAAGCATTGAGTGAAAAAGGGTATAACCCGGTTAACCAGATTGTGGGCTATATTATGTCAGGGGATCCGACATACATTACAAGCCACAACGGGGCAAGAAGCCTGATCATGAAGATGGAACGGGACGAATTGGTAGAAGAGATGCTTAAAACGTATATTAAGCATAATGATTGGGAATAATGACAATGAGAATCATGGGACTTGATTATGGTTCCAAAACGGTCGGTGTGGCAGTCAGTGATCCTCTGGGGATCACAGCCCAGGCTGTGGAGACCATATGCCGCAAGGAAGAGAATAAGCTGCGCAAGACGTGTGCCCGTATAGAGGCACTGATTGAAGAGTATCAGGTAGAAAAAATCGTTCTGGGACTGCCAAAGCATATGAATAATGATATCGGAGAACGGGCAGAGAAGGCGATCGCGTTTGGAGAGATGCTGAAGAGACGTACCGGACTGGAAGTCGTAATGTGGGATGAACGATTGACTACGGTGGAAGCAGAACGTACTTTGATCGAGAATAAGGTAAGGCGAGAAGACCGCAAGAAATATATTGATAAGATTGCGGCAGTTTTTATATTGCAGGGATATCTGGATTCATTGCCATAAGCAGATAATGAATCAGAAACGGTTCAGAGGTGTATATATGGAAAAGATAAAGTTCATGTCCGAAGAAATGCATGAAGAAGTAGAATTTTTTGTATTGGAACAGACCATGGTGAATGGTGTATCTTATATTCTGGTGACAGATTCCGAAGATGATGATGCGGAATGCCTGATCTTGAAGGATACATCTGCTGCTCAGTCGGCAGAAAGCATATATGAGATCGTAGAAGATGATGTAGAGCTGACTGCCATTTCGAAAGTATTTGAAGAACTGCTTGAGGATGTTGAGATTGAAAGGTAATTTTTATGTCTATCAGTGAAGAGAAATTCAGGAAAATGCTGAGAGAGAAAGGTCTGAAAGTAACAAATCAGAGATTACTGGTTTTGGAGGTACTTGCAGCACATCGAGACAGACATATGACTGCAGAAGATATCTATGAACTTGTAAGAGAAGACTATCCGGAGATCGGTCTGGCAACGATCTATCGGACAGTACAACTGTTATTAGAAATGCAATTGGTGGGTCGCATCAGTCTTGATGACGGGTGTGCGCGTTATGAGATAGGGGAATTTTATGATGGAGAAGAGAGACACCATCATCATCATCATCTGGTATGCAGGACATGCGGACAGGTGATCCCGTTTAAAGACGACTTGTTGGACGAATTAGAGAGTCGGATTGAGAAAGAGATGGGATTCCACGTGTTGGACCACGAATTAAAATTCTATGGACAGTGTCAGGAATGCCTGAAAAAGGCAAGTACGGAAAAGCACGTGGAGGTGTAAATTTGAAAAAAGAGAATAACGGAAAATTGCGTATCATTCCACTCGGAGGTCTGGAAAAGATCGGAATGAACATTACTGCCTTTGAATACGAAGACAGTATTATTGTTGTGGACTGCGGACTCTCTTTCCCGGAAGAAGATATGCTCGGAATCGATCTTGTGATTCCGGATGTGTCTTATCTGAAAGAGAATATTCAGAAAGTAAAAGGCTTTGTGATTACCCACGGTCATGAGGATCATATTGGTGCATTGCCGTATACATTGCGCGAATTGAATCTTCCGATCTACGCGACAAAGCTGACTATGGGTATTATTGAAAAGAAGCTGACAGAGCATAATCTGCTGCGCAGTACCCGAAGAAAAGTGGTAAAACACGGACAGTCCATTAATCTTGGACAGTTCAGAATCGAATTTATCAAGACGAATCACAGTATTCAGGATGCGGCGGCTCTGGCCATCTATTCACCGGCCGGAATCGTTGTTCATACCGGAGACTTTAAAGTGGATTATACGCCGGTATATGGTGATGCAATTGATCTGCAGCGTTTTGCAGAGATTGGGAAAAAAGGCGTTCTGGTTCTGATGTCAGACAGTACCAACGCGGAACGGCCGGGATTTACCCAGTCAGAACGTACTGTCGGAATTACGTTTGATCACATTTTTGCTGAGCATCAGAATACGAGAATCATCATAGCTACATTTGCATCGAATGTAGACCGTGTACAGCAGATCATCAATTCTGCATGTAAGTATAACCGTAAGGTTGTTGTAGAAGGCCGGAGCATGGTCAATATCATTCAGGTTGCACAGGAACTGGGCTATCTGAATGTGCCGGAAAATACGTTGATTGAGATTGATCAGATGAAAAATTATCCGCCGGAAAAGACGGTGCTGATCACGACGGGAAGTCAGGGAGAATCTATGGCGGCGTTATCTCGTATGGCAGCAGACGTGCATAAAAAGGTTACGATTATGCCGGGCGACACAGTAATCTTCAGTTCCAATCCGATTCCGGGAAATGAAAAGTCTGTATCGAAGGTGATCAATGAACTGTCTGCAAAGGGAGCAAATGTAATCTTCCAGGATGCACACGTATCCGGGCATGCATGTCAGGAAGAGTTGAAGCTGATCTATTCACTGGTGAAGCCGAAATATGCGTTGCCGGTACATGGTGAGTATCGTCATCTGAAAGCAAATGCTGCAATTGCAAGAAACCTGGGAATTCCGAAAGACAATATCTTTATTCTGAAATCAGGCGATGTTCTGGAAGTCAGTGATCAGGAAGCAAAGGTTGTAGATAAGATACACACAGGAGAGATTCTGGTAGACGGTCTTGGTGTCGGTGATGTGGGAAATATTGTGCTTCGCGACAGACAGCATCTGGCGGAGGATGGAATCCTGATCGTTGTACTGACCCTGGAGAAGGGAAGCAATCAGCTGCTTGCAGGGCCGGATATCGTATCCAGAGGCTTTGTATATGTGCGGGAATCCGAAAGTCTGATGGAAGAAGCAAGAAATATTGTGACAGATGCAGTAGAGGACTGCCTGAACCATCAGCGCAATGCTGACTGGAGCAAGATCAAACTGGTAATTCGGGATACCATGAATGATTTTATCTGGAAACGGACCAAGAGAAAACCGATGGTATTACCGATTATTATGGATGTATAAGAAAAAGAAGAGGGATTGTTGCAAAATCTTTTGCAGCAATCCCTATATTGTGAAGATGAGGTGCTTTTTTTGATAGTTGATGAGAGAATGGTAACATATATTCATTCGCTGGAATCTCCGGAGAAGCCTTTGATTGAAGAAATTGAACAGGAGGCGCTGGATACATTTGTGCCGATCATTCGAAAAGAAACACAGAGCTTTCTGAAAGTGCTTCTGATGATGAAGAAGCCGCTGCGTGTGCTGGAAGTAGGTACGGCGATTGGATTTTCAGCAATCCTGATGAGTGAATATATTCCGGAACAGGGACATATTACGACGATTGAAAAGTATGAGAAAAGAATTCCGATTGCGAGAGAGAATTTCAGGAGAGCCGGGAAGGAAGATCAGATCACGCTGATCGAAGGGGATGCTCTGGAGGTGATGAAGTCTCTGGAAGGGCCATATGACTTTATCTTCATGGATGCCGCCAAAGGGCAGTACATTCATTATATGCCGGAGGCGATCCGCTTGCTGGAACCCGGAGGAGTTCTGGTGTCAGATAATGTACTGCAGGATGGAGATATCATTGAATCCAGATATGCGGTGGAGAGAAGAAACCGCACGATTCACAGTCGTATGAGGGAGTATCTTTACGAATTGAAGCATAAGGAGGAACTGCAGACATCGATTCTGCCTTTGGGAGATGGAGTGGCACTGAGTGTAAAAAAATAAAGTGACAAGGAGATAGAAAGATGAAGAACAGACGTCCGGAATTATTGATCCCTGCCAGCAGTCTGGAAGTATTGAAGACTGCGGTCATATTTGGTGCTGATGCGGTGTACATCGGCGGTGAGGCATTTGGTCTGCGCGCAAAAGCAAAGAACTTTTCGGCTGATGACATGAGGGAAGGAATTGCATTTGCACATGAGCACGGAGCAAAGGTACATGTTACAGTGAATATCCTGGCACATAATGCGGATCTGGAGGGTGTCAGGGAATATCTGGGAGAATTGAAGGAGATGGGACCGGATGCACTGATTATTGCAGATCCGGCAATCTTCGAGATGGCAAAGGAGATCTGTCCGGAGATTGAACGGCATATTAGTACCCAGGCAAATAACACGAATTACGGCACTTTTAACTTCTGGTGGAAGCAGGGGGCCAAAAGAGTCGTGACGGCAAGAGAGTTGTCTCTGAAAGAAATCAGAGAGATCAGAGACCATATCCCGGAGGAGATGGAGATTGAAAGCTTTATCCATGGTGCAATGTGTATCTCTTATTCCGGAAGATGTCTTCTGAGTAATTTTTTTACCGGAAGAGATGCCAATCAGGGAGCCTGTACCCATCCATGCCGCTGGAAATATGCGGTTGTCGAAGAGACCAGACCGGGCGAATATATGCCGGTATATGAGAATGAGCGTGGCACGTATATCTTTAATTCCAAAGATCTTTGTATGATTGAACATATCCCGGAGATGATAGATGCGGGAATTGACAGCTTTAAGATCGAAGGACGGATGAAGACCGCTCTTTATGTGGCCACGGTGGCCAGAACCTATCGGAAGGCGATCGATGATTATCTGGAAGATCCGGACAAGTATCGTGCCAATATGCCATGGTATCAGGAACAGATTTCCAATTGCACGTATCGTCAGTTTACTACCGGATTTTATTTTGGAAAGCCAAGTGAAGAAAGTCAGATCTATGACAGTAACACTTATATCAAAGAATATACGTATCTGGGTATTGTTGGAGAAGTCAAAGAAGGACTTTGCCGTATCGAACAGAGAAATAAATTCTCGGTCGGAGAGACGATTGAGATCATGAAACCGGATGGACGGAATATCAAAGTGCAGGTAAAACGAATCCTGGACGAGGAAGGAAAAGAACAGGAGAGTGCACCGCATCCAAAACAGGTATTGTATGTGGAGCTTGAAGAGGCAGCTGACAGATATGATATCTTAAGAAGAGAAGAATAAAGAAAAAAGGACTATTGCAGAATCAAGATATACTCCACATGAGATATACAATTTCCATAAGAACGCTTCAACGCTCACTCGCTTACCTCAGCTTTTCTTATGGAAATTGTATATTCGAGATGATATCTTAAAGATTCTGCAATAGTCCTTTTTCATAATATACAAAGAGTTAAGGAATCAGGAATGTACTCTTAGTACTCAAGTTCAGGCATTTCAGATGGCATCTCAGATTCGGTTTCTGAGGATGTGCTCTCCTGAATGCGATTTTTAAATACTGCGCTTCCAACAAGTCCGGCTACAGTTCCGCCGATAATTGCAAAGACGATTGCCAGAACGACCTTAAGCGGTGAATTGAAGGCAAATGGAGCCAGAAGTCCTGGAATCGGAGAAGCAGTTCCGGGTGCATTGTTTATAATGTGAAAGACTGCTGCGGATATTCCGGCAAATCCACCTCCGAAAAAGTTGGAACAGTAAATAGGAATCGGATTTGCAGTAATAATGTCGGCCTGTGTTAATGGCTCCAGCATCACTGCGATCACATTACTCTTATCTCCGAGCTTCAGGCGGGAGAAGATGATTCCATTGGTAAATGAACCGCCTACGCAGGCAATTGCGGCGATTCCCATAGGAAGACCGGTAAGACCAAGCATTGCAGTCAGTGCCATGGAACTGAGCGGAGAAGTACAGATCATCTTCATGATTCCGCCAAGTAAGAATCCCATTACGATCGGGGACTGGTCTGTTGCAGCGCTGATTGTTCCGCCGATACGAGTCAGAAGAGCTGTTACGGCAGGATCTACAGTCAGGGCGATGATACGTGCGAGAGGAGCAATGATCAGTGCGCCGCCGATGATATTGATTCCTTCCGGCAGTTTCTTTTCAATTACCGGTGCAATCAGTCCGATCAGATAGCCGGCAATAAAGCCCGGAAGGATTCCATAGCCGCCGACAGCTACACCGGCAACGACACAGAGAACAGGGTTAGCGCCCATACTGATCGGTACGAGAATTGCGGCAGCGACGCCTCCGAGACTTCCGGATGTCTCGCCTACGGTACGAAAGAAATCGATGCCGATCAGATCTCCGGTAATATATTTATGAATAGCTTCTACCAGAAATGTAGCAACGGCAGCATTAGCCATGCCGGACATGGCAAGCTGTCCTTTTGGCATCTTCAGGCTGAAAAGGGAAAACCCGGCAAGTGTGATTAATAAAAGTCCTACTCCAGATACAATTGTTAACATATACATTCCTCACTTTTCTTATTATTTTTAACGATAAGTCCGATCTGTTATTGATGGTATCAATATATAAGACCAGTTTCAGAAAGTTTCAAATCGTATCAGAATTGACGAAAAAAAACAGTACCAAATGTAAAAATTGTCACAATTCACAATTTTTCTGATTTGATACTGTTAAATCTGCCGAGAGGATCGTTAGTTGTCCATACAGTATACGGCAAGAGCATTCAGAAAATTTTTTATCTTCACATTCCCATGTTTTTTGCTTTTTCCGCGAATATAATCCATTTCTTTTCGCACCTGCTCAAAGTTATACAATGTATTGGAATATTCTGTGAATATTTCATTGCTGTAATCTTCAATTCCAAGATGTGCCAGATTCACCATTCCGGTGCTTGCGGTACGACGGATGCGTTGTTCCATGGATTTGGGTGAGTCACTGAACTTGCTGCAGAGTTCATTCAGTGTTATGTCGTCTATCTGGTTCGGGTTTTTGACCAGGTAATTTACGATCATGATAATATCCCTGCTTCCGATATCTCCAATGATTCCAAGACGCTGAAGAATCGTCCGGAGGGTACCGGGACATTCGTCTTCTGACCTTGCAGAAGCAGAACTGCCACGCTGGTTTGGATCTGAAAAGTGCTCCTGATTGACTGGTGCCAGATTCAGAATATTCTGCATCTGTGCCATCGCCCGTTTCAGAGAAATGGATTCGCATACCTGCAGGATGACTTTTTCTACTTCGATACTGTTGAGGGGTTTCTGAATATAAAATTCGATTCCCGCTTCATAGGCAGATGCAATCATTTCTTTGGAAGACACCTGGGAAAGCATAATGTATGCAGTATCTTTTAAAAGAGTTCTTGCCCGGCGGACGAAAGTAATGCCATCCATTTCCGGCATGAGCAGATCAACGATCACGATATCCGGGCGCAGAATCGGTAGATCTTCAAGAGCAGACTGTCCGTCGGTGCTGGAGCCGCAGACGGTTCCGAGTTTCCGGTCCTGAATAATCAGTTTCAAAATGTTACATATATTTTTATCATCGTCAAGACAATAGAATCTCATGCGATCTCTCCTTTCAGATTATTTGCTGGAATTGTAATGGTAAAAGTGGTCTGTCCGGGAATGGAAGTCAGTTCGATTTTTCCCCGGAATTGATTTTCAACAAGATCCTGTACCAGATTCAGTCCCAGACCACGGTTGATCTCTCCGGTAGAGTAGTTGATCTTTGTGGAAAAACCGGTTTCAAATACTTCATTGATGTATTCGGGAGCGATTCCGGGACCGTGATCAGTGACGGTAAAGATCATATCGTCACCGCAAGACTGCTGCAGGACCTGAATCCAGGCTTTGGATCCATCTGCGGCTTCCAGCGCGTTGATAAAGAGGTTACGGAAAATGGACATTAGAGAATAATGCTGACAGATATAAGGGTTGTCGCTGCAGACAATATCCATCTGTAATTCCACGTGGTGCTCTTTGGCAAGAAGCATGAGGGCATCTTTTAAAATCTCAAACAGATCTCGAAGGTACATGCCGTCACTGGTCAGTTCTTCGTTCAATGCTTCTGATATTCCACGCATGATCAGAAGGTATTCTTTTTTGATCTCGTGAATATCTCTTGCAACATGAAGCGCCATAGAAGCAGTGTCGGACTCGTGGTCAGAGTCTTTCAGATGCTCATAGAGAGCATATGCCGTACTCATGGTGCTTTCGATCAGAGCTGTATTTTTACGCATCCATACAACTTCGCCGTTCAGTTTTGAAATCAGAAGTACCAGACGCCGATAACGATCTTCATGTTCCCGGTCCAGAAGAAAATGCCGGTAACGGTGAATGGCAGTTAGGATGCACCAGATGATCAGAGTACGCAGGACTGCGATCAGAAGGATACTTCCCTGTGTTTTGAAGTGAAAAGCGCCGCCGCCAAGTCTTACGATCAGTTCTGCGAGGTTTGCAGTGTAATCGATCAGAATCAGAGGAAGAAAAGCATGATTCTGATTCAGAGGATGTTCTGCGGAAAGCTTTTGATACAGGAAAAGCAGAAGACCGTAGCAGATAAAAAATACAGTTTCCGGGAGATAAGCTCTGGCGGTTCCGGTAAAGTCCCCGTGGCGGAACCAGTAGAGGAGAGCACGGGAAATATATACACCAAATGCAGTGCAGAAAGTAACCGGAAGCAGAGGAAAAGAGTCACTGAGAAACAGAAAAAGTGCAAAACATATGATGGCAAGAGAAATTTTAAAATCTGCGATAAAGAGATTCATACTCAACTGTGCAGTCAGTATAATGGCAAGGCTGTAAAAAAGAATTTTTCCCAATTGTTTTTTCATGACATATCCCCAATCCGGCACCGGTGTCAGCCGATGCAATTTCATTATTCCCGGGAGATCACCGGACAACGGTGACCTGCATTTTCCCTAAAGTTATATATACTATAACCTCTTTTTGGTGGTTTTGTATAGAAAAAAATCATGGAAAAGCACAAAAAGACAAGATTTTTCATAGACTATATTAAATATGCTAAGAGGTGCTTCTCCTTGAAATCATTTCCACAACCTCTTACAGCTGCGGAAGAAAGATATTATATGCAAAAGTATACGGAGGGCGATCTTGAAGCAAAACATATCCTGATTGAACGAAATCTGCGTCTTGTTGCTTATATTGTGAAGAAATATCAGTCTGCAACGGACGACATGGAGGATCTTCTGTCTATCGGAACGATCGGGCTGATCAAGGCGGTAGTTACATTTGATTCCGGAAAAAGTGTAAGGCTTGCGACCTATGCCGCCCGCTGTATTGAAAATGAGATTCTGATGTATCTGCGAACAAAAAAGAAAATATCCAGAGAAATATCTCTGTATGAGCCGATCGGTACCGACCGGGAAGGAAATGAGATTCAGTTATTTGATGTAATTGAAACACAGGAGCGTGATGCGCATCAGAAAGTCGAACTGAAAGATGATATCCGCAAGCTGTATCAGCGAATGGAATCAGAACTGTCACCAAGGGAACGTCTGGTACTTAAGATGCGCTATGGATTATATAATGAGGAAGAGTATACACAGCGGGAGATTGCCAGACAGTTGGGCATCTCTCGTTCTTATGTTTCAAGGATCGAGAAAAGTGCGATTGAAAAGTTGCGGGAATATTTCTGAAAATATGTTGACACTGAAGAAAGATTGGGATAAGATAAATGCACATTTTACGAAGAAGTCATTATCTTGATCCAGATCTTTCTTCGGCAGATCTATATGACCGGTTCGGTCGTTTTTCCTGAGAATATGAAAGAAATATAAAAGAGAATAGAAGGAGGAATGTGTATGGCATTTAGCACAGTATTGTCTGCGGCAATACAGGGCCTTGGTGTGGAGATGATCCGTGTGGAAGCGGATGTAAGCAATGGACTGCCAGGGTTTCATATGGTTGGCTATCTTTCATCGGAGGTGAAAGAAGCGTCAGAGAGAGTGCGTACAGCAATGAAAAATTCCGGGTTTCAGATTCCGGCAAAAAAGATGGTGATTAATCTTGCACCGGCAACCGTGCGCAAGAAAGGGGCATCCTTTGACCTTCCGATTGCATTGTCAGTGCTTGCATCATTGGAATTGATTCCAGGGAAGAAGCTGGAACATGTACTTGTGATCGGGGAGCTGAGCCTGGATGGGAAAGTCAGGGAGGTTCCGGGAGTACTTCCGATCGTCATGGAAGCGAAAAGGCAAGGATGCCATACCTGTATTGTTCCTGCAAAGAATGCAAGAGAAGGTGCACTGATAGATGATATCTGCATTCTGGGAGCAGAGACGCTGGAAGATATATGCAGACATATCACCGGACATACAGAGATAAAGCCGATGACGGGAGAAAACTGGACATCCGGTATGAAAGCACGTATAGATACGGTTGATTTTGCAGATATCTGCGGCCAGGAGATGGTAAAGCGTGCTGTGGAGATTGCGGTTGCCGGAGGACACAATCTTTTGATGGTCGGGCCCCCGGGGAGCGGGAAATCTATGATCGCTAAAAGGATTCCTACGATTCTTCCTCCGCTTTCGCTGGAAGAGAGTATGGAGATTACACAGGTGTACAGCGTGCTGGGACTGATCGATGAAGAGTATCCCCTGATTGCAGGAAGACCATTTCGAAGTGTGCATCACACTGTGACGAAGGCAGCTCTGATCGGCGGAGGAAGTGTTCCAAGACCCGGAGAGATCAGTCTCGCACATGGAGGTGTACTGTTTCTGGACGAGCTGGCTGAATTCAAGAAACCGGTTCTGGAAGTGCTGAGGCAGCCATTGGAAGAGCGTGAGATCAAACTGGTAAGAACACATGGGAGTTATACATTTCCGGCAAATTTTATTCTGGCGGCGGCCATGAATCCATGTCCCTGTGGTAATTATCCGGACATGGGAAGGTGTACATGTACATCCGGGGAGATCCAGCATTATCTCGGTAAGATCAGCCAGCCTTTTCTGGATCGGATCGATATCTGCATAGAGACGCCGAGGATACGCTACGTAGATCTGAATGCAAAGTCACCACAGGAAAGTTCCGGAGTAATACGTGAAAGAGTCTGCGCCGCAAGAAAGATACAGGAAAAGAGATATCAGGGGACCGGAATACTGACGAATGCAATGCTGGAGGTGAAAATGCTGGACGAGTACTGTACGCTTGGAACGGCAGAAAAAGAACTGATGGAACAGGCATATTCTGCACTCGGTCTGACTGCCAGAACTTATCATAAGATCCTGAAAGTGGCAAGAACAATCGCAGATATGGATGAAAGCAGCAGGATCAGACAAGTCCATCTGAAAGAGGCAATCGGCTATCGAACCCTGGATAAAAAATACTGGAGGAGGTAATGAACGGATGATGTATGAATTCTGGCTTGCATCAGTACGCCCGCTGACGGACTGGAAAAAGAAAAAATTACGGGAAGTATATCATTGTGCAAAAGATATATATTATATAGAAGAAAAAGCATTAAAGAAGCTGGATTTTCTGAAAGAACAGGATGTATATACGTTATGCATCGCGAAGAAGGATAAGGATCTGGAATGGAGATGGAAACAGCTTGAAAAAAAGCAAATTCGGTTTGTTCCGTATTTTTCAGAAGAATATCCGAAGAGGCTTACAAGACTTTCAGATCCACCGTATGCATTATATGTAAAAGGGGAGCTCCCGCAGGATGATGTATATACGGCTGCAATTGTCGGAGCGAGAAGGTGCAGTCCATATGGAGAAGAGATGGCGCTGGAGTACGGAGAAAGCCTGGCAAGGGCAGGAATCGCAATTATCAGTGGTCTGGCAAGAGGTATTGACGGTGCGGGACAGAGGGGCGCACTGAACGGTGGGGGTAAAACATATGGAGTACTGGGGTGCGGAGTGGATGTCTGTTATCCGAGAGAACATATCGGACTCTATATGGATATTCAGAAGCAGGGAGGAGTTCTGTCAGAACGTCTTCCACAGGAGCAGCCTCTTCCGGCTTATTTTCCTGAAAGAAACCGTATTATCAGCGGATTATCGGATGTTGTACTCGTCATGGAAGCAAAAGAAAAGAGCGGATCTCTGATCACAGCAGATCTGGCGCTGGAACAGGGAAAAGATGTGTATGCGCTTCCGGGGCCGGTCACGAGTGCTCTAAGTACAGGATGTCATCGACTGATCAGACAGGGGGCGGGGATTCTTCTGTCACCGGAAGATCTCCTGGAAGAACTGAATATAGAAAACGGAAAACATGGACAAAAAAATCACAAAAATAAAAAAGTGCTTGAAACTGCCGAAAATATGGTGTATAGTTGCCTTGATTTGTTCCCAAAAGGAATCAGTCAGCTGGTAGAGGAGACACATCTTTCACCACAGGAACTTATGGAAAGACTGATTACGCTGGAAATCAAAGGATATGTCAGAGAGATATCTCAGGGATATTATATAAAGGTCCGGTGACAGGACCAACAGGGAGTTATAATGGAGGAAGCAAGTTTATGGCACGCTATCTGGTAATCGTGGAATCACCTGCGAAGGTGAAGACAATTAAAAAATTTTTAGGAAGCAATTATGTGGTAACCGCATCCAACGGTCATGTCAGAGACCTGCCCAAGAGCCAGATGGGAATTGATGTGGAACATGATTATGAGCCTAAATATATTACGATCCGAGGAAAAGGAGAAATACTTGCCAATCTTCGAAAAGAAGTAAAAAAAGCGGATAAGATCTATCTTGCAACTGACCCGGACCGTGAGGGAGAAGCGATTTCCTGGCATCTGAGTCAGGCGCTTAAGCTGGAAGGGAAAAAGGTATATCGTATCAGTTTTAATGAAATCACAAAAAATGCAGTCAAAGCATCTTTGAAAAATCCAAGGGAAATCGATATGGATCTGGTAGATGCGCAGCAGGCGCGCCGTATCTTGGATCGAATCGTTGGATATAAGATCAGTCCTCTGTTATGGGCCAAGGTAAAGAGGGGCTTAAGTGCCGGACGTGTGCAGTCTGTGGCTCTTCGTATCATTGCGGACAGAGAAGATGAGATCAATGCATTTATTCCGGAAGAATACTGGACACTGGATGCCAATCTGAAAGTGAAAGGTGAGAAAAAGCTTCTGACTGCGAAGTTTTACGGAACAGAGAAGAAGAAGATGACGATTTCATCCAAAGAAGAACTGGATAAAATCATAGAAGAGATCGATCAGGCAGAATATTCTGTGGCTGAAATCAAAAAAGGAGAACGCATCAAAAAAGCACCGGTGCCGTTTACTACCAGTACTTTGCAGCAGGAGGCTTCAAAAGTCCTGAACTTTGCTACGGCAAAGACCATGCGGATTGCGCAGCAGCTCTATGAAGGAATCGATATAAAGGGAAATGGAACGGTCGGACTGATCACATATCTTCGTACGGATTCAACCCGTATCTCTGATGAAGCAGATGCAAATGTCCGCAGTTATATCGGTGATTGTTTTGGTAATGAATATGTAGCGGCAGGGGAAGCCAGAAACGGTAATGAGAAAAAGACTGTGCAGGATGCACATGAAGCGATTCGTCCAACGGATGTTACCCGTACTCCGGCTGCAATGAAAGATTCTCTGACCAGAGATCAGTTCCGTCTGTATCAGCTGATCTGGAAACGCTTTGTGGCAAGCAGAATGCAGCCTGCACGATATGAGACTACTTCTGTGAAGATCGCTGCGGGAGAATATCGCTTTGCAGTGACTGCATCCAAGATTGCTTTCGAAGGCTTCCGTGCCGTATATACAGAAGCGGAAGAAGAAAAAGAACAGAATAATGTTCTGTTAAAAGGGCTGGATATGGATTCTGTTTTAACAAAAGAAAGCTTTGACATGAAACAGCATTTTACGCAGCCGCCGGCTCATTATACAGAAGCTGCGCTGGTCAAGACACTGGAAGAGCTTGGCATCGGACGTCCAAGTACTTATGCGCCGACAATTTCGACGATCATTGCACGAAGATATGTTGCGAAAGAAAATAAGAACCTGTATCTGACAGAAATAGGGGAAGTTGTCAACAATATCATGAAACAGTCATTCCCAAGTATCGTTGATGTCAACTTTACGGCGAATATGGAAAGTCTTCTGGATGGTGTGGCAGAAGGTAAAGTAAAATGGAAGACGATCATTGAGAATTTCTATCCTGATCTTGAGGAAGCGGTTGAAAAAGCAGAAAAAGAACAGGAACAGGTAAAGATTGAAGACGAAGTTACGGATGTGGTTTGTGATCAGTGTGGAAGAAATATGGTGATCAAGTATGGACCGCACGGACGATTTCTTGCATGTCCCGGATTTCCGGAATGTCGCAATACGAAACCTTATCTGGAAAAGGTCGGCGTTGCCTGCCCGATCTGTGGAAAAGATGTTGTGATCCGTAAAACGAAGAAGGGCAGAAAGTATTATGGATGTGAGGATAATCCGGAGTGTGAATTCATGTCCTGGCAGAAACCATCCGTGAAAAAATGTCCGCGTTGTGGAAAGTATATGGTAGAGAAGGGAAACAAGCTTCTTTGCAGTGACGAAAAATGTGGATACGTGGAAAATAAAGAAATTAAGAATTATAATTAGGAAAATTCATTGAATGTTAGGGAATTGTATGATAATATACATTCATAGGATGGAGGAATGTAAATGGGCGTACAATTGTTAGATAAAACCAGAAAAATCAACAAATTACTGCATAATAATAATTCGAGTAAAGTAGTATTTAATGATATCTGCGAAGTACTCACTGAGATTCTCGATTCAAACGTGCTAGTAATCAGCAAGAAGGGAAAGGTGCTTGGGGGAAGTAAATGTAAAGATGTTCCTTATATTACAGAGCTGATTGAGAAAGAAGTCGGAAAGCATATTGATGAAATGTTGAACGAACGTCTTCTCAGCATCTTATCCACAAAAGAAAATGTAAACCTGCAGACACTGGGATTTTCAGAAGAGGCGGTAAAAGGATGTCAGGCAATCATTACTCCTATTGATATTGCCGGCGAAAGACTTGGAACACTGTTCATTTATAAGATGAACACCATGTATGAAATTGATGACATTATTCTCAGTGAATACGGTACCACAGTTGTAGGGCTGGAAATGTTAAGATCCGTAAATGAAGAAAGTGCGGAAGAGACCAGAAAAGAGCATATTGTTCAGTCAGCAATCAGCACGCTGTCTTATTCAGAGCTGGAGGCAATCATTCATATCTTTGATGAATTGAACGGTACAGAAGGAATTCTTGTAGCAAGCAAGATTGCAGACAGAGTTGGAATTACGAGATCTGTGATTGTGAATGCTCTCCGTAAATTTGAAAGTGCAGGGGTAATTGAATCCCGCTCTTCCGGAATGAAGGGAACTTATATCAAGGTTGTGAACGATTATGTTTTCACAGAGTTGGAGCGTATCAAAGCAGAACGCATGAAATAAGCCTAAATATAAAGGGCTGTTGCAAAATTATCTGTTTGCAGCAGTCCTTTTTGTGCATTAGAACGAAGGAGGGCCGGAAAAAATTATGTATGAGAATTGTCATGCAACTTTGAAGATACACAGAATGATATTAAAGGACAGTTTTTTTGATCGCTGTCATTATTCATGTAAGGTGATTACGTATCGTCCGGAGGAAGAATGTATATACTTATTATCGGAAGGGACAGAGCTTACGGCTTTTTCCCTTGATGGACTGTATGAATGTCGGATAGAAGATGAAAACTGCATGAATATCTGTAAAGGAATGATCAGGGAAAGATACTGGAACAAACAGGGGAAGGTTATCAAATTCCAGATCCAGAATGGATTTTATAAAAAAGTTCTAAACTAAATATAAATTGTGTTGACAAAAGGAAAAGAGAGTGCTATTTTATATCTAGAATCTTTCAGCACTCTCTTTTGTTGAGTGCTAACAATATAGAAATCAATAAGGAGGCTTACATTATGAGATTAGTACCATTAGGTGACAGAGTTGTTTTAAAACAGTTAGTAGCAGAAGAGACTACAAAGTCAGGAATTGTGATCCCTGGACAGTCAAAGGAAAAACCGCAGCAGGCAGAAGTTGTGGCAGTTGGACCTGGCGGAACAGTAGATGGAAAGGAAGTTACAATGAATGTAACTGTTGGACAGCAGGTTATCTACTCTAAATATTCCGGTACAACAGTAGAACTTGATGATGAGGAATATATTGTTGTAAAGCAGGATGATATTCTTGCAATCGTAGAGAAGTAAGTAAAATCACAGACATAGAACAGATATCATATAATTTTTAGGAGGAATGCAATTATGGCAAAGGAAATCAAATACGGCGCTGAAGCCAGAAGAGCTTTGGAAGCAGGCGTAAATCAGCTTGCTAATACAGTTAGAGTAACACTTGGACCAAAAGGACGCAATGTTGTTCTTGATAAGTCATTCGGTGCTCCGCTGATCACAAATGATGGTGTGACTATTGCAAAAGAAATTGAGCTTGAGGATGCATTTGAAAACATGGGTGCACAGCTGATCAAAGAAGTTGCTTCCAAGACCAATGATGTGGCTGGAGATGGAACAACAACAGCTACCGTACTTGCACAGGCTATGGTACATGAAGGAATGAAGAATCTGGAAGCAGGCGCTAATCCGATCATCCTTCGAAAAGGTATGAAAAAAGCGACAGATGTTGCAGTTGAGGCAATTGCAAAGATGTCCAGTAAAGTAAAAGATAAAGATCAGATCGCAAAGGTTGCATCTATTTCTGCAGGTGATGAGGCTGTTGGTCAGATGGTAGCTGATGCAATGGAAAAAGTATCTAATGACGGAGTTATTACAATTGAAGAATCCAAGACCATGAAGACAGAGCTTGATCTGGTAGAAGGTATGCAGTTTGATCGCGGATATATTTCTGCATATATGGCAACTGATATGGATAAAATGGAAGCAAATCTGGATGATCCGTATATTCTGGTTACAGACAAAAAGATTTCTAATATTCAGGACCTTCTTCCGGTACTGGAACAGATCGTACAGAGCGGTGCAAGACTTCTGATCATCGCTGAGGATATTGAAGGAGAGGCACTTACAACTCTGATCGTTAACAAGCTTCGCGGAACTTTCAATATAGTAGCTGTTAAAGCACCGGGATATGGAGACAGAAGAAAAGAAATGCTTCGTGATATCGCAATCCTGACAGGCGGAGAAGTAATCTCTGATGAACTGGGAATGGATCTGAAGGAAGTTACTCTGGCTCAGCTTGGACGTGCAAAATCTGTAAAGGTTCAGAAAGAAAATACGGTTATCGTTGATGGTATGGGCGATAAAGCTGCAATTGCTGATCGTGTTGCACAGATCAAGGGACAGATTGAAGAGACCACATCTGATTTTGACAGAGAAAAATTACAGGAAAGACTTGCAAAACTGGCAGGCGGCGTAGCTGTTATCCGTGTTGGTGCTGCTACTGAAACTGAGATGAAAGAAGCAAAACTCCGTATGGAAGACGCTCTGAATGCGACCAGAGCAGCCGTAGAAGAAGGTATTATTTCCGGTGGTGGATCCGCTTATATTCACGCTGCAAAAGAAGTTGCAAAGGTTGCGGATACTCTGGAAGGTGACGAGAAGACAGGTGCAAAGGTTGTATTAAAGGCACTGGAATCTCCACTGTTCCACATTGCAGCAAATGCAGGACTTGAAGGTGCTGTGATTATTAATAAAGTAAGAGAATCTGAAGTGGGAACAGGATTCAATGCTCTGACAGAAGAGTATGTTGACATGGTTGAGACGGGTATTCTTGATCCTGCAAAGGTTACAAGAAGTGCACTTCAGAATGCAACAAGTGTAGCATCTACATTGCTGACAACAGAGTCTGTTGTGGCAGATATCAAAGTAGATACACCGGCTATGCCGGCAGGCGGCAACCCGGGAATGGGAATGATGTAACAGATTATAAACTTTTTGAAAACTCCTCTTATGAGGAGTTTTCTTTTTGTCATGATATGTGGTACAATAGCAATAAGTATAATAAGCTTGGAGGAAAAAACCATGGATGACTTTTACACAGAACAATTGATTAAAAAACAGACAGGCATGAAAGATCTTGTGATCAGAGCGCTTCTTGTCGCGCTTACGATCGTATCCGTGTTTGCCATATTCATGTTCTCATTTGGACTTCTTGTTACAGTAATCTTAATCATTGTTGATGTTATCATGTTCCGCAGCATGAATGTGGAATATGAGTATTTATTTGTAAATGGAGATCTTGATATTGATAAGATCATGAATAAGTCGAAAAGAAAGAAACTTCTTTCCGTAAGTTTAGATCAGCTGGAGCTTCTTGCACCGGTAGGCGCAGTGGAATTGATGCAATATAAAAAAGCAAAAACCTATGATTATACATCAGGAGCAGGAAATGCAGATCAGTATGCGCTGATCGTATCAAACGGAGGGGAGATCAAACAGATTATATTTGAACCCAATGATACAATTATTGAAGGATTTTTTATGAAAGCCCCCAGAAAGGTGATTCGCAAATAGATTGTACAAAAATAAAAAAAGAGTCGAAATCTGTTGACAACAGTCAGTAAAATTCGTTATTATAGCATTTAAATATTAAATGTGTTTAGAGAAAGAGAGGGTGTAATCATGGGAAAAATAATTGGAGAGGGAATTACATTTGATGATGTACTTTTAGTGCCGCAGTATTCAGAAGTGATTCCAAACCAAGTAGATTTATCAACTAATTTAACAAAAAAGATCAGGTTAAATATTCCGATGATGAGTGCGGGAATGGATACCGTTACAGAGCATCGCATGGCAATTGCAATGGCTCGTCAGGGTGGAATTGGTATTATTCATAAAAACATGTCTATTCAGGAGCAGGCAGAAGAGGTAGATAAAGTAAAACGATCTGAGAATGGTGTTATTACAGATCCATTTTATTTATCTCCTGAGAATACACTGGAAGATGCGAATAATCTGATGGCAAAGTTCAGAATTTCAGGTGTTCCTATTACAGAAGGAAGAAAGTTAGTTGGTATTATCACAAACCGTGATTTAAAATTTGAAGAAGATTTCTCTAAGAAGATAAAAGAATCCATGACATCAGAAGGCCTGATTACAGCACCGGAAGGTATTACGCTGGAAGAAGCAAAGAGAATTCTTGCAAAAGCAAGAAAAGAAAAACTTCCGATTGTTGATAAAGATTTTAATCTGAAAGGTCTCATTACAATCAAAGATATTGAGAAGCAGATCAAGTATCCATTGTCTGCAAAAGATGCACAGGGACGTCTTCTCTGTGGAGCAGCGATCGGTATTACTGCGAACTGTCTGGAAAGAGCACAGGAACTGGTAAATGCGAAAGTCGATGTCGTGGTAATGGATTCTGCACATGGACACTCCGCAAATGTAATCCGTACTGTAGATATGGTTAAGTCCAAATTCCCGGATCTGCAGGTAATCGCAGGAAATGTAGCAACCGGAGAGGCTGCAGAAGCATTGATCAAAGCCGGTGTAGATGCAGTTAAGGTTGGTATCGGACCTGGTTCTATCTGTACAACACGTGTTGTGGCAGGTATCGGAGTTCCGCAGATTTCTGCTGTTATGGACTGTTATGAAGCTGCAGATAAATATGGTATACCAATCATTGCGGATGGCGGTATCAAGTATTCCGGAGATATGACAAAAGCAATTGCAGCAGGTGCCAATGTATGTATGATGGGAAGTATCTTTGCAGGATGTGATGAAAGTCCTGGAACATTCGAGTTATACCAGGGAAGAAAATATAAAGTATATCGTGGAATGGGATCGATCGCAGCGATGGAAAACGGAAGCAAAGACCGCTATTTCCAGTCGGATGCAAAGAAACTTGTGCCGGAAGGTGTAGAGGGACGTGTTGCATATAAGGGATCTGTGGAAGATACAGTATTCCAGCTGATGGGAGGACTTCGCTCCGGTATGGGTTATTGTGGAACTCCTACAATTGAAGATTTGAAGAAGAATGGAAAGTTTGTAAAGATTTCCGCAGCATCATTAAAAGAAAGTCATCCACATGATATTCATATTACGAAAGAAGCACCGAACTATAGTGTAGATGAATAAGGTTTAAAAATAGGCTGGGGATCATTGCAAAATATAGAGATATCATCATGAATATACAATATATTTTGCAACAGTCCCCGGTCTTTTTGTGTGAAACGAAGCTTTATGATGAAAATCTGTAATATAAAGGAGGAAGATAATTATGATCTGTAACATTGATCAAACGGCAAAGGGAGAAAAAGCGACCTGTTATTCACTGAAAAATAAGAAGGGGATGGAAGTCGTTGTATCTGATTTTGGAGCGACTCTGGTGAAAGTACTGGTTCCGGATCGGGATAATATTCTGCGGGATGTTGTGCTGGGATATGATACTGTGGAAGGATATGAACAGGGAGGCGTTCATTTTGGGGCGACGGTTGGACGTGTTGCGAATCGTATCGGTGGCGCTGGTTTTGAATTGAACGGAAAAGAATATCGACTGACAAAAAATGATAATCAGAACACGCTCCATGGAGGGATTGATTATTACAATAAAAGAATGTGGAAAACAGAACAGGAAGATGATACAAAAGTGGTATTTTCTCTTCTGAGCCCGGATGGAGATCAGGGATTTCCGGGGAATCTGAAGATTCAGGTATCTTATGAACTGACGGAAGAGCAGGAGTTAAAGATTCATTATGATGCTGTTTCGGATCAGGATACAATCATCAATCTTACAAACCACAGCTATTTTAATCTGTCCGGCCACGATTCGGGTTCAGTTCTGGATCAGGAGGTAATGATATGTGCCGAGGCATTTACAGAGGCAGATGCAGAATCAATTCCAACGGGAAAAATTGTACCGGTAGACGGGACTCCAATGGATTTTAGAAAGAAAAAGCCAATCGGGAGAGATGTGGAAGAGGAGTATGAAGCTCTGATATTCGGTAAGGGATACGATCACAACTGGGTGCTTGACGGAACAGGAATGCGCATGGTAGCAGCGATGGCTTCAAAACAGACTGGCATATCAATGGAAGTATATACAGATCTTCCGGGAATGCAGTTCTATACCGGCAATTTCCTGGAGGCTGAGAAAGGAAAAGATGGGGCAGTGTACGGAAAAAGAAGTGGTGCATGTTTTGAAACACAGTATTTTCCGGATGCGATTCACAAAGAGAATTTTGAAGGGCCGGTGTTAAAAAACGGAGAGAGATATGAGACGACAACGGTGTATAAGTTTGTCTGATCTTCAGAAAATCATAAGTAACTTTTCATAAAATTATCAGATTGTATGTGCTAGGATAAGAACAGATAATTGAATGGAGAGTTTACATGAGAAAAAAGAAACAAAGAAGCTGCAAAAGGATATCAAAGTCCAGAAAAAAGAGGATTTATCAGAGAAATATGCGGATCGGCATTGTGATACTCCTGCTTCTGACGGTCGTGGCTGTTATGGTAAAACTGGTGAAGTCAGGGACATTTTCTGACCAGTATACAGAAAATGAAGGAGATGTCATTGAACGGTACCGACCGGAGATAGAGGTTAATCTCCTGACAACGAATCCTTATTCCAGACCGGGAATCGAGACGGGAAAAATTACAGGAGTCGTGGTACATTATACGGCCAATCCCGGAGCAACGGCAATGAATAACAGAGATTATTTTGAAAGTCTGAAAGATACCCATGAGACGAAAGTAAGCAGTAATTTTGTGATCGGCCTGGAGGGGGAGATTGTCCAGTGTGTTCCGACCTGGGAGGTGGCATATGCATCGAATGGGCGCAACAATGATACGGTCTCAATCGAATGCTGTCATCCGGATGAAACAGGAAAATTCAATGATAAGACCTATGAATCGATGGTTGAACTGTGCGCATGGCTGTGTCTGAAGTTTGATCTGAAAGAGACGGATGTAATCAGGCATTATGATGTTACAGGAAAAAACTGTCCGAAATATTTTGTCGAAAATGAGGAAGCATGGGAGCAGTTCAGAAGCGATATCGGAGAAGAGCTGAAAACATATAAATAACTCTTTTTCTTCACCTAATTTCTGCATTTTCATCACACTTTCATCACAATTTCGAGGTACACTACAAACATAGAAAGATGAAAGGGGCCATAGATATGGAAAATCAATATAATTACTATACATCAGATCAGGAATCTTCAGGTCAGAATATGAATTATGAAGAGCCAATGGAAGAGAAGAAGAAAAGGAAGGTACCGAGATGGGTACAGGCTGCATGTCTTGGACTGATCTTTGGGCTGGTTGCCAGTGCGGCATTTCAGACCAGCAATATCATTGCCGGTAAGATTACCGGAAAAGAGACAATTTCCGATACAAGTGACAAACAGGCAAAGACAACCACAACTGCGAACAGCACAAAGCTGACGACTTCTTCCGGTACGACTGTAACGACGGATATTGCACAGATTGTGAAAAATACAATGCCGTCAGTCGTATCTATTACCAGTATGAGTGTTCAGCAGGTGCAGAGCTTCTTTGGCGGGATTCAGGAACAGCAGAGTGAGAGTGCCGGTTCCGGAATTATCATTGGACAGAATGATGACGAACTGCTGATTGTGACCAACAACCATGTAGTAGAAGGTAGTGATACACTTACGGTATCTTTTATAGATGAAGAAAGTGTAGAAGCGAATATCAAAGGAACCAATCCGGATAAGGATCTGGCGGTTGTAGCCGTTCCTCTGGAGAACGTCAAGGATTCTACAATGGACGAGATTGCAGTGGCAACTTTGGGAGATTCTACAGAACTTCAGGTCGGAGAACCTGCGATTGCAATCGGAAATGCACTGGGGTATGGGCAGTCCGTGACGACCGGTATCATCTCTGCAACGAATCGTTCCATCGAAAGCTATGACGGTAAGCTTATTCAGACTGATGCAGCGATCAATCCTGGAAACAGTGGTGGTGCTCTGTTGAATGCAAACGGAGAAGTGATCGGTATCAACTCTGCGAAAATAGCACAGGAACAGGTAGAAGGTATCGGATATGCAATCCCGATTTCTGATGCAAGTGATATCATCACCAATCTGATGAATCAGGAAACGAAGACGAAAGTAGCAGAAGAAGAAAGAGGATATATCGGAATTAAGGGAGTCGATGTTACGGATGACAGTGCTCAGATGTATAATATGCCGACGGGTGTATATATATCAGAAGTGCTTTCCGGAACAGGTGCAGAAAAAGCTGGTTTGACAAAAGGGTCTGTCATCACTGCCATTAATGGAACAACAGTTGACAGTATGGAGGCTTTGCAGGAACAGCTTCAGTACTACAGAATAGGAGAAAAGGTTACTCTGACGATACAGATACCGGAAAAAAATGGCGAGTATGATAAGAAGGATGTTGAAGTGACACTGGGAGAACAGCAGAGGTAAATTTTTTGCAAAATATGTAAAGTTTTTTTGATATTTGTATCTGGTTGTAGTATAATTACAATGTATGTGGATGCTGGATACAGCATAGTCAGCGAAATTATTACATTGTGAGGAGGGGCAGGTTCTGATGAAATGTCCAATATGTGGTCAGGAATTACGGCCGGGAAAGAAAGATCCGAATTATCTGTTATGCTATAACTGTAAAAAGAAATTTAAAATGCCTCAGAAGGCTCAGAAGAAAACGGAGAGCGCGGAAGAAGAGGAAAAGAAATATTCTAACATACCACCAAAGAAAGTGCGGGAAAAGCGTGAGAAAGAGATGCGCGATGCGTATGATGAGCTTCTTTCTGTAGAAGATGACAGAAAGAAGAAAAAGTCAAAACCGGCGCCGAAGCCGAAACGTAAAGAAGAGTTAGAGGATGATCTTTACGATGACATCGATGATGATTATGATTATGATGACGATGACGAGCCGGGAATGTCAAAAGCACCAATTATTATTCTTGCAATTGCAATTGTTGTGGTAGCTGCTCTGATCGCATTCATGCTGCTGAGATAAAATACTGACAGTCGATTCATAACAAGTTTCAGTTATGAATCGACTGTTTTTTTGTTTTACTTACAGTTTGAGTCGAATTCCGGATTAATTGCATAAAAGTTCTTACTGTCAAGATGATCCTGGACGATTCTCAGACTTTCACCGAAACGCTGGTAGTGAACGATTTCCCGCTGGCGCAGAAAACGAATGGGGTCACAGATCTCGGGATCTTTTACCAGACGAAGGATGTTATCATAAGTCGTCCGGGCTTTTTGTTCAGCCGCCATATCTTCATGAAGATCTGTGATGGGATCTCCTTTGGACTGAAAGTAAGTTGCAGTCCATGGAGTGCCGCCGGCAGACTGAGGCCAGAGTGCCAGAGTATGATCGACATAATATTTATCAAAACCGGATTTTTCAATCTCCTCCGGGGACAGATTTCTGGTCAGCTGATGGACGATGGCGCAGATCATCTCCATGTGGGCGAGTTCTTCGGTTCCGATATCCGTGAGTACCCCGGTAACCTCCCGATATGGCATGGTATATCTCTGTGCCAGATATCTCATGGAAGCGGCGAGTTCACCATCCGGACCTCCCGATGGCATATTTTCCTGTGATGGAGAATAAAGTATATCGAAAAGCAGAGCGGATGATATAAAATGGTAAAACATGTGCAGACGGGGGCCGCCTATGTGCGGGTATCCACAGAAGATCAACTGGAGTATTCGCCTGACAGCCAGATCAGAAAGATCAGGGAATACGCGGACCGCCATCAGATAGACCTGCCGGATCAGTATATTTATGTGGATATGGGAGTCAGCGGGAAATATGCCAGGAAGCGACCTGATTTTATGAAAATGATCAGTGATGCCAAAAAGAAGCCCAGACCCTTTGATGTCATACTGGTATGGAAATTCTCGCGATTTGCAAGAAGCCGTCAGGACAGCATTCTATATAAGTCCATGCTTCGGAAGGAATGTGGGATTGATGTCGTGTCGATTACAGAACAGCTTTCAGATGATCCGACCTCTATTCTGATTGAGGCGTTGCTGGAAGCCATGGATGAATATTATTCCATTAATCTGGCGCAGGAAGTAAAACGGGGGATGAATGAAAAGTTTTCCAGAGGTGGAGTGGTATCCGTTCCCCCGTTTGGGTACAGAATGGGAGAAAGCCACTTTGAAATAGATGAAACGAGAGCGCCGGTTGTTCAAAAGATATTTGAGCAATTTGTAGAAGGGATGTCCTGCAGCCAGATTGCAAAGTGGCTGAATGCTATGGAAATCCGGACGATACGAGGAAAGCGTTTTGAAAAGAGAAGTGTAAAATATATCCTGATGAATCCGGTGTATACGGGAAAGTTGAGAAGAGGGACAGGAGGAAAAGTAAGCTGTGACAGGTACTATCAGAAAGAACAGGTTCGGATTGTAAGGGGAGAACATTTGCCGATTATCTCAGAAGAGCTTTTTGGGAAAGCGCAGAGAAAAATGCAGGATGAGAAATAGAAAGCGTGCAGTTTTAACAGGCATGGGAAACATGGATGTTAAAACTGCACGGTAAAATAAAGATTCTTTATTTATTTTTCAGAAGCTTCGTTGACGATGGCTTCTGCGTATTCGATAGAAGCGTTGATATTGCGGCGGAAGTTTTTGCGGCCGATCTGATCGAGCAGGCCGGCTTTTTCCATGGCACGCATTGGCTGTTTGTTCACATGAGACAGGATTAAGGTAATGTCATGCTTTTTGCAGTAGTCACAGAGTCCGGAAAGGGCATTCATGGCAGTGCTGTCTACGGAAGGGACGCTTCGCATACGGATGATCAGGCAGCGGGTTCCGTCCTTTACGCTGATCTGTTTGATGGTATCTGCGGCGCCAAAGAATAATGGTCCGGTGATTTCATAAACACTGATCGAAGCAGGAATATGGCGGAGCATATTTTGCTCGGCTGCTTCTTTCTCCGTGGAAAATTCATCTGCACGTTTCCAGCTTTTCAGTTCTGTCTCATCGCTCATCCGTTTCATAAAGAGCAGGCAGGAAATGAGCATTCCTATTTCGATTGCAACTACCAGATCGAAGAGTACTGTCAGAAGAAATGTGGCAATCAGAACAGCATTATCGCTTTTGGGGGCCGTTTTTAAAAGATGAAGGAAAGTTCTCCACTGGCACATATTGTACGCAACCATAAACAGGATGGCTGCAATGGTCGGCATTGGAATCAGTCCTGCATAAGGCATCAGTATCATTAATACAAGAAGCAGTGTGACCGCATGTACCATTCCGGCAACAGGGGTTCGGCCGCCGTTTTTTACATTGGCAGCAGTTCGGGCGATTGCACCTGTGGCAGGGATTCCGCCAAAAAGAGCAGAAGCTATGTTTCCGGCGCCCTGGGCTACAAGTTCCATGTCTGAACGGTGTTGTTCGGTAATCATTCCGTCCGCAACCACACAGGAAAGAAGTGATTCTATTGCAGCGAGAATTGCGATCGTAAAAGCATTTGGCAGTGCGATACGGATCATTTCAAAGTTAATCTGTGGAATATGAAGGGTCGGAAGAGAACTGTTGATCGTATATAGATCTCCTATGGTATTGACTTTCAGAGGAAGCAATTTAACCATCAGAATTCCCGCGATTACGGCAATCAAAGAGGCAGGAATCTTTTCTGTGAACCTGGGGATCACGATTAATATGACAAGACAGATCAGTCCTACGATGAGAGCATCTGTATTGAAAGTGGAAAAGCCTTTGATAAAAGCCTTTAGTTTTTCGGTTGTTTCGATGACGGGCATTCCTTTCGGATAAGTAACTCCGAAGAAATCTTTCAGCTGACCGATCACGATCGTAACAGCAATTCCGGAAGTGAATCCGGTGGTGATCGTGAATGGGATGAATTTGATCAGTGAACCAAAGTGACAAATTCCCATCAGAACCAGTATGACACCGGCAAGTATGGTTGCAAGAATCAGGCCGTCCATTCCACTTTCGGCCACGATGCCTGCGACGATGGTAGCGAAGGCTGCGGTAGGACCTGCAATCTGTACGTGACTTCCGCCAAGCAGAGAGATGACGAAGCCGGCAATGATGGCTGTATAGATTCCCTGCTCGGGACCTACCCCTGATGCAAGTGCAAGTGCAATGGATAACGGTAGCGCTATGATCGCTACAATTATACCGGCAATCACATCCTTAACGAATTGTTCTTTCTTGTAGTTTTTTAGTGTTGTAAACAACATGGGCTGCATTTTTTCCATATTTCTTCCATTATTCTCCTTTTTTGACTTTTTCTTCCGTCAGTCTTTTTTCATTATATCGGTGGAATGTGTGAAATGTCTACAAGAAATATGGCGAAAAATGGATTATTTTTGTATTTTTTTCGGAACAAATAATGTTGACATGCCATTTGGACCTCCAAATTGCGTAATAATAATCTGAGCAATCCGGGGATTAGTTTGCGTGATTTTTACAGGATATTGCAGACGTTTTTCGTAATTCCACATAGATCAGCATCCTCCTTCCTGCCATGGCCATGGATCATTGATCCAGTTCCAGCGTTCAGTCTGGCTGTCGGCAGTATCCAGTGTAAGGGGACCATAGTATTTTGCATATTCATTTAATGCCTGAACACGCTGACATTTAAATTCATTAAAATATTCAAGGGCATCCTGATCGCAGGGATGAGTATCAAGAAACAACTTTGCATCATCTGCAGCAAAACTTACAATATTGATCCAGTCCATCAGTTCTTTGCGGCAGGGTTTTTTTTCGTTCATCGACAGCATCCCCCTTTCCCATGAAATGGCATATCCAGTTCTGCGAATATAGTTCCAAGGCAGAATCCTTTTTCTGCTTCATATAATGAACGCCATTGCTGCCAGGGAATGTATGCCATGGCAAGCGGAAGAGATTTCAGCGTATCAGAAGCAGTCTGCTCTCTGCAGCAGGGAGTGGCGGGAGCAGAAGAACGTGGCGGCATGGAAGATCTTGAATGACCGCTGCCGCGATGGGTATAGTCTGGTGTGGAATAACGATATGCAGGCATTTTTGCGTCTCCTTTCAATATTCTTTGCAATAATATAGTATGGAAATTCACATAAGTTGTGAATGAGATGGTTGTTTTTGCAGAGATATATGAGTATAATAGATACGATTAGATGGGAGTGTAATAAATATGGCGAAAAACCAGAGAACAAAAACCAATGAAAAAACAAATGTAAAACGTTCGGGAACAGGAAAGATACGTTTTTTTGATTACAGTCTTCTTGCTGTGCTGATCTGTCTTGTGTGCTTCGGACTGGTTATGCTGTACAGTACCAGTGCTTATAGCGCAATGGTCACTTATGGAGACAGTATGCATTATTTTAAAAGGCAGATCGTCTTCTGTGTTGCCGGATTTGCAGGCATGTTTATTGTCGCAAGAATAGATTATCATTATTACATAAAATGGGCAAAAGGAATCTATTATATATCGATTTTTCTGATGCTGCTCGTAAAGACGCCTCTGGGAAAAGAGGTAAATGGAGCAAAGAGATGGATCAGGCTCCCGTTTGACCAGCAGCTTCAGCCTTCCGAGATTGCAAAGATTGCAGTGATTCTGTTTATTCCGGTCCTGATCTGTACAATGGGAAAGGAAATAACGACTTTGCAGGGAATGGCAAGGGTGGTGATGTGGGGAGGATTTTCAGCCGCCTGCGTTCTGTTCCTGACGGATAATCTGAGTACTGCAATTATCGTAATGGGAATCACCTGTATCATGATATTCGTTGTTCATCCGAAGACCAAACTGTTTGTGATACTGGCCGTGGCCGGGGCGACAGCCGCGATTGTGGGAGCGAGGCTTCTGGGAATGGCGATGGAAACCAGTGGTAATTTCCGCCTTCGAAGAATTCTTGTGTGGCTGGATCCGGAAAAATATGCATCTGACGGAGGGTATCAGATCATGCAGGCGCTGTACGCGATCGGTTCCGGAGGATTTTTTGGAAAAGGGCTTGGTAACAGTGCGCAGAAGATGATTATCCCGGAAGTGCAGAATGATATGATTCTTTCTATTATATGTGAGGAACTGGGTGTGTTTGGTGCAATCATTGTGCTGGTACTTTTTGGCATGTTGTTGTACAGGCTGTTATTCATAGCTCAGAATGCACCGGATCTGTACGGATCACTGGTTGTGTCAGGTATATTCGGACATATCGCACTGCAGGTAATTCTGAATGTGATGGTTGTAATTAATCTGATCCCGACTACGGGAATTACGCTTCCGTTTATCAGTTACGGAGGTACATCGGTACTGTTTCTGATGGCAGAAATGGGAATTGCACTGGGGGTATCCAGAAAAATAAAAATTGCTGAATAAGAATTCTATACAAGTCTTTCTTTTTTCGGATAAATATGGTAATATGGATATGGTTTTGAAAACCAGATAAAATAGATACCAAAAACAACAAATGGAATTGTTGATAATATGTATCGGGAGGAAGAACATGAAGTATAAGATTATTGTAGATAGTTGTGGGGAACTGACAGACAAGATGAAGTCGTCTGGATGTTTTGAAACGGCGTCCCTGTCAATTGAGGTTGGCGGGCACCACATTATAGATGATGATACATTTGATCAGGCTGACTTTTTGAGAAGAGTTGCGGAATGTGAGGAATGTCCGAAGTCTTCCTGCCCGTCGCCGGAGAGATATATGGAAGGCTATCATTGTGATGCGGAGCATGTGTATGCGGTGACATTGTCAGCGGAGCTGAGTGGTTCTTATAACAGTGCTGTGCTGGGAAAGAATCTGTATCATGAAGAATACGGAGAAAAAGATATCTATATATTTAATTCCAGATCGGCATCTGTGGGGGAAACGCTGATTGCAATGAAGATTGCAGAATGTGAAGAGGCCGGAATGAGCTTCCGAGAAGTGATCGATACTGTAGAAGCATACATTGCTTCAAAGAATACATATTTTGTACTGGAGACACTGGACATTCTTAAGAAAAACGGCAGATTAAAGGGGCTGAAAGCAGTGGTAGCAACGGCATTGAATATCAAACCGGTCATGGGAGCAACACCGGAAGGAACGATCCGGCAGATTTCTCAGGCGCGTGGCATTAAGAAAGCACTGGTGAAGATGGCAGATGAAATTGTGAATAACCTGAAAGAATCTGAGCAGAAGATTCTGGCGATATCACACTGTAACTGCAGAGAGAGAGCAGAAGCAGTCAAAGAGATGCTGGTTTCAAAAGCAGTGTTTAAGGATGTGATCATCCTTGATACGGCCGGGATCAGCAGTATGTATGCGGCAGATGGAGGCATAATTGTGGTTGTATAATTTCTGCAGTTGTGATAAAATAACTTTTAGTTATTGAACAGAAGGAGCCGGATATTATGAGTCAGGAAAAAGTTGACAGATATAAGAAAGAAAAAGCAAATCGTAAGCAAATTATGAAAAAAGCCAGAATTCAGAAGCTGGTAAGCCGTTGTGTGATCGCCCTGGTTGCTGTTGCACTGGTGGGAGGATTCGGATATTCTGCATTTTCGTCATATCAGGCAAAGAAGCCGAAAGAAGAAGTGGCGATTGATTATTCCGCACTTGATGAATTGAGTCAGAGTCTTTCTGAACTTGAAGTGGCAGATGGAGAATAAAAGAAAAGTCTAATAAGAATGAAAAAGAATCTTGCAATGTGAGGTTCTTTTTTTGTGCCAATTTTTATAAAAAGGGCTTGAAAACGATAAAAAAGTAGTTTACAATGGTTTCAAGTGGTAGAAAGTGGTGAGAAGTGGAGCAAAGTGGCAAGAAAGTGGAAGGCCACTGAAAGAGGGTGAGTTCAATGTTGAAAGGAGAGTACAGTCATAATATTGACGCAAAGGGAAGACTTATCATTCCTGCAAAGTTTCGTGACGATCTAGGGGAGAATTTCGTCATAACAAAAGGAATGGAGAATTGCCTTTATGTATACCCGGAAAACGAATGGAACACCTTCGAAGCAAAACTGAACGCCTTACCAACCACCACGGATAAAAAAGCCCGTGCTCTTGCATATTTTTTTCAGGGAAGTGCTACAGACGGCGACCTTGACAAGCAGGGAAGAACGTTAATTCCTTCTGTTTTGAGAGAATTTGCACACCTGGATAAAGAAGTCGTATTTATCGGTATGGGGAAGCGTGCCGAGATCTGGGACAAGGCAAGATGGGAAGAAAAGAATGCTGAAGTGGAACTTAACATTGAAGATATTGCATCTGATATGGAAGCGAGTGGATTCAGTATCTAGAGGGAGAAGATATGGGATTCGAACACAAATCAGTATTACTGAATGAAACAATTGATGGATTAAACATCAGGCCGGATGGCATCTATGTAGATGGCACGCTTGGTGGAGGCGGACATGCTTATGAAGTATGCAGACGCCTCGGTGAAAAGGGGAGTATTGTAGGAATAGACCAGGACGCGGCTGCGATCGAGGCGGCAGGCGCCCGCTTAAAAGACTTCGGGGAGAAGGTTACAATAGTCAGGAGCAACTATTGTGATATGAAGTCAAGGCTCCGGGAATTAGGAATTGACAAGGTCGACGGAATCATCCTTGATCTGGGCGTATCATCTTATCAGTTAGATACGGCAGAACGTGGATTTTCCTATCGCGAAGATGCACCTCTGGATATGCGGATGGATACACGTCAGAAAATGACAGCCAGGGACATCGTCAATGACTACTCAGAGATGGATCTCTACCGCGTGATCAGAGACTATGGCGAGGACAAGTTTGCCAAGAATATTGCAAAACATATCGTGGCAGAACGCGGTAAGAGACCAATCGAGACTACAGGCCAGCTGACAGAGATTATCAGGGCCTCAATACCAATGAAGTATCAGAAAAAGTCTGGGCATCCGGCAAAACGGACATTCCAGGCTATCCGTATTGAACTGAACAGGGAGTTGGATGTTCTGCGGGATTCATTGGATGATATGATAGACATATTGAATCCGGGTGGAAGGTTGTGTATTATCACATTTCATTCGCTGGAGGACAGGATCGTAAAGAGTGCATTTAAGAAAAATGAGAATCCATGTACCTGTCCGCCGGACTTTCCTGTATGTGTATGTGGGAAAGTGTCCAAGGGGAGTATTGTTACCAGAAAGCCTATTCTGCCAGGTGCAGAAGAAATGGAAAATAACAGTCGTTCAAAAAGTGCCAAATTACGTATATTTGAGCGCTGTTAGAATGGGTTGAAAAAATGATAGAAAGGGGTGGCGTATATGGCAGCAAGACAGAATTATTCACGCAGCAGACAGCAGTATAGAAGCAGAAGTGCTGAAACTTATACAGGAAGACAGGCATATCAGTATGGAAATGTTGCAACACAGCCGGAGTATGCACCGCGTCGTCATGAGTCACCCGCAAAACCTAAGAAGCAAGTAAGCAATCAGGTACGCAGAAATCGAAAACAGGCTCTTATCATGAATCGCACATATGTAGTGTTTCTTGCAGTTGCGGCTGTGCTCGCGCTGATCGTATGTGTAAATTATGTAAAACTTCAGTCCAGCATCACCAGCCGGTCGAAGCATATTACGGCAATGCAGGAAGAACTGGCCAATCTGAAGGAAGAGAATACGACCAGGTACAATGCGGTAATGGATTCAGTGAATCTGGAAGAGGTAAGAGAAAAAGCAGAGGGAGAACTTGGTATGGTATATGCTTCTCCTGAGCAGATCATAGAATATGAAGATCCTGCGACTGATTATGTAAAACAGTATGAGGATATTCCGGAAGACGGTGTGCTTGCTCAGTCAGACAAGAATAAAAAGTAGGAGAAATTATGGCAAGACAGAAAAAGAATCCGTTTAAGAAAAAGATATCAAAATTCATGCAGAAAAAGCTGGTATTGCTCTTTATGGGAATAGTACTGGCTTTTGTTTTTCTGGTGGGAAGAATTACATATATCAACGCATCGAGTGGAGAAAAATATACGAAGGTGGTATTGGATCAACAACAGTATAATAATCGGACCATTCCGTATAAACGAGGAGATATTGTTGATCGCAACGGGACTAAGATTGCAACCAGCGAAAGAGTCTACAACGTTGTCCTGGATGTAAAAGTGATGCTGAGCGATGAGGATTATATCGAACCAACGATTCAGGTGCTGACGGATTGTTTTGAAATCGATGAAGAAGATGTCCGTAAGCTTATGGAGGATAAGCCGTCAAGCAGATATAGTGTCCTGAAAAAGGGAGTTGATTATGATACCGCGCAGAAGTTTGAAAAGATAGATGCGGATGAAAAGAATTATCCGGACGTAAAAGGAATATGGCTGGAAGAAGATTATGTGAGAAAATATCCGTATAATACGCTTGCAAGTGATGTGATCGGATTTACAGTAGATGGTAATGTGGGAAGCAACGGAATAGAGGCTTCTTATAATTCCATTCTGAATGGAACAGACGGAAGAGAATACGGTTATCTGGATGAAAGTTCTACATTTGAACGTACAGTGAAAGAACCGGATAACGGAAGTACTGTTGTGTCAACGATTGATCTTCAGGTGCAGAGCATTGTTGAAAAGTATATCCTGGCATTTAATGAGGCACACAAGAATGAGGCGTCAAAAGGTGAGGGAAGTAAAAATACGGCAGTTATTGTTATGAATCCTCAAAATGGAGAGATACTGGCGGAAGCATCATATCCGAATTATGATCTGAACAGCCCAAGAGATCTGTCTGCCTACTATTCGGAAGAAGAGCTGGAGCAGATGACAGACGAAGAAAAAGTAAATGCACTGAATGAACTGTGGAATAATTTCTGTGTCAGCAATACCTACGAACCGGGATCAACGTTTAAGCCTTTTACAATTGCAGCAGGTCTGGAGACCGGAGTGCTTACCGGGGATGAAGGTTATGTGTGCGGCGGTGTTATGCATGTGGGAGATCATGACATTCATTGCAGCAACCGGTCGGGTCATGGACCGGAGACGTTGAAACAATCTCTGGAAAATTCATGTAACGTAGCATTGATGCAGATTGGAGCCAGCCTCGGGGCAGAAGAATTCTGCCGATATCAGAAGCTGTTTGGATTTGGAGAGTATACGGGAATTGATCTTCCGGGAGAAGGAACTACAGAAGGTCTTTTGTATACACCGGAAAACATGGATGCGGCCAGTCTTGCCACGAATGCATTCGGACAGAATTTTAATGTGACAATGACGCAGCTTGCAGCATCATTTTGTTCTTTGATCAATGGAGGAAATTATTATAAACCGCATGTGGTCAAACAGATACAGGATGAAAATGGAAATGTAACAGAGAATAAAGATCCTGTCTTATTAAAGAAAACTATTTCGGAAGAAACCAGTGAGATTATCAAAGATTATATGCGTGGGGTTGTAGAGGAAGGTACCGGGTCTTCTGCGGGAGTGGAAGGATATGACATTGGAGGAAAAACAGGTACGGCGGAAAAACTTCCGCGAGGAAATGGAAAGTATCTGGTATCCTTTATCGGATATGCTCCGCAGGAAAATCCACAGGTGGTTGTATATGTAGTAATCGATGAACCGAATGTTGCAGAGCAGGCATCCAGTTCCTATGCGACAGAAATGGCATCTGGGATCATGTCAGAGATATTCCCTTATCTTGGGGTTGAAAAAATGACAACGGATGAGACGGATCAGGTTCAGGAATAAGTCAATATTAATCAGAATAACCTTGCAAAAGCAGTAATAAGTTATAAAAACAGCTTTTGTGAGGTTTTTTGTTTGTGAAAAACAAAACATATAATAAGAAGAAAGTACTGGTCGTATTTGTCGGAGCCATGATTCTGATTCTGGGGCTTATGGGCAGGCTGGCCTATCTTATGATCTGGAAGGCGGATTATTATCAGAAAAAAGCAGAAGCACTTCATGAGAGGGAACGGGAGATCAAGGCCGCGAGAGGGGAGATTATTGATTGCAACGGAAAGATACTTGCGACCAATCGCACCGTCTGTACGATCTCTGTGATTCACAGCCAGGTGAAAGACCCGGAGACTGTAATCAAAAAGCTGGCAGCTGCATTGGATATGGATGAAGAAACGGTCCGCAAACGTGTGGAAAAGGTATCTTCGATGGAGAGGATCAAGACAAATGTAGATAAGGAAACAGGAGATGCGATTCGTAACATGGAACTGGATGGAGTCAAAGTGGATGAGGACTTTAAGAGATATTATCCATATAATGAACTGGCATCCAGGGTTTTAGGCTTCACTGGTGGTGATAATCAGGGGATTATCGGGCTGGAGGTAAAGTATGAGGAGTATCTGAAGGGGATCAATGGAACGATTCTTACGACAACTGACGCCAGAGGAGTGGAACTTGAAGGAGTAGCAGAAGACAGGGTGGAACCGGTGGCCGGAAATACGCTGCAGATCAGTATGGATGCAAATATTCAGATGTATGCTCAGCAGATGGCAGAAAAAGTGATGGAAGAAAAGCAGGCGGATAAAGTTGCCATCATACTGATGAATCCGCAGAATGGGGAGATTCTGGCGATGGTGAATGTTCCTGAGTTTAACCTGAATACGCCGTTTGAACTGAGTACACAGGAGGAGCAGAACATGTCTGAAGAAGAAAAACAGGAAGCATTGAATCAGATGTGGAGAAATGGATGTATTAATGATACTTACGAGCCGGGATCTACATTTAAGATCATTACTGCTTCTGTCGGACTGGAAGAAGGTGCTGTAAAGCTGGATGATACATTTTCCTGCCCGGGATACCGGGTGGTGGAGGATCGTAAGATTCGATGTCACAAGGTTGGAGGACATGGCGCGGAGACATTCGTTCAGGGGATGCAGAATTCCTGTAATCCGGTATTTATAGATGTCGGACTCAGACTCGGCGCAGATAACTTCTATAAATATTTTCAGCAGTTTGGACTGATGAGTCTGACAGGAGTAGATCTTCCGGGTGAAGCCGGAACTATTATGCACAAAAAAGAGAATATCGGACTTGTGGAACTTGCTACCATGAGTTTTGGACAGTCTTTTCAGATTACGCCGATCCAGCTGGCAACAACGGTAAGTTCCCTGATCAATGGAGGCCGGCGTGTGACTCCTCATCTGGGGGTTCGGGTATTAGAAAAAGACGGGGAAGAAATAAAGACATTTGAATATGAAGAAAAAAACAATATAGTGTCTGAGGAAACATCTGCAACCATGAGAATGCTGCTGGAAAGTGTTGTTGCGGAAGGGTCCGGAAAGAATGCGTATGTGGAAGGATACCGGATCGGAGGAAAGACGGCGACTTCACAGACACTTCCGAGAAGTGCAAATAAGTATATTTCATCTTTTATTGGCTTTGCTCCGGCAGATGATCCTCAGATTCTGGGCATGTGTGTGATCTATAATCCGCAGGGAGTATATTACGGAGGAACGATCGCGGCGCCTGTGATCGGTAATATTTTTGAAAATATATTACCGTATCTTGGCATTGAAAAAGAATAAGAAATGCAGTATACTAGGTAAAGTTAGGAAATAACTGATTAACAAAAGAAGCGAAGAGGTGGGTTATGGATTATACAATATTTATTCCGGTACTGATCGCATTTGTGCTGAGTGCGGCAATGGGACCGTTGATCATTCCGGTACTCAGAAAACTGAAGATGGGACAGACGGAGAGAGTTGAGGGAGTACAGTCTCATTTGAAAAAAGCAGGAACCCCAACAATGGGGGGAGTGATCATTCTTCTTGCAGTAGTGATCACATCTGTGGTTTATATAAGAAGTTATCCCCAGATCATTCCGATTCTGTTTATGACACTGGGATTCGGGCTGATCGGATTTCTGGATGATTATCTGAAAGTCGTGATGAAGCGCTCAGATGGATTGTATCCAAAGCAGAAGATGGCACTTCAGATTGTAGTTACAGCGATATTTGCATTTTATATGGTACGCTATTCAACCGTTTCCCTTGCAATGCTGATCCCATTTACGGGAGGAAAATATCTTGATATCGGATGGCTTGCAATTCCATTGATGTTCATTGTAGTGATCGGAACAGTAAATGGTGTGAATTTTACGGATGGACTGGATGGTCTTGCATCCAGTGTTACGGTGCTGGTGGCAACATTCTTTACCGTAGTCGCGATCGGAACGAACAGCGGAATCACACCAATTACCTGTGCTGTTGTCGGAGCACTTCTTGGATTTTTGCTGTTTAATGTGTATCCGGCCAGTGTATTTATGGGAGATACCGGATCTTTGGCACTGGGAGGATTTGTTGCATCGGCGGCATATATGTTGCAGATGCCGATCTTTATTGTAATCGTAGGACTTATTTATCTGGTTGAAGTGTTATCTGTCATGATTCAGGTCACATATTTTAAAAAGACAGGCGGCAAACGTTTCTTTAAGATGGCGCCGATTCATCATCATTTTGAATTATGCGGCTGGTCTGAAACAAGAGTTGTGGCGGTGTTTTCAATTATTACAGCAATTCTGTGCCTGATCGCATTGATGGCTATGTAGGAGGAGATTATGGAAGTAACAGAGAAGAAAGTACTTGTATTTGGTCTTGGAATCAGCGGAATCGGAGCAGGAAAGATCCTGGAGCAGCATGGAGCAGATGTTGTGCTTTATGATGGAAACGAAAAGCTGACAGAAGATAAGATCCGTGAACAGATTGGGAAAGACAGCAAGGCGCAGATTGTTATCGGTGCTTTTCCGGAAGCACTTCTGGACGGTCTTGATATTACCATCTTAAGTCCGGGGGTTCCGACTGATCTTCCGGTGATTGACGAGATGAGAAGACGTGGTGTACAGGTGATTGGCGAGGTGGAACTTGCTTATCAGTTTGGAAAAGGTGATGTCCTTGCAATTACCGGGACCAATGGAAAGACAACAACAACTTCTCTTCTTGGTGAAATCATGAAAAATTATCAGGATAATGTTTTTGTGGTAGGGAACATCGGAACACCATACACAACAGTTGTGTCTGAGATGACAGAAGAGACGATCACAGTTGCTGAGATGAGCAGCTTTCAGCTGGAGAGTATCGTGGATTTCAGACCAAGAGTAAGCGCAATTCTGAATTTTACACCGGATCATCTGAACCGCCATCATACGATGGAAGCGTATGTGAATGCTAAGAAGAAGATTGCTGAAAATCAGACGGAGGAAGATTACTGTATTCTGAATTATGAGGATGAACTGACGAGAGAGTTTGGAAAGAATGTGAAAGCAAAGGTTCTATATTTCAGCAGTCAGCGTAAACTAGAAGAGGGAATTTATCTTGAAGACGGCAATATCATATATCATTATGAAGGAACAGAAGCAAAAATCTGTCATGTGGATGAACTGCAGATACTCGGAACACACAATCATGAAAATGTAATGGCTGCAGCTGCCATGGCTGCAGTATACGGAGTGCCGATGGATGTGATCAGCAGAAGTGTCAGGGAATTTAAAGGAGTAGAACACCGGATAGAGTATGTTACAGAGAAAAAAGGTGTTGTATATTACAATGATTCCAAAGGAACCAATCCGGATGCTGCCATCAAGGGAATTCAGGCTATGAACCGCCCAACGATACTGATTGGCGGTGGATATGATAAAGGATCCGAATATACAGAATGGATCAACAGTTTTGATGGAAAAGTAAGAAAGCTGATTCTTCTGGGTGCGACCCGGGAAAAGATCGCTGCGGATGCAGAAAAATGTGGATTTAAAGATTACCTGTTTGCAGAGACTTTTGACGAAGCGGTGCTTATGGCAGCAAAGCTGGCCAAACCTGGTGAAGCAGTCCTGCTTTCACCTGCCTGTGCAAGCTGGGGAATGTTCCCGAACTATGAAGTACGTGGAGAGAGATTTAAAGAGATTGTAAATTCCTTATAAGGAGTGGCATATATTGGCACAATCGAGAAAGAAAAGTTATGATTATACTCTTTTAGCCGCGTTGATTCTGATCATGGCAGCAGGTCTTGTTATCCTGTACAGTACAAGTGCGTATAACGGAGAAGTGAAGTTTCAGGATTCGTTCTATTACCTGAAAAAGCAGGCGTTTGCGACACTTTTGGGAATTGCGGGGATGTTTATGGTTGCCAGGATGGATTATCATATCTGGAAACATGTGGCTGTCCTGGGATATTTTACTGCAATATTGTTGTCAGTGGCAGTATTGTTTATCGGAGATGAGTATAACGGGTCCAAAAGATGGCTGTCTTTGGGCCCGTTTTCTTTTCAGCCCTCGGAATTTGCAAAAGTGGCTGTTATCCTGTTTCTTGCACATGTGATAACGAAAAATGTGGAAAAGATCGGTAAGATGCGGACGATGCTTAAGATTATTGTGATGATTCTGCCGGTGGTTGCGCTGGTGGGGGCAAGCAACTTAAGTACGGCAATTATCATTCTTGGAATCGCAGTGATTCTGATCTTCGCCGCCAGCCCCAGATATGGTCAGTTTGTTATAATGGCAGCACTTGGAGCAGGATTCATGGCGATATTTTTAGCAATGGAGAGCTATCGGCTGGAACGGCTTGCCATATGGCAGAATCCGGAAAAATATGAAAAAGGATATCAGACGCTGCAGGGGTTATATGCGATTGGGTCCGGTGGATTATTCGGAAAGGGACTTGGAAAGAGCATTCAGAAGCTGGGATTTGTTCCGGAAGCGCAGAATGATATGATATTTTCAATTATCTGTGAAGAACTGGGATATGTCGGAGCCTGTGTGATCCTGTTTCTGTTTCTGATCCTGATCTGGAGATTTTTTGTCATCGCAACACATGCTGTGGATCTGTTTGGAGCACTGATTGCAGCCGGGGCGATGGGACACATGATGATACAGGTGATCCTGAATATTGCAGTCGTGACGAATACCATTCCAAATACCGGGATCACACTTCCCTTTATCAGCTACGGAGGAACGTCAGCAGTTTTTCTTCTGATAGAAATGGGACTTGTCCTGAGTGTGTCATCTTTGGTAAAATAGAAAAAAGGGAGTAGATACAATGAAGAAAAAAACACATCGTTTATATGCTTTGGTTGTGATAATCCTTGCAGTTGCGATCCTCGCAGTCGGGATCCTGGTTCTTTTTTATCTTCAGGGAATCAAGGTCAGCGGGAATGAATACTGTACGGATCAGGAAATTGCAGACGTGATCAAAAAGGATAAGGGATCATTTAATACGATCTATGTGACTGCGAAGTATGCGCTTGGCTATGGGGAAAAGCTTCCCTGTCTGGAAAGTATGAAAGTGAGTATGAAGAATCCGTGGACGCTTCAGATTAAGGTGGAGGAAAAACCAATCGTGGGGTATGTAAAGGACGGAGACCGGTACTTTTATTTCGATAAGACGGGGCTGGTAGTAGATGAGTCGGGCAGCCTGACAGAAGGTCTTCCGTCTATTACCGGACTTGAGATGAAAAATGTGAAGCTTTACCAGACGCTTGAGTGTGAAAACGCCGGTATTTTTGAAGAAATTCTGAAAACATCAAAAGAAATAAAAAAATATGAACTGGGTCAGGTAAAGATTGTCTGTGAGGGAAATCAGATCTTTCTTGAAATCGGAAAAGTGCGGGTCAATCTCGGAAGTTCCGTGTCATCTGAGCAGGTTGCTCAGATCAAACCGATCCTGGAAAAGCTGGGAGACAGGGCGGGAACACTGCATCTGGAGGACTATTCGGAGAGTGGTTCAACGATCACATTTGACAAGGAAGAAAGTCCGGAGGAAATTTCAGAAGAAAAATAAGAAAAATGGAGAAATTCTATTGATATTTTATACAAAAGTCTTTATTATATACTATATATAGCAAACTGAGTTCATCTCACTTGCTTTATTTATGGGATGTATAATATATAATAAGGATAACAAAGGAGGAGAAACCCTTGCTAGAAATTAAAACAAACGAGTCAGAAGCAGCGGCAAAGATTATTGTTGTTGGAGTCGGCGGAGGCGGTAATAACGCAGTGAACCGCATGATCGATGAACAGATTGCCGGTGTTGAATTTATTGCAATTAATACAGATAAGCAGGCGCTTCAGCTGTGTAAAGCACCGACTCTTATGCAGATCGGTGACAAGATCACAAAAGGACTGGGTGCCGGAGCAAGACCGGAGATTGGAGAAAAAGCGGCAGAAGAAAGTGCGGAGGAGATATCAGCAGCACTGAAAGGTGCCGATATGGTATTCGTTACCTGTGGTATGGGCGGCGGTACAGGAACAGGAGCGACTCCTGTGGTAGCTCGCATTGCCAAGGAACAGGGAGCACTGACGGTTGGTGTTGTTACCAAGCCTTTCCGTTTCGAATCTAAGACACGTATGAATAATGCTCTCGCAGGAATTGAAAAATTAAAAGAGAGTGTTGATACACTGATTGTTATTCCGAATGATAAGCTGCTTGAAGTTGTGGACAGGCGTACAACGATGCCGGAAGCGCTGAAAAAGGCAGATGAAGTATTACAGCAGGGTATTCAGGGTATTACAGACCTGATCAATGTACCTTCACTGATCAACCTTGACTTTGCAGATGTTCAGACCGTTATGACAGATAAAGGAATTGCACATATCGGTATTGGACAGGGACGAGGCGATGATAAGGCACTGGAAGCTGTGAAACAGGCAGTTGCCAGCCCGCTTCTTGAAACCACGATTGCAGGTGCATCTCATGTAATTATTAACGTATCCGGTGACATTACTCTGATGGATGCTTCTGATGCGGCTGAATATGTACAGGAACTTGCAGGAGAAGATGCAAATATTATCTTTGGTGCAATGTATGATGATTCCAGAGCAGATGAAGCAACGATCACAGTAATCGCAACAGGTCTTCACAATGTTGGCGGCAGTGCATCAAAGCTGAAATCCAGACTGGAAAACCCGGCAAGAACATCAGCAATGCCGCATGCGGCAGCGCATACAGCAAGCGCACATGCACAGAGCTATGAAAGACCGGTACATCAGGCACAGCCACAGACCGCCCCAAGAATGGATTTTGGAGCAGCTGCGAAGGATAACTCAAATGGTCCGGCAGTGAGAAGACCGGTAGGTGGGACAACTCCAACACTGGAGACTCCAAGAACACCAACCAGCAAAGTAAAAGAACAGTCTATTAAGATTCCGGATTTCTTCAAGAAATAATATCTTATATCTATTTTGTTATGAATCCCGGTACACGATCTGTGTGCCGGGTTTTTGTGATAGCGACGAGCCAAAGTCCAAGCTTGCTTGAGACCTTGGCGACCGCTTACAATCTCAGAACGTGCCCTTGGGCACTTCTGATGATTTACACATATCTTCATATCGCTTAATTCTGACAGGATTCCCCATATATTTCTTTCATTTTCCATAAAATTCTTTCTTTTTTTACTAATTTTTCATACAAAGTCTTGTGTTTCTTTTCGTGTTTTATTCATAAAATCATTTCTTTTTCATCCATATCTTGTGTTTCCCGAGAACTGTCGAACGAAAATCAAATTGACGTCCACCATCTGACAAAATCTTTTTTCCCCTCCTCGTATAATTAATCTTGCTTGAGAACCAAATCGATTTCGCGTACTCAGAGAGAAAGAAGGCCTGATGTGTACTATGAATTGTATATAGATGTGTTTTTTGCGGTGAATTTCATGATGGATGCGATTCTGTTAATGATCACCAGAAAGATATTGGGGTGCCATGCTGCGTATCTACGTATCTACGCAGGAGCATTGACAGGAGCCGCACTCACTTGCCTTGTGATTGTACTTCCGATTCCGGAGCCACATGTAAAGCTGGTGCTTTTTCATGGCCCGGTAAGTATTGCAATGATAAAAACGGGACTTGGAATTCCGTGGGGAAGAAAGCTCTTTCAGGGATGGATCATACTTTACATAAGTGGATTTCTGACTGGCGGGATATTGCAGTTCTTTCAACAATATGTCCGGACCGGCAGCCTGTTCTTTTTGCTGGCGGTTGCAGGCTATTACACAGTGTCGGGAATCTGGGAAGTGATTCTCAGACTGGGGCAGAGAACAAACAGCAGATGTAAAGTGATTCTGTATTATGAGGGGAAAAGCTGTACAGTGGAAGCACTGATCGATACGGGAAACAGCCTGACAGATCCGGTGACCGGAAACGCGGTCAGCATATTGGACAAAAAGACGGCAGGGCGATTATTGGGCAATCTGTTGCCGGAAACGCTACGCTATATTCCATACCATTCGATCGGGAAAACACAGGGGGTAATGCCGATGGTTACCCTGGATAAGATGACAGTCATATGTACGGGAGAAAAGAAAGAGATCCTCGGGCCGATGACGGCTGTGTGCGAAAATGGCCTGACGGGAGAAGAGTTTCAGATGATTCTGAATCCTGATGTTTTGATAGGAGGAGTAAATTATGGTAATAAAGGTAGCAGTACCACATCAATTTAAACTGAAAGTGATTCCGGATATTCGGACACTGTTATTCTCAGACAGAAAAGATGTACATTATATCGGAGGGTCGGATATACTTCCGGCTCCTCTGGATGCGGAGGAGGAGGCGGAAGCAATCCGCAGTCTTGGAACAGGGGAGAGTGAAGGAGCAAGAAAGCTTCTGATAGAACATAATCTGAGGCTTGTGGTATATATTGCGAAAAAGTTTGACAATACCAGTGTTGGTGTGGAGGATTTGATTTCTATAGGTACGATTGGATTAATAAAAGCAATTAATACGTTTAATCCGGAGAAGAATATCAAGCTTGCAACGTATGCCTCCAGATGTATTGAGAATGAGATTCTGATGTATCTTCGAAGGAATAATAAAACAAAGATGGAAGTGTCGATTGATGAACCGCTGAATGTCGACTGGGATGGGAATGAACTGCTGTTGTCGGATATCCTGGGAACGGATGAAGATACCATCTACCGTGATCTGGAGCATGAGGCAGAAAGAAGGGTTCTGTTAAAGGCAGTCAATCATCTTTCCGGAAGAGAACGGACGATCATTCAGATGAGATTTGGTCTTGGCACGCAGGACGGGGAGGAAAAGACACAGAAAGAAGTAGCTGATATGCTTGGAATCTCGCAGTCATACATATCCAGGCTGGAAAAAAAGATCATGCAGAGATTGAAAAGAGAGATGGTAAAATATTCATAGCCAGTCCCCTGAAAAGGTGTTACAATAAAAGAAAAAGGGGTTGGGTATATGAGACTTGGCTTTTTTGGAGCAGCCCATGAGGTGACGGGAAGCTGTCATTTGCTGGAAGCCTGCGGTAAGAATATTCTGATTGATTGTGGAATGGAACAGGGACCGGATCTGTATGAGAATCAGGAGCTGCCGGTGAAGGCGGGTGAGATTGATTATATTCTTCTGACTCATGCCCATATTGATCATTCCGGCAATATTCCTCTGTTGTGCAAGCAGGGATTTAAAGGAGAGATCGTAACGACGTTTGCAACGTCCGATCTATGCAATATCATGCTGCGAGACAGTGCTCACATTCAGGAATTTGAAGCGGAGTGGCGGAACCGGAAGGCAAAAAGAAGCGGGGAACCGGAATATGAGCCTCTCTACACGGTTGCAGATGCGGATGCGGCAATCAAACTGCTGGCTCCGATCGATTACAACCAGAAGATCGTTCTGACAGAAGGGATTGAAGTTCGTTTCAATGATATGGGGCATCTTCTGGGATCTTCCAGTATCGAAGTATGGGTGACGGAAGAGAATGTAACGAAAAAGATTGTCTTTTCCGGAGATGTCGGTAACACGAATCAACCGATCATACGGGATCCGCAGCCGGTAAAAGAAGCTGATTATGTGGTGATCGAGTCTACATACGGAGACCGGACACACGGAGAAGACATACCGGATTATGTGGGAGAATTTACGAGAATCCTTCGGGAAACGTTCGCCAGAGGAGGCAATGTTGTGATCCCTTCCTTTGCAGTAGGACGTACACAGGAGATTCTGTATTTTATCCGGGAGATTAAGGAGAAGAATCTGATTCCGGAGTATCCGGGATTTGAAGTATATGTGGACAGTCCGCTTGCGATTGAAGCCACGAATGTATTTAATAAAAACGTAAAATCCTGTTTTGATGAAGAGGCTATGGCACTGGTGGAGCAGGGAATCAATCCGCTTTTGTTCCAGGGGCTTAAGACAACGATTACCAGCGAAGAATCCAAGATGATCAATTTCAATGAGAGACCGAAGGTGATCTTGTCCGCATCGGGAATGTGTGAGGCGGGACGTATCCGCCATCACCTGAAACATAATCTGTGGAGAAAAGAATGTACGATCTGCTTCGTAGGGTATCAGGCGGTGGGAACGCTTGGACGAAAACTCATCGAAGGTGCGGAAAGTGTCAAGCTTTTTGGAGAGAATATTACGGTAAATGCGCAGATTGAAGTGTTAAAAGGCATCAGTGGTCATGCGGATATGAATGGACTTCTGAACTGGCTCGGAGGATTCGAGACGGTACCGCAGAGAGTCATTGTTGTACATGGAGAAGACACGGTTACAGATCATTTCGCAGGACTGGTACATGAAAAGTATGGATGCAGGACATTTGCTCCATATTCCGGAGGATGTATTGATCTTGAGACAAATGAGGTCATAAGCGAGGGAATCAGGGCTCCGAAAAAGGCAGCGGAGAAACCTGCAAGAGCGAGAGCCGCGAGTGCATTTAACCGTCTGGTTGCGGCAGCAAAACGTTTGCTGGATGTGGTCTATAAGAACGAAGGCCTTTCCAATAAGGATATGGCAAAATTCGAGACTCAGATTCAGAATCTGGCGGATAAATGGGATCGCAGTTAATGCGAACAGAATTTGTCAAGGAGTAAAACTTTTTTTATTTTCCTGTCTGACAGAATAACAAAAAGCCATATGGAGAATCATTTTACTAGATTTATTATTCATCTAGCAGGAGGGTTTGAATTATGGCACAGGGAAAAGTTGAAATATGTGGTGTAAATACGGCAAAGCTTCCAATCCTGAAAGAAGAGGAGAAGGAAGCTTTGTTTGCGCGTATAAAGAAAGGAGATCAGAAGGCGAAGGAAGAGTATATCAAGGGAAATCTCCGATTGGTCCTGAGCGTGATCAAAAGGTTCGGCGGCAATAATGAGAACCCGGATGATCTGTTCCAGATCGGATGTATCGGTCTGATCAAGGCAATCAATAATTTTAACACGGAGCTGGACGTAAAATTTTCTACGTATGCTGTACCCATGATTATCGGGGAGATCCGCAGATACATGAGGGATAATAATTCGATTCGCGTCAGCAGATCTTTAAGAGATACTGCATATAAAGCAATCTATGCAAAGGAGAATTATATTCGCAGGAACCTGCGGGAACCGACTGTTCAGGAGATTGCAGAAGAGATTGGAATCTCAAAGGAAGATATTGTATTTGCCCTGGATGCCATACAGGTACCGATGAGCCTTCAGGAGCCGGTATATAATGATGGTGGTGATGCACTCTATGTGATGGATCAGCTGAGTGATCATAAAAATAAAGAGGAGAAATGGGTGGAAGATCTGTCACTTCAGGCAGCGATGGATCATCTTGGCGAGAGAGAAAGGTATATCATTACCCTTCGTTTTTTTGAAGGAAAGACCCAGATGGAAGTGGCCGATGAGATTCATATATCGCAGGCGCAGGTAAGCAGGCTTGAAAAAAATGCATTAAAAACGATGCGGCAGTATCTGGTATCATAGCAGTGGTTGATATCTGGATTCCGGGGTTGTGCAGAAAAATGTTTTATCGGGGCATGACTTCGGAATTCTTTTATTACAGGAAAATGCGCTTTGGAACAGGTGTATTTATACTTGCAATTTTATCTGCCGCATACTATGATATGTGCAGGAGGATTGTGTGTTATGAAAGCTTGTATATTTGATCTTGATGGAACATTAACTGATACGTTAGATTCTTTGCATTATTCGGTAAATGCAACGCTTCGTGAGATGGGACTTACAGAGATTACCCGGGAGCAGTGCAGAAGCTTTGTGGGAAACGGAGCCAGATACCTGATCAATCAGGCAATTCGTGTGTCAGGAGATCCGCAGGGACTGCGTCTGGATGAAGGTATGGAGATATATGGACGCATATTTGATGCAAATTGTACATATCATGTAACACCTTATGAAGGCGTCTGTCAGATGTTGGCTGCGCTGAAGGAGAGAGGTGTGAAACTGGCGGTATTATCAAATAAACCGGATCGGCAGACCGTAAAAGTAGTAAAAGAAGTATTCGGAGAGGATACCTTTGATTATGCACAGGGACAGAAAGAAGGCATTGCCAGAAAGCCGGAGCCGGATGGTATCTTCTGTCTTCTGGATCAGATGCATGTTACAAAGGAAGAGTGCCTGTATGTAGGAGATTCCGAGGTAGATATTAAGACAGGGCGAAATGCCCGGGTAAAGACGATCGGGGTATTGTGGGGATTTCGTGATCGGGAAACGTTAGAAGCTGCAGGGGCGAAGGAGATGATCGGACGTCCGGAAGAACTTTTGCAGTTTGTTTAAAATCTATCGAAAGGGAGGCAAGAGAATCATGTATGAGTATGATGAGGAATGTCTGAAAACGTTTCTTAAAAATCAGGGACAGCTTTTTGATGAACCTGTGGCGGGAACGTTGGAAGAGGCGGAAGCATTTCTGGAAGACTGTATGGCCGTTGTTGTTGACAGTATCAGTGAAGTCAGAGAATTCCTGGAAGAAGAGGGAATGGACGTGGAAGGAATGTCTGCAGAAGAGATGGAAGAGGCTGCAGAAGTGTTTGCGCTTCCTGACGGAAGGTATCTGATTGTGGAAGGATAGTGTAACAAAACAGAAGAAAAGCCGTAACTACCTGGTAGTTTCGGCTTTTTTCAATGCTTCCTGTATGGCATTTACAATGATCTGGGAGGTATAGGGAGTCTCTTCGTCATATTGGATATTTTCCAGGGACTGTGTCTGATAGATCTGTTCGGCAAGATCCTCAATGGTCGGCTGTATCAAGGGATACATGGTTGTAATGGTATCATCCAGATTGGCGAACCGTATGGAATTGATGTGGGATTCGTCTACAGTCACTTCTACCTCAAGAGCGGTATTGTTCAGTGTGAGCGTGGAAGTGTAGACACCCGGTGTGTATCTGGCTTCTGTATCGACGGCTGATTTTTTTCCGGGCGAAAACATAAATATCAAAAGCAGGATCAATAGAATTGCAAGAATTGCAAAGACTACTGTGTAGATGATTTCTTTCATATGCAGCACGACGATTTTTGTTCTGGAACTCATAGCAGAGACCTCCTGTACTTTCCAAGATAGTTTTGTTCTATATAATGTATGAAAATAAAGTGCAGATTATGCATGCGGGAAGGAAAACTCCGGCAGGGAATGCCGCCGGATTATTTTGCGTGACAAATCGGCATGCTTCTTGTAGAATGGTAAAGGAAAGAAACGGAGAGTGAGAGATATGTTTATTATTGCAGGACTTGGGAATCCAACGTTACAATACGAGGGAACGAGACATAATGTGGGATTTGATGTCATAGATACACTGGCTGAACGATATAATATATCTGTGGATACCAGGAAAAGCCGTGCGTTGATCGGAAAGGGTATGATCGAAGGTCATAAGGTGATTCTTGTCAAGCCGCAGACATATATGAATCTGAGCGGAGAGAGTATTAGATCACTGGTGGATTATTACAAAGTGGATGAAGAGAGTGAACTGATCGTCATTTACGATGACGTCAGTCTGGGCGTAGGGCAGCTTCGCATCCGGAAAAAAGGCAGTGCAGGAGGGCATAACGGAATCAAGAGCATTCTTTCGGAACTGGGAACGGATGTATTTTTGAGAATCAAGGTCGGTGTCGGAGAAAAACCCAGAAAATATGATCTCGCAGATTATGTGCTCGGACATTTTTCAAAAGAAGAAAAAGAGCAGATGAAGGAAGGATACCAGAAGGCAGCAGATGCGGTGTCCATGCTCCTGAATGGGGAGACAGAGGCTGCCATGAATCAATATAACAGGAAAGTAAAGCCTAAGGAGGCATAATTATGCAAGCTCTGATCAGGCCATTGAGTGATTTGGCGGAGTTTGAAGAACTCTGCAAAAATAAAACAGAAGCACCGGGCATGCTGCGTGTCTGCGGATGCGTGAATTCCCAGAAATCTCATATGATGTATGCGCTGAGCGATGGCTGTAAATATAAAGTCATCGCCTGTTCCAGTGAATCAAAGGCCAGACAGGTGTATGAAGAATATCGTTTTCTGGACCCGAATACGTATCTGTATCCGGCAAAGGATCTGTTATTTTATCAGGCGGACATTCGAAGCAAAGAACTGGTGAGAAAGAGAATGGAGGTCATACAGGCAGTTACGACCGGGGAAGCGCTGACCGTGGTTACCAGTTTTGATGCATTTATGGATTCGCTCCTTCCAAAAGAAGTGATTGAAAAACGTATCATACGGATCCAGGGAGACAGCACGATCAGTCTTGATGAGATGACAGAGCAGCTGACAGGAATCGGATATGAAAGAGAAGTCCAGATTGAAGGTCCGGGTCAGTTTGCGGTCCGGGGAGGAATTCTGGATGTGTATCCTCTTACGGAGGAACAGCCGGTAAGGATCGAGCTGTGGGGAGATGAGGTGGATTCCATCCGGACATTTGATGTAGAGACGCAGAGATCGATCGAGAATCTTTCGGAGATTGCCATCTGTCCGGCTGTCGAATTCCCGAAGGAGGAGGAAAGAGGGGTGTCCTTTCTGGATTATTTTCCGAAGGAGCAGACGCTTCTTTTTCTGGATGAGCCGGTGCGCCTGGCAGAAAAAGGTCAGGGCGTGGAAGAAGAGTTCATGGAGGCGCAGAAAAAAAGGATTGAAAGCGGATATGAGATGACGAATGCGGAAGCGAGACTTTATCTGACGGAGGAGATCCTGAAGAAGATGAATGCTTACAGCAGTGTGGGTTTTTTTTCTCTGGACATGCGTTGTAAAGGACTCGAAGTACGCGATACCATGCATATTCAGTCTAAAAATGTGAATCCATATAACAACAGCTTTGAGATGCTGACACAGGATCTTAAGCGACTGAAGAGAAACGGGTACCGGGTCATTCTGCTGTCCGGATCCAGGACAAGAGCCAGACGTCTGGCTGAGGATTTGAGAGACTACAGTCTGAGCAGCTATTACAGTGATGATATGGACCGCGAGGTGCAGCCGGGAGAGATTATGACGGCACATGGATATGTCGCGGAAGGCTATGAATATCCGATGATTAAGTTTACTGTGATCTCAGAGACAGATATCTTCGGAAAGAGCAGGAAGAAGAAAAAACGAAAGGTCTATGAAGGAAGAAAGATCCAGAGCTTCTCGGAACTGAAGCCAGGAGACTATGTGGTTCATGAAAGTCATGGAATCGGAGTCTATCAGGGAATTGAAAAAATCGTGGTTGACAAGATTGCAAAGGACTACATGAAGATCTCTTATGCACAGGGCGGGAATCTGTATATTCCCGCAACGCAGCTGGATATGATCCAGAAGTATGCGAGTGCAGATGCAAAGAAGCCGAAGCTGAACAGACTTGGGACACAGGAATGGACCAAAACCAAGACAAGAGTCCGGGGAGCAGTCCGGGAGATCGCGAAGGATCTGGTTCAGCTGTATGCGGCAAGGCAGGAGAAGCAGGGGTATGTATATGGAGAAGATACTGTATGGCAGAAAGAGTTTGAAGAGATGTTTCCGTTTGATGAGACGGAAGACCAGATGCTGGCAATCGATGCTGTGAAACGGGATATGCAGAGCAGCAAGATCATGGATCGTCTGATCTGCGGGGATGTGGGATTCGGTAAGACAGAGGTTGCGATTCGTGCTGCATTCAAAGCGGTGCAGGAAGACAAACAGGTGGTTTATCTGGTTCCGACAACGATTCTGGCACAGCAGCATTACAATACATTTTTACAGCGAATGAAGGATTTTCCGGTCCGGGTGGATCTGATGTGCAGATTCCGGACAGCGGCCCAGCAGAAAAAGACGATTGAGGATACAAAGCGCGGACTGGTAGATATTGTGATCGGTACGCATCGTGTATTGAGTGACGATCTGAAGTTCAAGGATCTGGGACTTCTGATCATCGATGAAGAACAGCGGTTCGGTGTTCAGCACAAAGAGAAGATCAAAAAACTGAAGGAAAATGTGGATGTACTGACGCTGACTGCCACGCCGATCCCGAGAACGTTGCATATGAGCCTGATCGGTATCCGGGATATGAGTGTTCTGGAGGAAGCACCGAATGATCGAATGCCGATCCAGACGTATGTCATGGAATATAATGATGAGATGGTCCGGGAAGCCATTGAGCGTGAATGTGCAAGACAGGGACAGGTATACTACGTTTATAATCGCGTGGAAGATATTGCAGAAGTAACTGCACATGTGCAGAAGCTGGTGCCGGATGTGACGGTAGAATATGCACACGGACAGATGCGGGAGCATGAACTGGAGAGGATCATGTATGATTTTATTAACGGGGAAATTGATGTGCTGGTATCGACGACGATTATCGAGACCGGTCTTGATATCTCCAATGTTAACACCATGATCATTCATGATGCGGACCGTCTGGGATTATCCCAGCTTTATCAGCTCAGGGGAAGAGTCGGCAGGTCCAATCGCATGGCATATGCATTCCTGCTGTACCGCAGAGACAAGCTCCTGAAAGAGGTAGCAGAGAAGCGTCTGGCTGCCATCCGGGAATTTACGGATCTTGGTTCCGGATTCAAGATTGCCATGCGGGATCTTGAGATCCGGGGTGCGGGCAATCTTCTGGGAGCTGAACAGCACGGCCATATGGAAGCAGTCGGATATGATCTCTACTGTAAGATGCTCAATGAAGCGGTCAAGCATCTGAAAGGGGAGACGGAAGAAGAGGAAACGTATCATACGACAATGGATCTGAATGTGGATGCATATATTCCCGATTCCTATATTCCAAATGAGTATCAGAAGCTGGATATCTATAAGAGAATTGCAGCGATCGAGAATCAGGAGGAGATGGAAGATATGACAGAAGAGCTGATTGATCGTTTCGGAGATATTCCGAAGAAAGTGGAGACTCTTCTTGCGGTTGCTGCATTAAAGGCACAGGCACACAGTGTCTATGTAACGGCAGTGGAACAAAAAGGAGATACGTATACATTTACCATGTATGAGAAGGCAAAAGTTCATCCGGAGCGTATCCCGCGTCTGATCAGTGATTTCAAGGGAGAACTCTGTTTTAAAGCTGAGACGGGAAGTCCCTGCTTTGTATATGAGAAAAAGAGACGCAGCAAAAAGGAGAAGAATACAGACGTCCTGGAAATCGTGAAAAAAGTGTTAAATGGAATTAAAGGATTGATTGAACCATAAAAAAAGGATATAATATAATGGTTAACGATACTAAGGAGGGTATGCAGAGGCATGAAAAAGAAAGTATTGACGTTTGCATTGACGGGAATGCTGGCAGTGACATCCCTGACCGGATGCGGATCTTTAAAGGAAGATGATGTGGTGGCAACTGTCGGGGATCAGAAGATCACCGCGGGAGTTGCGAACTTCTATGCAAGATATACACAGGCGATGTATGAGACCTATTACGCAGCTTATATGGGCGGAGATGATATGTGGACGACAGAGGTGGCAGACGGAAAGACCTATGAAGAATCTATCAAAGATTCCGTTCTGGAAGAGCTGGAGACGATGATCGTTCTGGAAAAGAATATGGATGCGTATGATGTGACGCTTTCTGACGAGGAAAAAACGGCTATCGAAAATGCGGCAAAGACATTTGATGAGACCAATGAAGATGCAGATAAGGAGAAGGTGTCCGGTTCGAAGGAAACGGTAGAGAGAGTCATGACGCTGATGACGATCGAGAATAAGATGCGTAATGCGATTCAGGCAGAGGCGGATACAGAGGTGAGCGATGAGGAAGCTGCACAGAAGAGCATGGAATACGTAGAATTTTCTTATCTGGCAGAGGACGGACAGACAGAACTTTCTGATGATGAAAAAGCTTCTGTGAAAGAGCAGGCTGAAGCATTTGCTGAGGGTGCTAAGGCGGCAGAAGATTTTGATACCTTTGTTACAGAGCAGGGATATGAGGCGAAAACGGTAACTTTTGATGCAGAATCTACCAGTCCGGCAGCAGAAGTGATTGAAGCTGCTGATCAGATGGCGGAAGGCGATGTCTCTGATATCATTGAGACAGACAGTGCATGTTATGTAGTAAAGCTTACTTCTCTTCTCGACAGAGACGCAACAGATCAGAAGAAGGCGTCCATCGTCAGCGACAGACAGACCGAACTGTTTAATGATACCTGCGCGGAACTGAAAGAAAAAGAAGAAATCAAAGTAAACAAAAACGTATGGAAAAAGGTGGATTTCCAGAAACTGAGCGTTACATTCAAGCAGGAAGAATCAGAAACTACAACGGAAGATTAAGAAGTGTTATGATATGATGACAAAACAGAACCCGAGGAGCTTATGTGGGTACCCCCGGGTTCTTTTTATCATAGCAGGCGATTTTCGGAAATCACATATGAGTAGAGGGAGGAAGACAATGGCAACTATTATTTTTCATGAGGAAACGAAGACATTTCACCTGTACAATGAGCAGATCAGTTATGTGATGTGCGTGTTGGAAAACGGGCACCTGGGACAACTGTATTTTGGAAAACGGATTCATGATAAGGCCGATTTTTCTTATCTGGTCGAAAAAGCTCCAAGACCAATGACCTCTTATGTCTTTGAGGGTGACCGTACCTTCTCGCTGGAGCATATCCGACAGGAATATCCGGTATATGGAACGACTGATTACCGGCACCCTGCGGTAGAGATCCTGCAGGAGAACGGAAGCAGAATCAGTGATTTTCAATATGTGGAACATTCGATTGCCGGAGGAAAGCCGGGACTGGAAGGGCTGCCGGCGACCTATACGGAGGCAGACGACGAGGCAGAAACACTTTGCCTGATTTTGAAAGATCCGGTGACAGGAATCCGTCTTGAACTCCTGTACACGATATTTGACCGGGATGGGGTGATCGCAAGAAGTGCAAGGTTTGTAAACGAAGGAACAAGACCGGTGCATCTGCTCTCTGCCATGAGTATGAGTCTGGATCTGCCGGACTGTGATTATGTCTGGATGCAGTTGTCCGGGGCATGGGCACGGGAAAGACATATCAAAAACCGCAGACTGGAGCAGGGAATACAGGCAATCGACAGCAGACGGGGAAATTCTTCACATGAACAGAATCCATTTCTGGTATTGAAGCGCCCGGGTACCAGCGAGACACAGGGAGAGGCTGTCGGATTCAGTCTGATCTACAGTGGCAATTTCCGGATACAGGCTGAAGTGGATACGCATAATGTGACGCGTATCACGGCGGGGATCAATCCGGAAGGATTTGACTGGAAACTGGATACCTGTGAAAGTTTTCAGACGCCGGAAGCTGTCATGGTATACACGGAACATGGGTTGAACGGTATGAGTCAGGCCTATCATCGTCTGTATCGTTCCAGACTGGCAAGAGGTTACTGGAGAGACCGTGTGAGGCCGATTCTGAATAACAACTGGGAAGCTACATACTTTGATTTTACAGAAGAAAGACTCCTTGAGATAGCAGCAAAGGCAAAAGAATGTGGCGTGGAGCTTTTTGTACTGGATGATGGATGGTTTGGAGAAAGAAACAGTGAGCTTGCAGGACTTGGAGACTGGATAGCCAATCCGGAGCGCCTTCCGGAAGGAATCAGTGGTCTTTCCAGAAAGATTGAAGCATTGGGAATGAAGTTTGGTCTCTGGTTTGAACCGGAAATGGTCAATAAGGATTCCGATCTTTTCAGGGAACATCCGGACTGGATCCTTCAGACACCCGACAGGAGTGTATCCCATGGAAGATATCAGTATGTGCTTGATTTTTCCAGACGTGAAGTCGTTGACCGTATTCATGAGATGATGCGTAAGATTCTGTCTGAATCCAGAATCTCTTATATCAAATGGGATATGAACAGGAGTATTACAGAATGTTATTCGGCTGCACTTCCGGCAGACAGGCAGGGAGAAGTTTTCCACCGTTATATTCTGGGAGTTTATGATCTGTATGATCGTCTGACCGGTGAATTCCCGGAGGTTCTGTTTGAATCTTGTGCGAGCGGTGGGGGAAGATTTGATCCCGGTATGCTCTATTATGCACCGCAGGGATGGGCCAGCGATGATTCGGATGCCATTGAACGGCTGAAGATCCAGTATGGAACGTCCATGTGTTATCCGATCAGCAGTATCGGAAGCCATGTGTCAGTCATTCCGAATCATCAGGTATATCGGAGGACTCCGCTTCATACCAGAGCAAATGTAGCTTATTTTGGAACATTTGGCTATGAGCTGGATCTGAATAAGCTGACAGAGGAAGAGATCGGGCAGGTAAAAGAGCAGATTGCGTTTATGAAAGAGTACCGGGAGACCATCCAGTATGGAACATTTTACCGACTGGTAAGCCCGTTTGAGAAAAATGAAACTGTCTGGATGGTAGTCAGTGAAGATCAGAATACAGCACTGGTCGGCTGGTACCGTGTTCTGAACGGAGTGAATATGCCTTACAGCAGGGTGAAGCTTCAGGGACTGCGCCCGGATGTGATCTACGAAAATGAATTCAGCCATACAGAACATTATGGCGATGAACTGATGAATCTGGGGCTGATCACTTCAGATGTGACATCCGGAGAGATCATAGGCGATCTGGTTCCGTGTACGGATTTTGAATCGCGGATCTATGTGCTGAAAGCAAAGAAGGGATAAACAAAAAGGAGCCGCTGCTCTATAGATGAATTACATCTGTGAAGCAGCGGCATCTTTGTTGCCATGCATCCGAAGGAAGCTGCCGGCGGCAGGTTCTGTAGGTGTTAATTCATGAACGTGGATACAATGTCATTGACCAGCTTGCCATCTGCTTTCCCTTTTACTTTCGGCATCAGGTTCTTCATGATCTTCCCTTTATCCTTTGCGGTCGGTGCGTCCAGTCCCATCTCAGCAAGAACGGATGAGACCACTTCCCGTATCTCTGCCTCGTCCATCATCTTCGGAGCATACTGCTCAAGGACTGCAAGGCGTTTGCTGCATTCTTCAATGATCTCGGTGCGGTCTGCAGGAGTCATATCCAGAGTTTCTTTGGTTTGCTTAATCTCCTTTAAGATCACCTGAGTCTCTTCCTCAGGCGTTAAGTCAGAGCGTTTGTCAATGGCTTTATTCTTAAGGGCTGCAAGCAGCATGGATAATGTTTCTTTGGTTTCTTTGTCGCCGGCTTTCATGGCTTTGACCATGTCGGCGCGTACTTCTTCGATTTTGCTCATACTTCATTCCTCCTATCATTGTCTGATGCTATTATACAAAAATGTGTATCAAATATCCAGTCCCAATTAAGAGCTTAACAAACTCAAACATGAAATCACTTCATTCACTCAAAATGTATTGTCGAAAAATGGAAACTTTGTTAAGATGAGGACAATCAAGAAAGGAAGTGAAGAGCTTATGGCAATGATACAGGATGCTTATATGACGGTTATCTGGCTGGTTCTTCTGATCCTTCTCCTGCTTGTTGAGATCATTACGGTGGGGCTGACCAGTATCTGGGCAGCAGGAGGTGCTTTGATCGCACTTCTTCTGAGTGTGCTGAATGTGCCTCTCATATGGCAGATCGTCGCGTTCTTTGTTGTGACATTCGTGCTTTTGTGGTTTACAAGACCGTTTGCAGTGAAGTTCATTAATTCACAGCGGGAAAAGACGAATTATGAGGGAATCATAGGTAAGACGATCCGTATCGCGGAGAAGGTGGATAATCTTCATCAGACAGGAATGGCGGTGGTAAATGGCCAGGAGTGGACGGTGAGAGCAGAGGATGACGATGAGATTCTGGAGCCGGAGACACTGGCTAAAGTAGTGAACATTTCAGGAGTCAAATTAATTGTAAAAAAGTATGAGGAGGAGTAGCTTATGTTGAGTGTTGGATTTGTTGTATTGATCATTCTTGTTATTATTATTCTGATTTTACTCGTTTCATGTATCAAGATCGTACCGCAGGCAAGAGCGATGGTTGTGGAACGTCTGGGGGCATATCAGGCAACCTGGAATACAGGACTTCATTTTAAGGTGCCGATCATTGACAGAGTGGCGAGAAAAGTGGATTTAAAAGAGCAGGTAGTAGACTTTGCACCGCAGCCGGTAATTACAAAAGATAACGTAACCATGCGGATAGACACGGTTGTATTCTATCAGATCACAGATCCGAAGATGTTCTGTTACGGTGTTGCGAATCCGATCATGGCGATCGAAAACCTGACAGCGACAACCCTTCGTAATATCATCGGTGATCTGGAGCTGGATCAGACACTGACCTCCAGAGAAACGATCAATACCAAGATGCGGGCTTCTCTGGATGAGGCGACGGATCCATGGGGAATCAAGGTCAATCGAGTAGAGCTTAAGAATATCATTCCTCCGTCAGCGATCCAGGATGCAATGGAGAAGCAGATGAAGGCTGAGCGTGAACGAAGAGAAGCAATCCTGCGTGCGGAAGGTGAGAAAAAATCTACGATCCTGGTTGCAGAAGGACAGAAGGAATCGGCGATTCTGGATGCAGAGGCAGAAAAACAGGCAGCGATTCTCCGCGCAGAGGCGAAAAAGGAAGCTATGATCCGTGAAGCAGAAGGTGAGGCAGAGGCAATCCTGAAAGTGCAGAAGGCCAATGCAGATGGTATCCGGTTCCTGAAAGAGGCCGGTGCAGATGAGGCAGTTCTTACGATGAAGAGTCTGGAAGCATTTGAAAAGGCGGCTGACGGACAGGCGACCAAGATCATTATTCCATCAGAGATTCAGAGTCTTGCGGGCCTGGCAAAGAGTGCAAAAGAAATCATCGCTGAATAGAGAACGATCATAGAATCGTGGTACAGAATCATATTCAGAATTACAGAATCAGAGAGGGGGAGGTCTGATGGTACATGTGTTGCTTCTGGAGGATGATCAGAATTCCAGAGAGGCTTTGGAAAAGATGCTTATAGATTATTCGGAAGAGATACGCGTACATACTGCCTCCTCCTATCCGGAGGCGAAGAACCTGCTGAAGTCAGATATCCGGTATGGTCTGTTCCTGCTGGATGTGAATCTTGGAGGAGAGAACCGGGAAGATATCGGTGGGATCCTGTTTGCAAGAGAAGTCCGGGAGCAGTTTCGGTATACGTTTACTCCAATCGTGATGGTGACTGCGATCGGTGCCATGGAAATGCAGGCTTACCGTGAACTGCACTGTTATCAGTATATTATGAAGCCGTTTTGTCAGGAACAGGTGCAGGAAGTGGTTCGTAAAGTGCTGGATAAGGAAAAACAGGAGGATCCTCCGGTCATCCATGTCAAGAAGGATGGCGTCAACTATCAGGTGAAATGTGATAATATTCGATATATAGAAGCGATTCCAAGGGGAATACGGATCCATATGAAAAACGGAGACTGGGATATTCCGTATATCAGCCTGAAGCAGATTCTTACGAAGATTCCGGAGGATATGTTTCTTCAGTGTCATCGGATGTTTGTGGTCAACCGAAGAGAAGTGGAGTACTTTGATATGGTGAACCGTGTAATAAAGTTAAAGGACTGTACGGATGTTGTGGAGATCGGTGTGACGTATAAGTCAGAGATCGGGAGGATTGTCAGTGATTGAGTGGGTAAGAAAGTTTTTATATCGAATCTTTTGTGTGCTGGCACTTCTGGTGTCCGTATATCTGGTTGTGGATTTTCTGATCAGCAGAACATTTGATTATCGGATCTTCCTTATGTTTCTGCTGATGGTTGTTGTGATCATATGGGGAATTGCAGACTGGCGCAAGACATATATGATCATGTTGAAGCAGGAGGCCGAGATAAAGCTGTATCAGCACTATATCCAGCCATTGGAAGAACTGGTTAAGGAGATTCGTATCAAGCAGCATGAATTTGATAATCATATGAATGCCATATTGAATATGCATCTGACAGTGGATAATTATGAAGAACTGGTGGCAAGGCAGTCGGAATATATCACGGAAGTAGTCAGAGATGATGAAAGCAGGCAATGTCTTCCACTCCTGCGGATCAGTGACAAAGTACTGGCCGGATTCCTTTACAGCAAGATCGTAAGGGCACCTTCTTATGTAAAAACAGAGGTGGAAGTAAAGAGTCTGGAGATTATCTCCGGTATCTCTGAGCATCATCTGATCGAAATTGTGGGGACACTGGTCGATAATGCCTATGAGGCATGCACAGAAGCAAAGAATCAGGTCGCAATGGAGATTGATTCTGAAAACGACAGACTGGTATTTTCCATAAAGAACCAGATCGATGAAGAAAAAGTCGGTGAGATCAACCGCTTTTTTGAAAAAGGATATTCGACGAAAAGTGATGCGGGGAAGCACGGGCTTGGGTTATATAATGCCAGAATGCTGATCCAGAAGTATAAAGGCGATATCTTCGTATGTACAGATAAAGTGGATGATAAAAATTATATCTGCATGCGGATCGTTGTATAAAAAATACTATAGATTATTAATAATGTTTTGACTTCAATAGATCCTTTTTGTATAATGAAAAAAAAAAGGGGCAAAAAGATGGGAAAAGTAAGATTAGGATCAACAGGAATTATTGTGAACAAAACCGGGTTTGGGGGTCTACCGATTCAGAGAATCAGTGACGAGGCTGCAGAAAAGCTTTTGTGGATGGCCTATGATGCAGGAATTAATTTCTATGACACTGGAAAAACTTATTCGGACAGTGAAGTAAAATTGGGAAGAGTTTTGTCAAAAGTAAGGAACAACGTATACATAGCGACAAAAACTCCTGCAAAGAATGCAGAGGATTTCTGGAAGGATCTGGAGGCATCACTGGAAAGGCTGCAGACAGATTATATTGATATTTATCAGTTCCATAATCCTCCGTTTTGTCCAAAGCCGGGAGACGGGACCGGATTGTATGAGGCGGCGTTGGAAGCAAAATCACAGGGAAAGATTAAACATATTGGAATATCAAGCCATAAAATCCCAATTGCTGAAGAAGTGATTGCGTCTGGTCTATATGAGGTGCTTCAGTTTCCTTTTTGCTATCTTGTGTCGGAAAAAGATATGGAGATTGTGGAAGCATGCAAAAAAGCAGATATTGGATTTATCGCAATGAAAGCTCTTGCCGGAGGTGTGATCAATAATGCAAAGGCAGCATATGCTTTTCAGGAACAATATGATCATGTTGTGCCGGTTTGGGGAATTCAAAGAGAAAGTGAGCTTCAGGAGTTTATTTCCTATATGAATCATCCACCGGTAATGGATGAGGAGATGAAGGCAGTGATCGAGAATGACATCCGGGAGCTTAGCGGAGATTTTTGCAGAGGATGTGGATATTGTCTTCCCTGCCCTGCGGGAATTCCGATTAACAACTGTGCCAGAATGTCGCTGTTGCTTAGAAGATCTTCGTTGCAGACTTTTTTGGGAGAAGTATGGCAGGAGAATATGAAGAAAATTGAAAACTGTATCAATTGTGGAGCGTGTGCCAGTAGATGTCCATATGGATTGAATCCTCCGGAAATGCTTCGCAGAAATTATGAAGATTATAAAGCGGTTTTGGAAGGGAAAGTATCTGTAACCCGGTAAAAAAGAGTGAGATTGCAGTACAACCCGGAAGAAACAGGTATAAAAACCCTCCATTTACAGATACTATTTCCAGAAACGGAAAGTTAAGTTAAAAGGTACTGCAAATGGAGGATTTTTATATGAAAGCTACAGGTATCGTGAGAAGAATCGATGATCTTGGACGGGTGGTCATCCCAAAGGAGATCAGGCGAACATTAAGGATCCGGGAGGGGGATCCGCTGGAAATCTTTACAGACCGGGAAGGTGAGATCATCCTGAAAAAATATTCTCCGATCGGAGAATTGTCTACATTTGCCAGACAATATGCAGAAAGTTTGTCTCAGACGGTTGGCTGTCTGGTGTGTGTCTGCGATATGGATCAGATTATTGCAGCCTCCGGAAGTGGCAGGAAAGAACTGCAGGATCAATATATCAGCAGGTCACTTGAGAAACTTCTGGAGGAGCGGAAACCGATGGCAGCAGCATACGGAGAGAAGAAATATGTTCCGCTTACAGATGGGTCAGGGGAAGCGTATGCATATGAGGTGATCTGTCCGATCATCTGCGAAGGAGATGTGATCGGAGGAGTGATTCTTCTGTCGAAAGAAGAGAAAAAGAAACTGACCGAGGCAGAACAGAAGATGGCATCCTGTGCCGCTGTTTTTCTGGGAAGGCAGATGGAACAATAGTGGAATAAAATGAATTTTCTCATCATAACCTGTGATAGACAAGGAGGGATGGGATGAATAGAAGAATGCAAAAAGATTCCAAAGTGATGTGGGTGCTCAAGTCGCTTCTGGTTGCCTATGTGATTACAGGAATACTGCTGCTCGTGCTTGCAATGGCTTTGTATAAACTGGAATTAAATGAGGGGATCGTTCGGGCGGCCATTACTGCTATCTATGTGGTATCGACACTGATTGGCGGAATCGTGATCGGCAAGCTTGCCAGAACCAGGAGATTCATCTGGGGACTGGGGATAGGGATCGGTTATTTTGCCCTGCTGCTTCTGATTACGCTCGGGGTATATCATACACTGAAAGGAAACGGAACCGGCATGGTGACGACTCTGATCCTCTGTGCAGGAGGCGGTATGATCGGAGGAATGATATCCTGAAACAGAGGGAGGTTTTACAAAACATAAATATTTCACAGGCAATATAAAAGGATTGCGAAAATATTACCAAGATGTTATAATAGCATAAGTTAAGCAAAGGTAAGGAGGGATACGGTCATGAAACATGTGAAATCATTGAACAAACCCATGAACAGCAATCTGAAAAAGAGCGGATGCGGCGAATGTCAGACATCTTGCCAGTCAGCATGTAAGACTTCCTGTACAGTAGGAAACCAGACTTGCGAACACAACAAATAATTTAAAACCATATGGAATACTCGGGACAGCGGTCTTATGGGTCGCTGTTTCTTGTTGTCCATGGATTTATAGAAGGGAGAACAATAGCCTTGATACACCAGTATCGTAATAATGGATATAATATTGTCATGGATGTCTACAGTGGATCTGTCCATGTAGTAGATGATGTATGCTATGACGTGATAGAGAAGTTATACGCGCCGGAGGAGGAACCGACGGCAGAATCTTTGAAGCAGCCGGAAGTACTGAAAAAGCTGAATGCAGAACTGGGACAGACCTATGAAGCGGATGAGATCCGGGATGCACTGGCAGATGTGATCGAACTGACAGAAGGCGGACAGCTGTTTGTAAAAGATACATATGAATGTATGGTTGATATTGTGAAACAGAGGAAAACGGTTGTAAAAGCACTCTGTCTCCATATTGCCCATGACTGTAATCTTGCATGTAAGTACTGTTTTGCGGAGGAAGGCGAGTACCATGGAAGACGTGCGCTGATGAGCTACGAAGTCGGAAAGAAAGCGCTGGACTTTCTGATCGCGAATTCCGGTAACCGGCATAATCTGGAAGTGGATTTCTTTGGAGGAGAGCCTCTGATGAACTGGCAGGTGGTCAAAGACCTGGTGGCATACGGAAGAGAGCAGGAAAAGATTCATGATAAGCACTTCCGTTTCACGGTTACGACGAACGGCGTACTTCTGAATGATGAGATTCAGGAATTTATCAATAAAGAGATGGATAATGTTGTCTTAAGTCTTGACGGAAGAAAAGAAATCAATGATCAGATGCGTCCGTTCCGAAATGGAAAAGGAAGCTATGAACTGATCGTTCCGAAGTTTCAGAAACTGGCGGACAGCCGCAATCAGGAGAAGTATTACATCCGCGGAACATTTACCAGAAATAACCTGGATTTTTCCAATGACATCCTGCATTTTGCAGATCTTGGATTCAAACAGATGTCCATCGAACCGGTAGTCGGAGAAGAAAGTGATCCGTATGCAATTCGAAAGGAAGATCTGCCGCAGATCATGGAAGAGTATGACAAGCTTGCAAAGATCATGATTGAGCGTGAAAAAGAAGGAAAAGGTTTTAATTTCTTTCATTTTATGATAGACTTAAACGGTGGGCCTTGTGTTGCCAAGAGACTGTCCGGTTGTGGTTCCGGAACAGAGTATCTGGCAGTGACCCCATGGGGAGATCTGTATCCGTGCCATCAGTTTGTTGGGCAGGAGGATTTCCTGATGGGAAATGTAGATGACGGGATTGTAAGACCTGAGATCGCGGACGATTTCAGAAGCTGTAACGTATACTCCAAAGAGAACTGTAAGAACTGTTTTGCCAAGTTCTATTGCAGTGGAGGATGTATGGCCAATTCCTATAATTTCCATGGAACGATCCACGATACATATGAGATCGGCTGTGAAATGCAGCGGAAGCGTGTGGAATGTGCGATTATGATAAAGGCTGCGCTTGCAGAGTAATAATACCAATCATAAAGGCAGAAAGGAAGTAAAAGATGAAAAAAGGAAAGAGCATACTGAGTCTTGTCCTGGCTGGAATCCTGATTGCGCTCATGGGATTTGCAGTTCTGGTGGGATTCGGTAAAACAGGAACCGGTGCGATGAAAAATATCAAACTGGGACTGGATCTGGCAGGTGGTGTCAGCATCACTTACCAGGTAAAGGATGACAATCCGACGGATGAAGAGATGAGTGATACGATCTACAAGCTCCAGAAGCGTGTGGAACAGTACAGCAATGAGTCCAGCGTGTATCAGGAAGGAAAAGACCGTATCAATATTGAGATACCGGGTGTAACAGATGCCAATGCGATTCTGGATGAACTTGGAAAACCGGGATCTCTGGAATTCCAGACACAGGACGGAGAGACGGTGCTTACCGGTTCTGACGTAAAGAGTGCGTCAGCAAAAGCCGGTGAGGACGATATGGGAAATAAGGAATATTCTGTAGAACTGAATCTGAATGAAGAGGGAACAGAAAAGTTTGCAGAGGCGACAGAAGCGAATGTCGGAAATCAGATTTCCATTATCTATGACGGCGAAGTCATCAGCAGTCCGGTCGTACAGCAGGCGATTACCGGCGGACAGGCTTATATTACCGGAGATTTTACTTATGAAGAGGCGGATAATCTGGCTTCTACGATCCGTATCGGTGGTCTGAAGCTGGAACTGGAAGAGCTTCGTTCCAACGTAGTCGGAGCACAGCTTGGCGAACAGGCAGTCAGCACCAGCTTGAAAGCAGGTGTGATCGGTCTGATCATCATATTCCTGTTTATGATCTGGGTATATTACCTTCCGGGTCTGGCATCCAGCCTTGCCCTGATTATTTATACAGAGATTGTGTTACTAATATTGAATGCATTTAATATCACGCTGACACTTCCGGGTATTGCAGGTATCATCTTGAGTATCGGTATGGCGGTTGATGCGAACGTTATCATCTTTGCGCGTGTACGTGAAGAGATGACAAAAGGAAAGAGTGTCAAGAATTCTCTGAAGACAGGTTTCCAGAAAGCAATGTCTGCGATCGTTGACGGTAATGTTACGACCCTGATCGCGGCAGCAGTGCTCTGGTTCAAGGGTTCCGGTACGGTAAAAGGATTTGCACAGACACTGGCAATCGGTATTATCGTATCCATGTTCACTGCACTGGTGATCACACGTCTGATCGTATTTGCGTTCTATGGAATCGGCTTTAAGAGTGAAAAACTGTATTATCGTCCGAAAAAAGAAAGAACACCGATCAATTTCCTTGGAAAGAAACATGTATTTTTTGCAGTATCACTGGCGGTCATTCTGATCGGATTTGTAGTGATGGGTGTGAATTCCTCCAAAGGAAACGGAGCACTTGCTTATGGTCTGGACTTCAAGGGCGGTACCTCTACAACGGTAGAATTTGATAAAGATTATACAATTGATGAGATCGATCAGGAGATCGTTCCTGTGGTAGAAGAAGTAACAGGAGATCATAATGTACAGACACAGAAGGTGGCCGGTTCCAACCAGGTGATCATCAAAACAGTGACACTGGAGCTGGATCAGCGTGAAGCACTGAATCAGGCACTGGCAGAGAACTTTGGGGTAGATGAATCTACGATAACAGCAGAGAATATCAGTTCTACGATCAGCAATGAGATGCGTCAGGACGCAGTTGTTGCAGTGATCATAGCAACGATCTTCATGCTTCTGTATATCTGGTTCCGTTTCAAAGATGTGCGCTTTGCAACGAGTGCAGTAACAGCATTGCTGCATGATGTACTGGTGGTACTGGCATTCTATGCAGTGACGAGAATCTCAGTTGGTAATACATTTATTGCTTGTATGCTGACGATCGTTGGTTACTCTATCAATGCAACCATCGTTATCTTTGACCGTATCCGTGAGGAACTTCATTACCAGACGAAGACAACAGATCTTGCAGATGTGGTGAATAAGAGTATTACTCAGACCCTTACAAGAAGTATCTATACTTCACTGACAACATTTGTCATGGTAGCGGTACTGTTTATCATGGGAGTAAGTTCTATTCGTGAATTTGCAGCTCCTCTGATGGCAGGTATCATATGCGGCGGATATTCTTCTGTATGTATTACAGGTGCGCTGTGGTATGTAATGAAGGTAAAGATCGGTAAGAAGCCGGCTGCAAAAGGAAATAATAAAAAGTAAGAATAAAAAATAAAAGGAAAGAAAGCGGCTGTGACTACTTATGAGGCACGGCTGCTTTTTCGATACAGGGAGAGAAAAGAATGGAACGTTGGACACTTCTGAGGAAAGGTGCGGATTTTGCAGGAATCGGGAAAAAATACGGAATCAGTCCAAGACTCGCATGCCTGATCCGTAACAGAGATGTCATTGGAGATGCATCCATAGAACGTTATCTGAACGGTACGATCGTGGATCTGTACGACGGTATGCTGATGAAAGATATGGGAAAAGCGATTGATATTCTGCGGGAAAAAATTGCAGATGGAAAACGGATCCGCATTATTGGCGATTATGATATCGATGGGGTAAATGCAACGTATATTCTCCTCGAAGGACTGGAAAAAGCAGGCGCTGTTGCAGACAGCGATATTCCGGACCGCATCACAGATGGATATGGACTGAATGTGGATCTGATCGAGCGGGCATATCGGGATGGAATTGATACACTGGTTACCTGTGACAATGGAATTGCGGCGGCAGAAGAGATTGCTTATGGAAAACATCTCGGGATGACGATTATCGTGACGGATCATCACGAGGTTCCGTATACGGAAGAAGATGGACAAAAGACATATCTCCTTCCTCCGGCTGACGCGGTGATCGATCCAAAGCAGCCGGGATGTGCGTATCCATACAAAGGTCTGTGTGGCGCCGCTATTGCCTATAAAGTAGTGGAAGCATTGACAGAGGCTATGGGGGCGGATGCCAGTGATCTGGATTACCTGATTGAGAATGTGGCGATTGCTACAGTCGGAGATGTGATGGATCTGGAGGATGAGAACCGGATCTTTGTAAAAGAAGGTCTTCAGATGCTGCGGCGAACACACAGCTACGGGCTGAATGCGCTGATCGAATGTACTGGTGTGGAAAAAGAACGACTGAATGCCTATCATATCGGTTTCGTGTTGGGACCGTGCATGAATGCCGGCGGGCGGCTGGACACGGCGAAGAGAACACTTAGGCTTCTGCGTGCAGCGGGAAAAAAGGAAGCGGATATTCTTGCGGGAGATCTGAAAGCGCTGAATGACAGCAGAAAAGATCTGACGGATGTGGCGGTAGAAAAGGCAAAGCATCAGGTGGAGGCAACCGGGATGCTTGCGGATCGAGTGCTGGTCATCTATCTCCCGGATTGTCATGAGAGCCTTGCGGGAATTGTAGCCGGCAGAATCAGAGAAACCTATTATCGTCCGGTACTTGTTCTTACAGATTCGGAGTGTGCAGTCAAAGGTTCAGGCAGATCGATTGATGCATACAATATGTATGAGGAACTGAGCAGATGTAAAGAATTATTGTTAAGATTCGGGGGACATAAGCTGGCAGCCGGGATATCACTGGAAAGAAATAATGTAGAGAAGCTTCGTCTTATGTTGAATGAAAATTGTGTCATGACACCGGAAGATCTGATGGAAAAAGTAACGATCGATATGGAACTTCCCTTTTCCTGTGTCAGTGAATCTCTGGTACAGGAACTGTCGCTTCTGGAACCGTTTGGAAAAGGGAATACAAAGCCGGTTTTTGCGGCAAGAAATGTAGAGCTTCTAAGCGGACGGATTCTGGGCAGAAACAAAAACGTTCTGAAGATGCAGGTAAGAGATACAACCCATACGACAATGGAGGCACTTTTGTTTCGTGGTGTGGAAGAGTTTTTGGAATATCTGGAACAGAAGTATGGGAAGCCTGCTGTACATTCATTTTTAAATGGAAAAGATGGCGGAATGTCTGTATCAGTAACATTTTACCCGGATATCAATGAATATCGCGGAAGAATCACACCGCAGATTGTCATTACACATTATCGATAAACGTGTAGAATTATGCAGAATAATTTGAAAATTACAGGAAGTAATGCTATACTAAATAAGTATTTTAATAGAATGGAGAGATTGTCATGAAACCGATAGAAGAATATGTGAGAAGTATTCCGGATTTTCCTGAACCGGGAATTATATTCAGAGATGTAACCAGCGTTCTGCAGGATGCCGACGGACTGGCACTTGCCATTGATCTGATGCAGGAGAAGCTTAAGGATGTCGACTTTGATGTGATCGTCGGACCGGAATCCAGAGGATTCATTTTTGGAGTTCCGATCGCGTACAATCTGCACAAACCATTTATACCAATCAGAAAAAAAGGAAAACTTCCGTGTGAAACGGTTTCAATTCGATATGAACTGGAATATGGTACGGCGGAGATTGAGATGCACCGTGACGCGATCAAGCCGGGACAGAAGGTTGTTATCATTGATGACCTGATCGCTACAGGCGGAACCAACGAGGCTATGGTGAAGCTGATCGAAGGACTGGGAGGAGAGGTTGTAAAAACTGTTTTCCTCATGGAACTTGCAGGATTAAAGGGAAGAGAAAGACTTCAGGGATATGATGTGGATTCTGTGATCATCTATCCGGGAAAATAAAAGAAAAGGAAATCTAGAAGGGAAGGAGGCATTAATATGTCAAAGGTAACAACTTATGAATCGCTGGATGACCGTATTGCACCGGAGGCGCTGACGGAAGACAATGCAAAGGGGCTTGAAGTTGTGGATGGTCATGCAGTAAAAGATAAGAATGATTACGAGAATCCAGATCGTCTGTATGACATGTTAATTGCCCGTATCCGTAAGTATCATCCATCGACCGATGTTACAATGATTGAGAAAGCGTATGAGCTGGCTTCCCAGGCTCACGGAGATCAGAGAAGAAAGTCCGGAGAGCCATATATTGTACATCCGCTCTGGGTTGCGATCATTCTGGCAGATCTTGAGATGGACAAAGAGACGATTGCGTCAGGCATGCTTCATGACGTGGTGGAAGATACAGAGGTTACTGAAGAGGAGATAAAGAGGGAATTTGGAGAAGAGGTGGCGCTGCTTGTGGACGGCGTTACCAAACTGGGAAGATTGTCATATTCTTCCGATAAATTAGATGTACAGGCAGAAAACTTAAGAAAGATGTTTCTTGCGATGGCAAAGGATATTCGAGTCATCATTATCAAGCTTGCAGACCGTCTGCACAATATGCGTACGCTGCAGTTTATGACGCCTGCAAAGCAGAAGGAAAAGGCGAAAGAGACGATGGATATCTATGCGCCGATCGCACAGAGGCTTGGTATATCCAAGATCAAGACGGAGCTGGATGATCTTGCACTGAAGTATTCTCAGCCGGAAGTGTTCTTTGATCTGGTCAATCAGATCAATGCAAGAAAGACGGAGCGGGAAGAGTTTGTTCAGCAGATTGTTGAAGAAGTGTCAACACACATGAAAAATGCCAATATCAAAGCAGATGTGAATGGGCGTGTCAAGCATTTCTTCAGTATCTATAAGAAGATGGTCAATCAGGACAAAACGGTGGATCAGATCTATGATCTGTTTGCCGTGCGGATCATCGTGGATTCTGTCAAAGACTGCTATGCGGCTCTGGGTGTGATCCACGAGATGTATACGCCGATTCCGGGAAGATTCAAGGATTATATTGCCATGCCGAAGCCGAATATGTATCAGTCTCTTCATACAACACTGATGAGTTCGGTGGGACAGCCGTTTGAGATCCAGATTCGTACGCAGGAAATGCATAAGACGGCAGAATATGGTATTGCGGCGCACTGGAAATACAAAGAGTCCAATGATGGCAAGAAGAGTGTTGAGGCACAGGAAGAAGAAAAGTTAAGCTGGCTTCGTCAGATTCTGGAATGGCAGAGGGATATGTCAGACAACAGGGAATTCCTGAACCTGATCAAAGGAGATCTGGACCTGTTTGCGGAAGACGTCTATTGCTTCACCCCACAGGGGGATGTTAAGAATCTTCCGAACGGATCGACACCGATTGACTTTGCATACGCGATTCACAGTGCGGTCGGCAACAAGATGGTTGGTGCCAGAGTCAACGGCAAGCTGGTGAATATTGATTATAAGATCCAGAACGGAGACAGAATTGAGATTCTGACTTCCCAGAATTCCAAGGGACCAAGCCGTGACTGGCTGAATATCGTAAAGAGCACGCAGGCAAAGAATAAGATCAACCAGTGGTTTAAGAAGGAATTTAAGGAAGACAACATCATAAAAGGAAAAGAGATGATTGCTGCCTACTGTAAGGCGAAAGCAATCAATCCGGGAAATATTACGAATCCGAAGTATCAGGAGGTTGTCCAGAGAAAGTATGGATTTAAGGACTGGGAATCTGTACTGGCGGCCATCGGACATGGAGGTCTGAAGGAGGGCCAGGTTGTAAACCGCCTGATGGAAGAGTACAGCAAGGAACATAAGCAGGAGCTTACGAATGAAGTTGTGCTGGAGAGAGTAGCAGAGGCAGCCAGAAATAAGGTACACATTGCCAAGTCAAAGAGTGGTATTGTCGTAAAAGGAATTGATGATATGGCAGTCCGTTTTTCCAGATGCTGCAGTCCGGTTCCGGGAGATGAGATCGTGGGATTTGTGACCAGAGGAAGAGGTCTGTCCATTCATCGTACAGACTGCGTGAATATGATCCATCTGACAGAGGCTGAACGTGCGCGCCTGATCGAGATTGAGTGGGAAAATGATGTGGCAGATCAGAATGTGGGTCAGTATCTGGCAGAGATTAAGATGTATGCATATGACAGACAGGGAATGCTGATGGAGATCTCCAAGATCTTTACAGCTGAAGATGTTGATGTCAAATCCATGAATGTCCGAACCAGCAAGCAGGGAACGGCAACCATTGAAACCGGATTTATCGTTCACGGAAGAGAAGAATTATCCAGAGTGATCAAGAAGCTTCAGCAGATTGAAGGTATTATAGAAATAGAAAGGACGACAGGTTAAAACGGATATGAAGATTGAGAGATTTGTTACAGGAATTATCAGTACCAACTGTTATCTGGTGGTAAATGAAGAGACCAGACAGACCGTTGTCATTGATCCGGCGGATTGTCCGAAGTATCTGATGAATCACATAAAAGAAGAAGGGTATCAGATTGAAGCAATCCTTCTTACGCACGGACATTTTGATCATATGATGGGGATTGACAAGTTTCTGAAGGAATTCCATGTTCCTGTTTATGTGCACGAGGATGATGAGGACGCGATGAATGATCCCAGACTGAATCAGTCTGCCACTTATACGGCAGGATATACATTTTCCGGGGCGCAGTATATCAGAGGAGGACAGACGCTTCCAATTGCCGGTTACAGATTTCAGGTGATTCATACTCCGGGACATACCAAAGGGGGCTGCTGTTATTATATAGCAGAGGAAAATGTACTTTTCAGCGGAGATACGCTGTTCCAGATGTCTGTCGGACGTACGGACTTTCCGAACAGCAGTACTTCTGACCTGATCCATTCTGTGCGTGATAAGCTTCTGGTGCTGCCGGAAGAGACACATGTGTATCCGGGACATATGGGAGAGACCACGATTGGTTATGAAAAGACTCATAATCCTTACGTATAGGGAGTACGAAGTGCTTGCCTGACTGTCAGAATGGAGAAGAAAGATGATTCAGATTATATGTAAAAGTGAAGCTTATACTTATAATACGTATCATATGATGAAGGCTTTTTTTCCGTCTGAGGAGATATCCTGTCAGACGGAGGAAAAAGCCTCTAATTATGTAACGGTAAAGCTTCCTAAGGAGCAGGAAGAAGAGGTGCTGCAGATCAAAGAAGAGCAGATCTGTGCCACGGCGGATGAAAGAGAAAAAAAATACCAGATTGATATTCAGCTGTATGATCTGCTGAAAGAAAAAACCGGACGGGAACTTGCATGGGGGATCCTGACCGGAGTCAGACCAACCAAGATTGCGATGCAGGAGCTGGAAACGGGCAGAAAGGAAGAAGATTTTATTCCCTGGTTTACAGAGGAATTCCGGGTGCGAAAAGACAAGGCTTATCTTGCATGGGAGATTGCAAACCGGGAGAAACAGCTTCTGGACCGTCTGGATTATGAAGAAGGGTACAGTCTGTATGTGGGAATTCCGTTCTGTCCGACGGTGTGTACGTACTGTTCCTTCAGTTCCGGATCCCTGGAGGCATGGAAGCATCGAGTAGAGGATTATCTGGAGGCTCTCTGCAGAGAACTTCGTTTTATTGCAGAACGTTCCAGAGAGAAAAAACTCAATACCATATACATCGGGGGAGGAACGCCTACAACGCTTAATGCAGATCAGCTGGAACGTCTCCTTTCCTGCATCGATACGAATTTTTCCAGAGAATATCTTCTGGAGTATACGGTAGAGGCCGGGCGCCCGGACAGTATTACGGAAGAGAAGCTGCAGGTCATTAAAAGGCATCAGGTCACAAGGATTTCGATCAATCCACAGAGTATGCAGCAGAAAACGCTGGATGCGATCGGAAGGAAGCATACAGTGGAGCAGATCAGGGAAGCTTATGCGCTGGCAAGAAATGTGGGATTTGACAATATCAATATGGATATCATTGCAGGGCTTCCGGGAGAAGATATCCGGGATATGGAAGATACACTGGAACAGATCACTGCGCTTCATCCGGACAGTCTGACGGTACATTCACTGGCAATCAAACGGGCGGCCAGGATGGAGATGAAGGATCTGAGTGCAGATGCCGGACAGATGAACGAGACACTTTCCGGTATGATCGAAGCAGCTCAGAAAGCTGCAAAAAAGATGGAATTATACCCGTATTATCTGTATCGCCAGAAAAATATTGCCGGAAATTTCGAAAATGTTGGTTATGCAAAGGTTGACAAAGCGGGAATATACAATATACTAATTATGGAGGAAAAACAATCCATTATTGCCGCGGGAGCGGGAGCTTCGACCAAGCTGGTGCTGAAGGATCCGGTTCCGGTGCCTGGCAGTAAGAAAAAGAAGACAACACGTCTGATCCGGGTAGAAAATGTAAAAGCGATCGATGCCTACATTGCCCGTATCGATGAGATGATAGAACGTAAAGGAGAATGGTTATGGCATTAAAGAAAAAGCCGGTTACCGGCATGAAAGACATGCTTCCCCGTGAGATGGAGATCCGTGATTATGTGATCCAGCTGATCAAGGATACTTACAAAACGTATGGATTTTCGTCCATGGAAACTCCCTGTGTAGAGCATATTGAGAATCTGTGCAGCAAGCAGGGAGGCGACAATGAAAAACTGATCTTCAAGATTCTGAAAAGAGGAGAAAAGCTGAAGATACAGGAAGCAAAAGAGGAAAATGATGTAGTGGACGGAGGACTTCGTTACGATCTGACCGTTCCGCTTGCGAGATATTATGCAAATCACTCTAATGAGCTGCCTTCTCCGTTTAAGGCACTCCAGATTGGAAATGTATGGCGTGCAGATCGTCCGCAGAAAGGGCGCTTCCGTCAGTTTATGCAGTGTGATATCGATATTCTCGGAGAACCATCCAATCTTGCGGAGATTGAACTGATCCTGGCGACGACTGCAATGCTCGGCAAGCTGAATTTTCAGAACTTTACAGTATGTATCAATGACCGCAATATCCTGAAAGCGATGGCTGCCTACAGTGGGTTTAAAGCAGAAGATTATGACGAGGTGTTCATCATTCTGGATAAGATGGATAAGATTGGAGCAGAAGGGGTTGCCGCAGAGCTGGAAGAGATGGGATATGCAAAAGAGAATGTAGAGACCTATCTGAATCTCTTTGATGAAGTGGCTCCGGATGTGTCCGGAATCCGCTATTTAAAAGACAAGCTGGGAGATTTCCTGAGTGATGAGACAGCAGATGGAATGGAAATGATTATTTCCAGTGTGGAAGCAGCAAAAGAGTGTGAATTCACGATCAAGTTTGATCCGACGCTGGTCAGAGGTCAGTCTTATTATACCGGAACGATCTTTGAAGTGACAATGGATGATTTTGGCGGATCTGTTGCCGGAGGCGGCCGTTACGACAAGATGATCGGCAAGTTTACCGGACAGGATACACCTGCCTGTGGATTCTCCATCGGATTTGAGAGAATTGTAATGCTTCTTCTGGAAAATGGCTATGAAGTGCCGAGCGTAAAGACGAAAAAAGCGTACCTTCTTGAGAAGAAGATGCCGAAGGAAGGCATGCTGAAGGTACTTGGCATGGCAAAGGCAGACCGTGAGGAAGGAAAGCAGGTACTCATTGTAAATATGAAGAAAAACAAAAAGTTTCAGAAGGAACAGCTGATGGCAGACGGATATGAGGAGATCGTAGATTGTTATGCTGATTCAGTGGCAGAACTGTAAATAATCAGGATTCCTGAATTCTGAGAATATTAAGAGGAGATAAGTGACATGGCAGAGTCAATGCAGGGATTAAAGAGAACACACAGATGTGGGGAACTGTCCAGTGCAAATGTAGGCGAAAAAGTCACCATTATGGGCTGGGTACAGAAAAATCGTAATAAAGGCGGTCTGGTATTTGTAGATGTCAGAGACCGCTCCGGAATCATTCAGGTCGTGTTTGAGGAAGGAAAGTCAGAGGCAGCGCTGATTGAAAAGGCTGCAAAGCTTCGTGCGGAGTTTGTGGTAGCTGTTGTGGGAACTGTTGAAAAGCGTTCCGGTGCCGTGAATGAGAATCTGGCAACCGGAGAGATCGAAGTGATCCCGGAAGAACTGAGAGTATTATCAGAGTCCGAGACACCTCCGTTCCCGATTGAAGAAAATTCCAAGACCAAAGAAGAGATTCGACTGAAATACAGATATCTGGATCTTCGCAGACCGGATCTTCAGCGGAATCTGATGATGAGAAGCCAGGTGGCGACACTGACACGTCAGTTCCTGGCAGAGGAAGGATTTCTGGAGATTGAGACACCGGTACTGATCGGAAGTACACCGGAAGGAGCAAGAGATTATCTGGTGCCAAGCCGTGTGCATCAGGGACATTTTTACGCATTGCCGCAGTCTCCGCAGCTGTTTAAGCAGTTATTAATGTGTTCCGGATATGACCGGTATTTCCAGATCGCAAAGTGCTTCCGTGATGAAGACCTGCGTGCGGATCGTCAGCCGGAATTTACACAGATCGATATGGAGCTTTCCTTCGTCGATGTAGACGATGTCATAGATGTCAATGAAAGACTGCTTGCAAAGCTGTTTAAAGAAGTGCTGGGAATCGAGATTTCCCTTCCGATTCAGAGAATGACATGGCAGGAAGCCATGGACCGTTATGGATCCGATAAACCGGATATTCGTTTTGGAATGGAACTTCATAATGTGACAGAAGTGGTAAAAGGCTGTGAATTCGCAGTGTTCAAAGGTGCAATTGAAAACGGCGGAACGGTTCGCGGAATCAATGCAAAGGGACAGGGAGCGATGCCGCGTAAGAAGATCGACAAGCTGGTATCATTTGCAAAAGATTACGGCGCAAAAGGACTGGCATATATTGCAATTCAGGAAGACGGCACCGTCAAATCCTCCTTTGCAAAATTCATGAGCGAAGAAGAGATGGCGGCTCTGATTCAGGCTATGGATGGAGAGAACGGCGATCTTCTGCTGTTTGCCGCTGACAAGAATAAAGTGGTATGGGATGTGCTGGGAGCGCTTCGTCTGGAACTGGCGCGTCAGATGGAGCTTCTGGATAAAAATGAGTATAAATTCCTGTGGATCACAGAATTTCCGCTGCTTGAGTGGAGTGAGGAACAGAACAGATACACTGCTATGCATCATCCGTTCACCATGCCGATGGAAGAGGATCTCCAGTATATCGACAGTGATCCGGGACGTGTGCGTGCCAAAGCTTATGATATCACTTTAAATGGAAATGAGATCGGTGGAGGAAGTGTGAGAATCTTTAATCCGGAGATTCAGAGCAAGATGTTTGAGGTGCTTGGATTTACACCGGAGCAGGCACAGGAACAGTTCGGATTCCTTCTGACAGCATTCAAGTATGGAGTTCCGCCTCACGCAGGACTTGCTTATGGACTGGATCGTCTGGTAATGCTGATGGCAAAACAGGACAGTATCCGTGATGTCATTGCATTCCCGAAGGTAAAGGACGCATCTGATCTGATGACAGAAGCGCCGACAAAGGTAGATCCAAAACAGTTGGAAGAACTTGGGCTTGAGATTGTGGCGGAGGAAGAATAAAGAAAAATATTTATAAAGAATATTTATAAAGATCCGGGTCCGGTGGTGTAAAAACCGTCCGGACTCGGGATTTAAAAAACTTTTTAAAAAAACTGTTGACAAAGGAAGATTTCTGTAGTATAGTAGTTATTGTTCTGAGGAACACAAAACAAATAAGAAATGCGATAGTAGTACAGTTGGTAGTACGCCACCTTGCCAAGGTGGAGGTCGCGGGTTCGAGTCCCGTCTGTCGCTCTCAAGAAGAAGTTCTTTTTAAAAGAACTTCTTTTTTTTGTATGTTGTGTGTCCAGCGAAGCTGGACCACACTTGCCGGTGTAAGTCCGGTCACGGTAATCGCCAGTGAGCCGTGTAGCTAAACTCAGTGCGTTGTAGTAATACAGGGTGCTAAGCGAGTGGATAAAGTAACCTCAATAAGAGGAGCGAGCAATCATACAGACCGTAACATAAAGTGAATTCTGCCGTATCGTTAAAAAGGTCTCTGGCAAGAGAACAAGGGGAAGCTGAACTCTGGGCATATGGGTGAAAGCCATGGAACGTGTGAAGATACTGGAAAGCAGCACGGAGGAATCCCTCGGTATAGAGGAAGCGGTATGTATGAAAAGTGTGGTTCGGAACTGGAGAGACCCTACCCATCACCGAAAGGTAAAAAGAAGGCGTATAAGCTTGGCGAAGTCGTATTTTCTGATGGGAGGGAGTCGGAGAGGAACATAGTACCGACAATGACTGTGCAAGATAACGCAGTTTATGGGAAGGTTCCTTACTTCATTCATGTTTGTAGAGAGGGTAAGAGTGAGAGAATGTCATGCAGACTAATAACTCCAAAGAAAAAGTTCGACAACTTCAAAACAAACTATATCTGACAGCCAAGAAATGCAGTAGCAGAAGATTCCATGCGCTTTATGACAAAGTCTATCGGGATGACGTCATGTATGAAGCATGGAAGCGAGTGAAAGCCAATCAAGGCTCTAGCGGAGTAGATGGAATCACAATAGAGGACATAGAGGCAAGCGGAGTGAACCGATATCTAACTGGAATACAGACAGAATTAAAAAGCGGAACATACAGACCACTACCAGTTCGAAGAGTGATGATTCCAAAACCAGACGGAAGTCAGAGACCACTTGGAATACCATGTGTGAAAGACCGAATTGTGCAGATGGCTACAAAGATAGCAATAGAGCCCGTATTCGAAGCGGACTTTAAGGACTGTTCCTACGGATTCAGACCGAAGCGTAGTGCAAAACAGGCACTAGAGGTAGTCAGAAAAGCATGCAACAACAAAGGTTACTACGTGGTAGATGCAGACATCGAAAAGTTCTTTGACAACGTAAATCAAGATAAGCTAATGGCGCTTATTGAGTTAAGAATCTCAGACAGAAGAATCCAAAAACTCATAAGGCAGTGGCTGAAATCAGGGATTCTCAATGGGAACATCCTAGAAATAAGCGAACTGGGAACGAGCCAAGGCTCGGTTAATTCGCCATTATTAGCAAATATCTACTTGAACACGCTAGACCGACTGTGGGAAAAGTATGGACGTACCCATGGAATACTCGTAAGGTATGCGGATGATACTGTAATCATTTGCAAGAACAAGAAAAGTGCAAACCATGCATTGACACTGTTGCAGTACATCATGGGAAAACTGGACTTGAAACTACATCCTGTTAAGACGAAGATTGTATGTATGTGGGACGGACAGGAAGGCTTTGACTTCCTGGGAATGCATCACAGGCGTATGACAACAGAGACGAGACAGGGAAACACTTTTCAAGAGACCTATCAGTACCCAAGTCGAAAGGCAATGAAAAAGATGAAGTCTGCAATAAAGTCGAACGTGAATAGTAGAAGTCTACTGGTAGCAAGCGAAGAGGATTTAATAAAGAATCTGAATCCGAAGATAACAGGGTGGAAGAACTATTACACAACAAAGACAAGTGATAAATGGATGCAGGCACTTGACTGGTACATTATATGTACCTTTACGAGATGGTACAACAAGAAACATCAGAGACGTAACCATATGTCAAAGGTGGGATATGTGAGAAGCACCTTATATGAAAAAGGCTTAAAAAGAATGGCTACGGCATGACGTAATGCTGTAGAAAGAAGAATGTCGGAAAGCCGTGTGAGGGAGAACCTCATGCACGGTTTGATGAGGGGAGAGAGGGCAAAGCCCTCTAACCTACTCTACTGTTATGTATTCATGCATTTAACAGCTTTTGTAAAATCTGATGCAAATACTCTTGACAGTAGCACCTGTGGTGGTATAATAAAAACAAACATATGAATAAGTGTTCATATGATAAAACGAAAAGCTGTCATGGAGGAATGAAACTATGAAAAAAACGTATAAGATTGATGTGGATTGTGCAAACTGTGCCAATAAGATGGAGGAAGCTGCGAAGAAGACTTCCGGAGTCAAGGATGCAACCGTGAACTTTATGGCACTTAAGATGATCGTGGAATTTGAGGAAGGACAGGATCCGAAGGCAGTCATGAAAGAGGTTCTTAAGAACTGCAGAAAAGTGGAAGATGACTGCGAGATATTCCTGTAGAAGCCGGAGGAGATAACTATGAGCAGGAAGCAGAAAAAGGTTCTGATACGGATCATTCTCGCGGCGGTGCTGCTGATCGTATTATCGCAGGTGCCGGTTACGGGATATCTGAGATGGGGCCTGTATATAATCCCGTATCTGGTGATCGGTTATGATATTCTGAAAAAGGCAGGAAAGGGAATCCTGAACCGTCAGGTGTTTGATGAGAATTTTCTGATGGCGGTAGCAACGGTAGGAGCGATACTCCTTGGAGACTATGCGGAAGGCGTGTCTGTTATGCTGTTCTACCAGATCGGAGAACTGTTTCAGAGCTGTGCAGTTGGAAAGAGCCGGAGAAATATCAGTGATCTGATGGATATCCGCCCGGATTATGCCAATGTTGAGCAGGATGGAACCCTGGAACAGGTAGATCCGGATGAAGTGGAGATCGGCTCTGTGATCGTGGTTCAGCCGGGTGAAAAGATTCCGATCGACGGCGTGATTCTGGAAGGAACGACGACGCTCAATACCAGTGCACTGACCGGAGAAAGTCTTCCAAGAGAAGTGCGGGCCGGGGATGAAGTGATCAGCGGATGCATCAATATGACCGGTGTGCTGAAGATTCAGACGACAAAGGAATTTGGAGAATCAACGGTATCGAAGATTCTGGATCTGGTGGAGAATGCAAGTTCCAAGAAGTCCAGATCCGAGAACTTTATCTCAAAATTTGCCAGATATTATACACCTGCAGTCTGCTACGGAGCGCTGGCGCTGGCAGTCCTGCCGCCGCTTGTGCGTATGCTGGCCTTCGGGCTTCCTGCACAGTGGGGCGACTGGATCTACCGTGCACTGACATTCCTGGTTATCAGCTGTCCGTGTGCGCTGGTCATCAGTATTCCACTGAGCTTTTTTGCCGGAATCGGCGGGGCAAGCAGGGAAGGTGTGCTGGTCAAGGGCTCCAATTATCTGGAAGCGCTGGCACAGACGCGATATGTGGTATTTGATAAGACGGGAACGATGACGCAGGGTGTATTTGAAGTCAGCGGAATTCACCACAGCACCATTCCGGAAGAACAGCTTCTGGAGTATGCGGCGCTGGCGGAGTGCTCTTCTTCGCATCCGATCAGTAAGAGTCTGCAGAAGGCCTACGGGAAACCGTTAGACAGAAGCAGGGTGACGGAGATTGAAGAGATCAGTGGTCACGGCGTCATTGCGAGGGTTGATGGAATTCCGGTCGCTGCCGGTAATGCGAAACTGATGGAGAGCCTGAAGATAGAATGTCAGGAATGTCATGAGACAGGAACGATCGTCCATGTCGCAGTGGACGGACGCTATGCCGGACACATACTGATCTCAGATCTGTTGAAGCCGACGGCGAAGGAAGCGATTCGGGATCTGAAAAAAGCAGGCATTACAAGAACGGTCATGCTGACCGGTGACAGTCAGCGGGTTGCAGACAGAGTAGCGGAAGAACTGGGAATCCGGGAAGTCTACAGCGAGCTGCTTCCGGCAGATAAGGTGGAAAAGGTAGAAGCACTCCTGGAGCAAAAAAGTGCGAAAGAGAAGCTGGCTTTTGTCGGGGATGGTATCAATGATGCACCGGTATTATCCAGGGCAGACATCGGGATTGCCATGGGTGCGCTGGGATCAGATGCGGCGATCGAGGCGGCAGACATCGTACTGATGGATGACGATCCGAAGAAGATAGCCAAAGCGATCCGCATCTCCAGAAAATGTATCCGTATCGTGTATGAGAACATTTATTTTGCAATCGGTATCAAACTGATCTGCCTGTTTCTGGGAGCGGTCGGCATTGCCAATATGTGGGTGGCCATCTTTGCAGATGTCGGAGTGATGGTCATTGCGGTGCTGAATGCGATCCGGACATTGTTTGTAAAAGAATTATAATAGAGGTGACGATATGGCAAAACGAGAAGAAAACTGTGAATGCTGTGATACCTTTGAAGTACATGAGAATCTGCTGGAGATCGTGAATGAGACGATGCCGGAAGAGACGGAGCTCTATGATTTGGCCGAGCTGTTCAAAGTGTTTGGAGATTCCACCAGAATCCGAATCTTGTTTGTTCTGTTTGAGGCGGAAGTGTGCGTGTGCGATCTGGCAGAGGTACTCCACATGACGCAGTCTGCAATCTCACACCAGCTTCGGATCCTGAAGCAGAGTAAGCTGGTAAAAAGCAGAAGAGAAGGGAAATCGGTGTTCTATTCGCTGGCAGATGATCATGTGCGGACGATCATTGCGCAGGGAAGAGAGCATATCGAAGAAGAGTAAAAAGAAGAATTGTAATTTGTCGGTTAAGTGGGCGTTGCAAAATAGATGAGCAATCATTTATTTGCAATGCCCACTTTGATATTCTCGCTATGGAATATCCGGATGGTAATAACGATGTGTGACTGGAAATTTATCTTTCCGGAATGAGAAGTGTGGGGATCTCGTTAAGGGAAAATTTCCCGGGTGCATCGCAAGAAAAATGATGCAGTATAGATTGACGAATGAAATAGAAAAGTATATAATACATATACCGGGTATAGGTATACAAAATGCTGTGATCTGAAGTGAGAAAACCGGAGAAAGGGAGTATTATATGGAAGAGAAAGAATGTTGTCATAGAAAAAAAGTGCGTTCCGAAGAGGAGTACAAAGATCTGATCCACCGGTTAAACCGGATCGAAGGACAGGTTCGGGGAATCAAAAAGATGGTGGAAAAGGATGCGTACTGTCCGGAGATTCTGGTACAGGTATCTGCGGTGAATGCGGCACTGAACAGTTTTAATAAAGTGCTTTTGTCCAATCATATTCGTACTTGTGTTGCGGAGGACATCCGGGAAGGAAATGATGAGACAATTGATGAGCTGGTGAAGGTACTTCAAAAACTCATGAAGTGATGATGCTGCAGAAGAGGATATCATGGACACATATAAAAAGAATGGAAAGAAAGGAAAATAGGATGGAACAATATATCGTAACGGGGATGAGCTGTGCGGCCTGCAGTGCGCGGGTGGAAAAGGCAGTTTCGAAGGTCCCCGGAGTTCACTCCTGTTCCGTGAGCCTGCTTACGAATTCCATGGGAGTCGAAGGTACGGCATCCGAACAGGAGATTATTGCTGCCGTGGAGGCAGCCGGATATGGTGCGACAAAAAAAGGTACTTCCGGTACTGCGGACAGGGCCGGAACCGGTGGAAATTCAACGGCAGCGGAAGAGATGTTAAGAGACAGGGAGACGCCGGCGCTGAAAAGGCGTCTGGTCGCATCACTTGGATTTCTGATTGTGCTCATGTATAGTTCCATGGGACATATGATGTGGGGCTGGCCTCTGCCGTCGGTACTTGACGGCAATCATGTGGCGATGGGGCTGACCCAGATGATTCTGGCAGCGATCATCATGATCATTAACCAGAAGTTTTTTATCAGTGGATTCAAAGGACTGATTCACCGGGCTCCGAATATGGATACACTGGTGGCTCTTGGGTCGGGCGCATCCTTTGTGTACAGCACGTATGCGCTGTTTGCGATGACGGACGCTCAGGTAAGGGGAGATATGGCAGGTGTCATGGCGTATATGCATGAATTTTACTTTGAATCAGCGGCTATGATTCTTGCGCTGATCACGGTTGGTAAGATGCTGGAGGCCAGATCAAAGGGAAAGACGACGGATGCCCTGAAGAGTCTGATGAAGCTTGCGCCGAAGATTGCAACTGTCATAAAAGATGGAGAAGAAAAAGTGATTCCTGCGGAACAGGTGAAAAAGGGAGATATCTTTGTGGTGCGGCCGGGAGAGAATATACCGGTAGATGCAGAAGTTGTGGAAGGAAGCAGTGCGGTAAATGAGGCGGCACTGACCGGAGAGAGTATTCCGGTAGACAAAGAACCTGGAGATTTTGTTTCGGCAGCGACATTGAATCAGTCAGGCTATATCAAATGCAGGGCTGCAAGGGTCGGAGAAGATACGACTTTATCGCAGATCATTCAGATGGTCAGTGATGCAGCCGCTACCAAAGCACCGATCGCAAAGATTGCAGACAGGGTATCCGGTATCTTTGTTCCGCTCGTAATCTCGATTGCGGCAGTTACGATCGTGGTGTGGCTTCTTGCCGGACAAAGTATCGGATTTGCTCTGGCAAGAGGAGTCTCTGTGCTGGTGATCAGCTGCCCGTGTGCACTGGGACTTGCAACTCCTGTGGCAATCATGGTGGGCAATGGCATGGGTGCAAAGCACGGAATCATGTTCAAGACAGCCGTATCCCTGGAAGAGACGGGAAAGATACAGATTGTGGCACTGGATAAGACGGGTACGATCACCAGCGGAGAACCGGTGGTGACGGATCTGATCCCGTCAGAAGGGGTCTCAGAAGAAGAACTGCTTCGAATGGCGTATGCGCTGGAGAAAAAGAGTGAGCATCCGCTGGCGGGTGCAATCCGGAAAAAAGCGGATGAACTTCAGATTCCGTCCGATGAAGTGACAGAATTTACAGCGCTTCCGGGCAATGGACTGACAGCAAAGCTTGGAACGCAGACACTGTACGGCGGCAATCCGGCACTGATCCGGGAGCAGGCGGAGATACCGGTCTCCATTCAGCAGGCGGCGGACCGTCTGGCAGAGGAGGGAAAGACGCCGCTCTACTTCAGCTGTTCCGGAAAACTGATGGGTGTCATAGCGGTAGCTGATGTCATAAAAGAAGACAGTCCAAAGGCTGTAAAGGAACTCCGGAATATGGGAATCCGTGTCATTATGCTGACCGGAGACAATGAGAGAACGGCAGGCGCAATCGGACGGCAGGCCGGTGTTGATGAAGTCATTGCAGGTGTACTTCCTGATGGGAAAGAAAAAGTCATCCGGACACTGAAAAAGCAGGGGAAAGTTGCGATGGTCGGAGACGGAATCAATGATGCGCCGGCACTTACCAGAGCGGATATCGGAATCGCGATCGGAGCAGGAACGGACATTGCCATTGATGCTGCCGATGTTGTGCTGATGAAGAGCAGACTCAGTGATGTCCCGGCGGCTGTCCGGCTGAGCAGGGCAACACTCCGTAATATTCATGAAAATCTGTTTTGGGCGTTCTTCTATAATATAATAGGAATTCCATTAGCGGCCGGAGTGTGGTATCCTTTACTTGGATGGAAATTAAATCCGATGTTTGGTGCTGCGGCAATGAGCCTGTCCAGCTTTTGTGTGGTTACGAATGCACTTCGGCTGAATCTGTGCAATATCTATGATACGGCCAGAGATAGAAAAAGAAAACTTAAGAAGGAAAAGGAGAATAAAGAGATGAAGAAGACGATGAAGATTGAGGGTATGATGTGTGTACACTGTGAAGCAAGAGTGAAGAAATGCCTCGAGGCACTTCCGGAAGTGGAAGAAGCAATCGTAAGCCATGAGGCAGGAACCGCGGAACTTACATTGAATACGGAAGTTGCAGATGAGGTTCTGAAGAAGGTCGTAGAAGACCAGGATTATACGGTGATTTCCATTCAATAGCCGAAGGAGGAATGATTATGACAGTGTTTGATTTTAACAGTGCGCCGGAAGATAAGCAGGCGCCTGTATGTACATATCACATTTTTTATACAGACGAATCAGAGACTTCTCCGGAGAAGCCGATTCTTGTTCTGGACAGCAAAGGAAAGAATTTTGAGCATCATTCCTGTGGCATGTTTACCAATCCGGTGAAGAGAACGGCATTTGAATTCAAAGAGGAAAGCGGAATGGTCAGTGCAGACATTCTGCAGCTGGACGCCCGTTTTGTCAGTCTGTTGAAATGGCTCGGGGAAAATCACATCAATGTACGACTCTCAGGTGCTGAACGTGAGGATGGCTATGCGGTATATAAGATTCGCGAGATGGCTTTTGGAGGAGGTGAGAAGCTATCTGCGGAAGACGGATTTCTGCAGTTTATGATCGACCGTCTGCTGTCGAGCAATGCGCCGACAGAGGAGATCGCAGATGAAGATACGGAAGAGACCGGAGACAGCATGAAACTTACCAGCATTCAGAGTATTACTGACTTTATGAACTGTGCCGGAAGAACGCTTCCGGATAATATTCGACTCTGGGCAAGACGGAACCTGGCTGTGGCCCGCTCCAATGAGGTGTCCCCGGAAGAACGCCGCCATGCACAGAGGGCACTTTCCATGATGATGAATATTCAGTGGAAGAATCATTATTTTGAGGCAATCGATCCGGAGGAAGCACGACGCATTCTGGACGAGACACTGTATGGTATGGAACGGGTAAAGCAAAGAATCATCGAGACTATCATTCAGATCAATCGTACCCATACCCTGCCGGCGTATGGTCTATTGCTGATCGGACCTGCCGGAACCGGAAAGTCACAGATTGCCTATGCAGTGGCACGAATCCTGAAATTGCCGTGGACGACACTGGATATGAGTTCGATTAACGATCCGGAGCAGCTTACCGGAAGCTCCCGTGTCTATGCCAATGCCAAGCCGGGAATTATTATGGACGCATTTGCCATGGCAGGAGAATCGAATCTGGTCTTCATTATCAATGAGCTGGATAAGGCGGCAGCAGGAAAAGGCAACGGCAATCCGGCCGATGTCCTTCTGACTCTGCTTGATAATCTTGGATTTACCGATAACTATATCGAATGTATGATTCCGACGGTAGGAGTCTATCCAATTGCAACTGCGAATGAGAAAGATCAGATCAGCGCACCTCTTATGTCCCGGTTTGCGGTGATTGAGATTCCTGACTATACACCGGAAGAAAAGAAGGTCATATTCTCACAGTATGCACTTCCGAAGGTTCTGAAAAGAATCGGCATGCGGGAGGATGAGTGTGTTCTTACGGATGATGGTCTGGATGAGGTGATCCGGATGCATGAAGACACCAGCGGAATCCGTGATCTGGAGCAGGCTGCGGAACACATTGCCGCGAATGCACTGTACCAGATTGAGGTCAACCATGTGGACAGGGTTGCTTTCAATGCAGAGATGATCAGAGAACTTCTGGATTAATGTACTGACAGATGGAAAAGTATGTTTTTTGACACTGAAAGGTATGTTTTTTTGTATAACAGGTATGATTTTTGATAAAAATAATTCTCTGACAGGAAATACAATGGAGATGTAATCTATTGACGGTACGGATGCCGGAGGAGCCGGCATTCATCTGAATAGTGGGGAGAGTTATGGAATTATTGAAGCTTGTTATTGTAGATGATGAGTCTATCCTTCTGCAGGGATTATTGAAAACGTATGACTGGAAGAGCATGGGATTCGAAGTGGTCGGGACTGCACAGAGCGGAGAGCAGGCAATTCATGTGATCCGGGAAAAGAGGCCGGATGTGGTACTGACGGATATCAGAATGAAACAGATTACCGGTCTGATGGTCATGGAAACGATTCAGAAGGAAGAGATCGACTGTCTGTTTATTGTGCTGAGCGCTTACCGGGATTTTGAATATGCACAGCAGGCATGCGAGCTGGGTGCATTTGCGTATCTTCTGAAGCCGATCGAGGATGAGAAGCTTCAGGAAACCATGCAGAATGCCTGGAATACCTGTATGGAGCAGCGAAGAAATCAGGAAAAATACAACAGCTGGGAGCGCCTTCTGAAGGAAGATTCAGACAGCTTCCTGCAGGTAGTTGTGCAGAAGTATATACAGAACCGGATCCCTCAGGAAAAGGTGGAAGAAGTGTTTGCGACGCTTCAGGATGTGATTCGTGAGGGAGACCGGTTTATTACGGTGTGCGTGGATATTGATCTTGCATACAAGATCACCAACGCGCTGGAGTATGAGGCATCCAGATATGCCATGATCCAGCAGCTGGAAGGAATGATCGGAGATCGGTTTTTCTACTGGAAATTTGAAAATGAAGAGGGAACCTGTGCATTTATCATTAAAACACAGGAGAATGCGTCGGTTCGTGAACTGAAGCAGATGCTGGAGCATATTAAAAAGGAAGAAAGAAGCCCGATCGTGGCGGCAATCTCCAAGCCGTATAAGGGAATCCGGGGAATCAAGAGAAGCTGTGAAGAGGCACAGAAGCTGTTCGGACTTGCCAGTATCTCCGGAGCAAGTGCATTTACCATACCGGAGGAGATGGAAGAAAAAGTAGAGAAGTCTTATCCGGCGGATGCGGAGAATATGATCGTCAACGCTGTCCGGAAAAACAGTGAACAGGAACTGAAGGATGCATTTGTGAATTTTATCTACAGTCTGCCCAATGAGGAAGAACTTCAGTGCCAGTACATGCATAAGGTCATGCTGAAGGCGGAATTCATGCTGAAGGATTCCTATGGACTGAACGAGGAATTAAAGGGGCAGTTTCAGAATTATTATTCCAATCTGAAGAACCTGAATGCGGCCCGTTCCGTGGATGTCTGCTACAAGATCCTCGGAAAAGCGATCGAAGTTCGAAGAGAAACTGCCGGGAAGGATGAGACCAGGTATTTTAAGGAATATATGTCTGAAGCAATCGCCTATATCGAAGAGAATCTGAATGATGAGGAACTGTCCATTGTACAGGTGGCAACACAGGTGTACCTCAATCCGGTGTATTTCGGACGGGTGTTCAAGAATACATTTCAGATGACATTTAAAAAATATCTGCTGCAGCGGAGAATGGAAAAGGCGAAAGAACTTCTGGAGAATGGGGATCACAGTATCGGAACGATCTGTGAACAGGTTGGAATCAGCAATCCATCGTATTTCTCGCATTTGTTTAAACAATATACCGGAAAACTGCCGAGTGAATATAAAAGGGAATATAAAGCATGACAGAGCAAAAGAAATCTTCGGGAATACAGAGAAAATATCTGAAATATATGATTTCGCTCCTGATACTGGCGTTATTCTTGTCCAGTATCGGAGTCTGGTTCTATATGCGAAAGAACATGACTTCAGTCATTGTAGATAAATATGAATTCATGAATGAAAAGATGGGCATGGCCATGGATAATCTTTATCAGAAGAGTGATGAAGTCACTGCGGACTGTATCGTCAACGATAATGTACAGAAGAGCCTGAAGACCAAGGGCCTGGAAGAGGTGGAAAAGAATGCTCTGAGCAAGTATTTTGCCTATATTGATCTGGATCATGTGGCAGAATACTGTTATGTGGATAACAAAGAAAATGTCTATACAAAATCCTACTCCAAGATCTCATATGAAGATTTCGAAAAAAGCGGATTTGCAGACGAGCTGGGAGAGGAGTATTCCAGGACAAAGTGGTTCTGGGCCAAAGACGAGCTGTTCGGAGACGGGGAATATGCGCTGTTCATCGGAAGATATGTCAGGAGCATGGATTATGCACATGATCCGGGAATGCTGTTCCTGAAGATGAATGATGAGTTTTTGTCAGAAGTGGTAACGGAAAATGACAAACTGACGGATGAAGTAGCGGTCGGAATCGTAGATACTGACGGACGGATCTGTATGGAATGGAGTCCGGACGGATTTGAGATGGAAAAAACTGATAAAGAGCGGATCAGGGAACTGGCCGGAAGTGATGCGTCAAGTGTGATTGTCAACGGAGAACATGTGAAGGGAGGAATCCTTTCGGTATACCGGCAAGAAAAAAACGGAATGCTGATCTATACACTGGTGCCGAACAAAGTTCTGAATCAGGGTATGAATCAGATTCTGATGGTATTGATTGGAATCTATCTGCTGGTCATGGCAGCGGCTTTTGTGATTAGTATCTATGCGTCACGTGTCTTTACAAGACCGATCAAGAAGATCAGTGATGCAATGACTGAGTTTGACGGACAGGATTTTACCAGGACGGTGGATATTCATACGAATACGGAGCTGGATAACATCGGAGAATCATATAATAAGATGCTGGAGAATATCGAACAGCTGCTTCTGGAGATCAAGAGCCAGGAGAAAGAGCTTCGAACCAGTGAACTGAATATGTTGATCAGCCAGATCAATCCACACTTTTTGTATAATACACTGGATACGATCTATATGCTGGCAAGGATCAACGGGGAGGAGACGACCATGAAGATGATACAGGCACTTTCCCGATATCTCCGATTGTCTCTGAGTAAAGGCAGAGATATGGTAACAGTGGAAGATGAGCTGGAGAATGTGAAGAGTTACATGGAGATCCAGCAGATCCGCAACGAGAATCTCTTCCGTTATGAGATCGACTGTCAGGTAGACGCAAAGAACCGGTGGGTACTGAAGCTGGTTCTGCAGCCACTGGTGGAAAATGCGATCAAGTATGGCTTTTGTGATATCTATGAAGGTGGTCTGATACGGATCCGCGTAAAGGAGGTCGACGGAAAGCTGATTCTGGCAGTCTATAATAACGGGACACCGATGGAAGCAGAGACGGCAGAAAAGATCAATGCGCTTGGTACACTGCCTGTGACGGAGATGAAAGAATGTTTTCCTGATAAACAGCATGGATATGGTGTTGTGAATATCATTACCAGGCTTCGGCTGAAATATGGAGAGGATGTAGGTTTTGCTTATGAAGTTCAGAAAGAAGGAACGGAATGTGTCATTCAGCTTCCGGTGGATGGGACGGAAAATGATGAACTATAATCGTGCGATTGCAGCCATAATTCTGTGCGCAATGCTGATCAGCATTGCGGGTTGTGCAGGCAGGGAAAAAAAGCAGGCAGAGAGTCCGTCGGAAGAGATCCGGATTCCCATGATACTGACGGTAGATCCGACCACGGGAAAAAAGAATGAGCAGGAAGTGGTAGAAGCATTTAATAAAGCCTACCAGGGCAGATATCAGATTGATGTGGAATGGATTATGGAGACGGAAGAGGAATACCGCAAGAATCTGAAACGACAGAATGTGACGGATGAGCTTCCGGCGGTCATCACGGATTTGCGCCTATTGCCCTCTTTCTATCAGATGATGATCGAAGAAGAGAGGCTGGTAGACCTGGCTCCATATATACAGGAGGATTCAGAGTGGAACCGGATCGTAGAACCGGCTGTTCTGGAGGCATGTACCGAATCGGATGGAAGTATCTATCTGGGACCACTCAGTACAACTGCATTTTCCTGCTCCGGCGTCTTCTGGAATCAGAGCCTGTTCGAACAGGCGGGAATTGAGGAGTTCCCGGAGACCTGGGAAGAATTCTGGGAGTGTTGTGACAGACTGAAGGCGCAGGGGATCACTCCGCTGGGACTTCACACGGAAGGAACAGGCTGGGCGCCCATGCTCCTGGCAACGGCAGAGCTGGCTGATTCCGAAGAAGGAGCTCAGTTCATGAAGCAGTTATATCCGGACAGCTATCAGAATGAGAACGGACTGCATCTGGCCGATACGCTAAAGAAGTTGTTCTCATATACGACCGAGGATGCCATGCATACGGATTTTGATGTCGCTTATACGAATTTCGTGTCCGGGAAGGTTGCGATGATCCCAAACGGCTACTGGATGATCGATAAGATTCCGGAAGAGTTTGTGGAAAATGTAAGGTTTTCTGCATTTCCGGGGAATAAGCTGATCTCATCTCCTGAGACATTTGGGTGGGCTGTAGTTGCTACATACAGTGATGAGATAAAGGAAGGTGCGATTGCATTTCTGAAATTCCGGACGATCTTCAATATGGAAGAAAAGAGTAAGCTGCTGAAACTGGATGGAAAGACGGACCGTCAGCTGCTGCAGGATTATATTGATGCATTTACGGAGGAACCACAGATTGTTCCGAACTATCAGGTGAAATGGAATTCTATTCTGCAGGAAGAGACGCTGGGAGAATGCCTGCCGGATCTTGCACAGGGAAAGATGTCCCCGGAAGAGTTTGTAAAGAAAGCGGATGAGAGCATCCGGCAGTATGAAGAAGAACAATAGAAGAGTATATTTTTTTGTATTTTAGGTTTTTTAATTGATACAGCTTTTTACGCGACAACTGATATGATGTACTCACAACAAAGAAAACAATGTTTGGAAAGGTGAGGTAAACATTATGAAAAAGCGTAAAGTTGTATCAATTTTACTTGTTGCGGCTATGGCAGTTGGTATGTTGGCAGGCTGCGGAAGTTCATCATCATCTTCTGATGAGGGATCAGGGGATAAGGAAGCTTCCGGAAAGGTATATTATCTGAACTTCAAACCAGAAGCAGACGAGCAGTGGCAGGCTCTGGCTGAAGCATATACTGATGAGACAGGAGTTCCGGTAACGGTTCTTACAGCAGCTTCCGGAGAGTATGAGAAGACACTGAAGTCAGAGATGGCTAAGACAGACGCTCCTACATTATTCCAGGTAAACGGACCGGTTGGTCTTGCAAGCTGGAAAGATTACTGCTATGATCTGTCCGGATCTGATATTGCCGGAGAACTGACAGATGACAGCTTCGCTCTGAAAGACGGAGATCAGACACTTGGTATCGCATATGTTATCGAAAACTACGGAATTATTTACAACAAAGCACTTCTGGAAGAGGCTGGATATACAGCAGATGATATCACAAACTTTGACAGCTTCAAGAAAGTAGTAGAAGATATCACAGCACGTAAAGATGAACTTGGATTCTCTGCATTCACATCCGCTGGTATGGACGGATCTTCTGACTGGAGATTCAAGACACATCTTGCAAACCTTCCGATCTACTATGAATATAAAGCAGATGGAATTGACAACACAGATGCAATCAAAGGCACCTACCTTGACAACTATCGTCAGATCTGGGATCTGTACATCAACAATGCTACCTGTGATCCGAAACTTCTGTCCACAAAGACAGGTGATGATGCTGTAGCAGAATTCGTAACAGAGGAAGCAGTTTTCTATCAGAATGGTACATGGGCTTATAACGATGTAGCTGATCTTGGCGACGAGAATCTTGGAATCCTTCCAATCTACATCGGCGTAGAAGGCGAAGAAGATCAGGGTGTATGTACCGGTACAGAGAACTACTGGTGTGTAAACTCCAAAGCTTCTGAGGAAGATATTCAGGCAACACTGGACTTCATCAACTGGTGTGTAACATCTGAGACAGGTGTAGAAGCAATGTGCAAAGATATGGGATTCGTAATTCCATTCAAATCTAACCTGGAATCTGACAACGTACTTGTAAATGAAGCAAACAAATATCTTGAAGAAGGAAAGACTCCTGTATCATGGAACTTCTCTACAATGCCGTCTGAAGAGTGGAAGAACGGTGTAGGATCTGCTCTTACAGCATATGCAGCTGATCAGACAGATGCAAACTGGGATGCAGTTGTATCCGCATTCGTAGATGGATGGGCAACAGAGGCAGCAGCTGCTGAATAATCTGTTCGAGGATAAGGTGTTCTGACAAAAGGCAAAGCATAAAGGATGCGGCGGGCGAGATTGTTCGCCCGCCGCTTTTTGAGAAGGAGGGCGATTTTGTGGAAAAGGCCATGAAACGTTATATGCCGATATTCGTACTCCCAACATTCTGTGCGTTTACACTCGGCTTTATTGTCCCGTTTATCATGGGAATCTGGCTTTCGTTCTGTAAGTTTACGACAGTTACAGACGCAAAGTTTGTAGGTTTTTCAAATTACATAAAAGCATTTCAAGATACGGTTTTCAGACATTCGTTCTGGTACACCGCTTTATTTGCGGTTGTATCTCTGGTAGTGATCAATGTGTTTGCATTTGCGCTTGCCATGGCGCTGACTCAGAAAATGAGAGGAACCAACATCTTCCGTACCATTTTCTTCATGCCAAACCTGATCGGAGGTATCGTGCTTGGTTATATCTGGCAGCTGATCTTTGACGGAATCCTGTCCAATTATAATACAGCACTGAAATTAAATGAGTGGCTTGGTTTCTGGGGATTGATCATCCTGGTAAGCTGGCAGCAGATAGGTTATATGATGATCATCTACATTGCCGGTCTTCAGTCCATTCCGGGAGATGTACTGGAAGCAGCACAGATCGACGGGGCGACCAGCTGGCAGAGATTGTGGAAAGTGACTGTTCCGATGATGATGCCGTCTATTACGATCTGTGTATTCCTGTCCATTACCAACGGATTCAAGCTCTTTGACCAGAACTTGTCACTGACAGCAGGTGAACCGTCGAAGATGTCAGAAATGATGGCACTCAATATCTACAATACATTCTATGGACGTACCGGATGGGAAGGTGTCGGACAGGCGAAGGCAGTACTTTTCTTCCTGCTTGTAGTGGCAATCGGTATGCTGCAGTTGAGAGCAACACGTTCAAAGGAGGTGCAGCAGTAAATGAAGTGGAAAAACAAATTAAGCTGGGCCGGAACCGGTATATTTACGATTCTTGGTGTGATCTATATTCTGCCGATCCTGATCGTGCTCATCAATTCCTTTAAGAAAAAAGTATTTATCAACAAAGAACCATTTACCCTGCCGACGGAAAAGACATTCGTAGGCATGGATAACTATCTTGCTGCGATCGACAAATATCAGCTGTTGAGTGCAGTTGGATGGACGGTATTTATTACGGTCGGATCTGTGTTGGTGATCCTGATCTGTACCTCCATGTGCGCATGGTATATTACAAGAGTTAATACCAGATTTACAAAGACGATGTATCTGTTATGTGTATTTTCCATGGTTGTTCCGTTCCAGATGGTGATGTTCACACTTTCTCTGATTGCGGACCGTACCAGACTGAATACCCCGTGGGGAATCATCATCATCTATCTGGGATTCGGAGCCGGACTTGCGGTCTTCATGTTCTGTGGATTCGTCAAATCGATTCCGCTTGAAATTGAGGAAGCTGCCATGATCGACGGATGTACACCGCTTCGTACCTTCTTCTCTGTAGTACTTCCGATCATGAAACCGACTTATATCTCCGTTGGTATTCTGGAGACCATGTGGATCTGGAATGACTTCCTGCTTCCATATCTGGTACTGGATCTGAATAAATATAAGACGATCTCTATCATCATCCAGTACATGAAGGGAAGCTACGGACGTGTGGATATGGGTGCAATTATGGCGGCTCTTATCCTTGCGATTATTCCGGTTATCATCTTCTATCTGTCCTGCCAGAAACACATCATCAAAGGTGTTGCGGCCGGAGCTGTTAAGGGTTAAAATAGGAATATGAAATATACTTGGAGGATAGATGACATGAGAAAAAGTGGAATGTTGATGCCGATATCGGCATTGCCAGGTTCCTATGGTATTGGCTGCTTTTCAAAAGAAGCATATCATTTTGCAGATATCCTGAAAAAGTCCGGACAGTCCCAGTGGCAGATCCTGCCACTGGGACCAACTGGTTATGGAGATTCTCCGTACCAGTCTTTTTCTACATTTGCAGGCAACCCTTACTTTATCGATCTGGAGACTTTGATCGAAGAAGGAATGCTCACCAGAGAAGAGTGTGATGCGGCTGATTTCGGAGAGGATGAGACGGCCATCAACTACGAAAAGCTGTACCATGCGCGGTTTGATGTGTTAAGAATTGCCTATCATCGGGCGAAAGAGTCCGGAGGGTTACAGGAGTCTGCGTATGTAGACTTTGTGGAAAGAGAGAAGTTCTGGCTTCGGGATTATGCCCTTTATATGGCAGTGAAGAATCGGTTTGGAGGAAAGAGCTGGGACAATTGGGATGAGGATATTCGTCTCAGGCAGCCGGAGGCTATGGAGCGGTACACGGAAGAACTGGCAGATGAGATTGCTTTCTATGAATATCAGCAGTATCTGTTTTCGGTTCAGTGGACAGCTCTGAAAGCATATGCCAATGAACAGGGGATTCAGATCATCGGTGATATTCCGATCTATGTGGCGTTTGACAGTGCAGATACCTGGGCGAATCCAAAGCTGTTCCAGCTGGATGAGAAGAATCTGCCGGTCGCAGTTGCCGGATGTCCGCCAGATGGATTTTCCGCAACCGGTCAGCTCTGGGGGAATCCGCTCTATGACTGGGAATACCATAAAGAAACGGGGTATGCGTGGTGGATCCAGAGAATTGCAGGTTGTTTTAAGCTCTACGATGTGATCCGGATCGATCACTTCCGTGGCTTTGATGAATATTATTCGATTCCGTATGGAGATAAGACGGCGGAGCATGGGGCATGGATGCCGGGACCGGGCATGGAGCTGTTCCATGCGATCCGAAGAGAGCTTGGAGACCTTCCGATCATTGCGGAAGATCTGGGATTTTTGACAGAAAGTGTAAGAAAGCTTCTGGCGGACAGTGGTTATCCGGGCATGAAGGTTCTTCAGTTCGCATTTGATTCCCGGGAAGACAGCGATTATCTTCCGCATAATTATGAGAGAAATTGTGTGGTCTATACAGGGACGCATGATAACGATACCGTCAGAGGATGGTACGAAGTTCTTGCGCCGGAAGACAAGGAGATGGCGCTGGAATATCTGGGCAATCGTTTTACTCCGGAGGAAGAGATTGCATGGGATTATATCGGTCTTGCCATGCGAAGTGTGGCAGATACCTGTATCATACCGGTACAGGATTATCTGGGACTCGGAAAAGAGGCGAGGATCAATACACCGTCTACACTGGGGGGTAACTGGATGTGGAGAATGAAGAAGGATGCTTTTACAGAAGATCTGATTGACAGGATCCGTCATCTGACAAGAGTGTGCGCGAGATATTAATTTTTTTGCGTTCCGGAAGAGAAAACTGCTTGACAAATAAAATGTGCGGTGATAAGTTAATATCTAGTGATAGCATGTTACTTGTTTTGAAGAACGAGGCATTAACTATACATAAATGCAAGGGATATTTATGTGTGTTAATGCCTTTTTTTGTACTATAATGATAGAAAAAAGGAACCCATCCGCAGACACACAGAGGTGTTCCGGCAGAAGTGGAAAAGGAGAAAAGAGATGAAAGACAAAATTTTTGGTGTATTGCAGCGTGTGGGAAGATCATTTATGCTGCCGATCGCAATTCTTCCTGTAGCCGGGCTGTTGCTGGGAGTCGGAAGCTCCTTCAGTAATGAAACCATGCTTGCGGCGTACGGACTGCAGGGGGTTCTGGGAGAAGGAACGGTATTTCACGCCATCTTCCTGGTTATGAAAGATGCAGGAAATATTGTATTTGCGAATCTGCCACTGATATTTGCCATGGGTGTGGCAATCGGTATGGCAAAGAAGGAAAAAGAAGTTGCAGCGCTTGCAGCCGTGATCGCGTTCTTTATCATGCACGCTTCGATCGGAGCCATGATTGAGATCGGAGGAGGAACGGAGAGTATGCTGGAAGGCGCAACGACGTCCGTATGCGGAATTACTTCTCTTCAGATGGGTGTGTTCGGAGGTATCATCGTCGGACTGGGAGTTGCGGCTCTTCACAACAGATATTATAAGATTGAACTTCCGCAGGTATTGTCCTTCTTTGGAGGCACCAGATTCGTGCCGATCATATGCTCTCTGGTATATACAGGAGTGGGAATTGCCATGTACTTTATCTGGCCGGTGATCCAGGGCGGTATCTATGCAGTAGGAGATGTGGTTCTGAATTCCGGATATTTTGGAACCTGGCTGTACGGATTGATGGAACGTCTGTTAATTCCGTTCGGTCTGCATCATGTGTTCTATCTCCCGTTCTGGCAGACTGCACTTGGCGGAACGCTGGAGGTTGCGGGCCAGGCAGTGGAAGGAGCTCAGAATATCTTTTTTGCTCAGCTGGCAGACCCGACGGTAGAACATTTTGCAGTATCTGCAACGAGATTCATGTCCGGTAAATTCCCGCTGATGATCTTCGGACTCCCGGGAGCGGCACTTGCAATGTACAAATGCGCAAAGCCGGAAAAGAGAAAAGAAGTTGGAGGCCTTCTGCTTTCAGCAGCACTGACTTCCATGCTGACCGGTATCACGGAACCTCTGGAATTTACCTTCCTGTTTGTGGCACCGCTCCTTTATGGAATCCATTGTGTGTTTGCAGGACTTGCATATATGCTGATGCATGTATTTAATGTCGGTGTAGGTATGACATTCTCCGGAGGTATGATCGACATGTTCCTCTTTGGTGTCCTTCAGGGCAATGAAAAGACCAGCTGGATCTGGATCGTCATCGTGGGAGTTGTATACTTTATCGTATATTATTTCCTGTTTGGATTCCTGATCCGAAAAATGGATCTGAAGACTCCGGGAAGAGATGACAGTGAAGAGGTGAAGTTATATCGAAGAAGCGACGTGGAAGCAAGAAAGAAAGGAGAATCTGCAGGAAGCGGATCTTCTGTGGATGAACTTTCACAGAGCATCTGTCGCGGACTTGGCGGCAAGAAGAATATCTCTGATGTGGACTGCTGTGCAACCAGACTTCGCTGTACGGTGTACAAGGCAGAACTGGTAAATGATGCACTTTTGAAGGCTACAGGCGCTTCCGGTGTCGTACACAAAGGAAATGGTGTTCAGATCATCTACGGACCGCGGGTAACGGTGATCAAGTCCAATCTCGAGGATTATCTGGAGACAGCGCCGGATGAGGAATATACGGAAGAAGAGGTACAGGAAGCCGTTGAAGAAGCAGTAACGGAAGAAAAAGAACAGAAGGTAGTAAAGACCATTGAGATCTCAAGTCCGATCACAGGACTGGCGGCAGATCTTTCGACGGCGCCGGATGAAGCATTTGCAAAGCGCATGATGGGGGACGGAGCGGTCGTTACACCGGAGGATGCAATCGTAAGAGCACCGGAAGACGGAGAAGTATGCTTTGTATTTGACACCAGGCACGCAATTGGTTTCCAGACGGATTCCGGAATCAGTCTTCTGATTCATGTCGGAATTGATACGGTGAAGCTTGACGGCGAGGGATTTGAAGTGTTTGTAGAGAATGGTCAGAAGGTAAAGAAGGGAGATCCGATGCTGAAGCTGGATCTGGATTATCTGAAAGCACATGCGCCTTCTCTGGTATCACCAATCCTTTGTACGGAGCTTGAGGATAACCAGAAGATTCGTCTGATCAGAGACGGGGAGATTCAGGCGGGAGAAGCACTGTTTGCAGTGGATATCTGCGAATAAGAAGATAAGAAATGAAATGTAAGTGGGGAATGAGATGTACAGGATAAAAAAAGTATTAAATCATAATACAGTCATTGCGATCAGCGAGAGAGAACATCAGGAATGCCTGATCATGGGAAAAGGAATCGGATTCGGTAAAAAGGTAAGTGAAAGAATTGAGACCAGACCGGAAGACCGGGTATATTCACTGAAGGAATATACAGAGCGCGGTGACGCCAGAGAGATCGTTCAGTCGGTAGCACCGGAATTTCTTGAGATCACGAATGAAGTGTTAAATGAGGCAGAAAAGATATTTGGCCGGATTGACCGCAATGTACTGTTCCCACTGGCAGATCATATTGCATTTGCAGTACAGAGAATTAAGAATTACGAGCAGATCAGCAATCCTCTGACGGAGGATATCCGGATTCTGTTCCATATGGAATTTAAGGCAGCGGAAAAGATCCGGCCGCTTCTGGAGAAACGGATGGGTATCCAGATTGATGATGACGAGGTCGGATACGTTGCGCTTCATATACATTCTGCAATTGATGATGAGAAGGTATCACAGGCAATGCAGATGGCAAGAGCAGTAAGGGAATGTATCTCTCTGGTGGAGCAGACCGTCGGAAAGTCCATCGATGTGGCTTCTCTTTCCTATAATCGTCTGATGAATCATATCCGATATATGGTAGCGCGTGCTATGAGCGGTGAGAAGCTGAAGGTCAATATGAATGATTATATGAAGATCAAATTTCCGGAGGCATATCAGATGGCAGAAAGTGTCTGCAGACAGGTCGGGCACAGTCTGGGATGTGCGCTGGAAGAAGTAGAGGTCGGGTATCTGGCAATGCATATCGAAAGAGTGGCAAGTGATGAGCTGGATACCGGAAAAGAAGATTAAAAAAGAAAAAAGGAGAATGATATTATGAAAACATTTAATTACGTAATCACAGACAAAGTAGGAATTCACGCAAGACCGGCAGGAATGCTTGTAAAGGAAGCAAAAAAATATGCATCTTCCATTACAATCGTAAAGGGAGAGAAGAAAGCAGATGCCAGAAAACTGATGGTTCTCATGGGACTGGGAGTAAAATGTGGAGAAGAAGTGACAGTAGAAGTAGAAGGTGCTGATGAAGAAGTGGCAGCAGCAGCTATGGAGACATTTTTCAAAGAGAATCTGTAAGATTGGAGCACAGGTATGGAAGTATATACTGGAAAATCGATATACAAAGGCATTGCAATCGGAAGAATCCTTTTCTATCAGAAAGGGGAGCAGTCTGTAAAGCGGACAAGGATTGAAGATACCGCATCGGAGATCGGAAGATATGAGGCTGCAAGACAGAAAGCAATGGAACAGTTGAATGCGCTGTATGAAAAGGCAGTAAAAGAAGTGGGCGAGATGAATGCAGCTGTCTTCGAAGTGCATGCTATGATGCTGGAAGATGATGACTATGTGGATTCCATCATCAACATCATTGAGACACAGCAGGTCAATGCAGAGTTTGCCGTTGCCACAACAGGAGACAACTTTGCAAAGATGTTTGCAGATATGGATGATGATTATTTTAGAGCCAGAGCAGCGGATGTAAAAGACATATCCGAACGTCTGGTCAATATCTTAAGCGGGCGTGAGAACGGCGGTGATATCGGAGAAGAACCGGTAATCATTGTGGCGGATGATCTTGCACCGAGTGAGACGGTACAGATGGACAAGGAAAAACTCCTGGCTTTTGTTACCGAGCACGGATCAGCCAATTCCCATACGGCGATTCTTGCGAGAACCATGAATATTCCTGCGCTGATCGGTGTTCAGATCCGGGAGGCCTGGAACGGCAGACTGGCAGTGGTAGACGGTTATTCCGGAACCTTGTACGTAGATCCGGAGGATGAGATCTTAAGTCAGATGAAGGCGCGTCAGGAAGAGGACATCCGTGCAAGAGAGCTGTTGTCAGAATTAAAGGGAAAAGAAGATGTCACGCTGGATGGAAAGTCCATCCGTCTGTATGCCAATATCGGCAGTGTGAAGGATATCGCCAGTGTGCTTGCCAATGATGCGGCAGGAATCGGTCTGTTCCGAAGTGAATTCCTGTATCTGGAGTCATCGGATTATCCGGATGAAGAGACGCAGTTCCAGACGTATAAGACGGTTGCAGAAAATATGGCCGGAAAAAAGGTGATTGTGCGGACACTGGATATCGGCGCTGACAAACAGGCGGATTATTTCCAGATTGCACATGAAGAGAACCCGGCTATGGGATTTCGTGCAATTCGTATCTGTCTGGAGAGAACAGAGATCTTCAAGACGCAGCTGCGCGCATTATTCCGTGCAAGTGCATACGGAAATATTGCGATCATGTATCCGATGATCATCTCCGTGGATGAGGTGCGCCGCATCAAAGAGATCGTGGCGGAGGTAAAAAGAGAGCTGGACGAGCAGGGCATCGCATATGGTGAAGTGGAGCAGGGCATAATGATTGAGACTCCGGCAGCAGTCATGATCAGTGATCTTCTGGCAGAAGAAGTGGATTTCTTCAGCATCGGAACCAATGATCTGACACAGTATACCCTGGCAATCGACCGGCAGAACAGTAAGCTTGATTCTATCTATGATTCTCATCATCCGGCAGTTCTTCGGATGATCCGGCAGACAATCGAGAATGGACATCAGCATGGATGCTGGGTAGGAATCTGTGGCGAGCTCGGAGCAGATATGAGCCTGACAGAGACGTTCCTTGATATGGGAATTGATGAGCTGTCGGTGTCTCCGTCTTTTGTACTTCCGATCCGTAAAAAGATACGAGAGATGGATCTGAGAAAAATTAAAACAAAATGGTCACTTGTAAAAGTTAATTCCACTTTGTAAGACTTACTTCCACCTTGTAGGATTAAATTCCACTGGGTGGAAGTTTTTTGTTACAAAAATAGTGGTATTTACGTCAAAAAGCATCTATA